>NZ_JBIVJP010000026.1:158726-179557 GCF_044750285.1 Streptomyces sp. NPDC088812 | reverse complement strand
AAGCGGACGTCCGGGATCACCAGGTGGAGATATTCAGGCGCGTACGGCATGCCCTGATGCTAGTACTGCATCGTGTCTTACGGCAGTTGTGGGACTACACCGACAGGTACTCGTGGATCCCGGCGTTCTTCCCGGGGGAGGGCGCCGCCCTGCCGTGGGACGAGAACCTCGTGCCGAAGCCGGCGTACCACGCGATCCGGGAGGCACTGAGCTGACTGCTGCACCTTCGAGGTGCAGCGGGCGTCAGCGTGCGGGAGTCGGTGGTGCGGTGCTCGACCGCACCACCAGCTCGGTGCCCAGTTCCACACGCGGCGGGTCGGCACGCTCGCCGCGGGCCAGGTTGAGGACCGTACGGACGGCGAGCTTGCCCATGTCGGCGAGGGGCTGGCGGACGGTCGTCAACGGCGGCGCCGACCAGCGGACTTCCGGGAGGTCGTCGAAACCGACCACGCTCATGTCCTCCGGTACGCGCAGCCCGCGCCGGCGCAGCGCCTCGATCGCGCCGAGCGCCATCTGGTCGCTGGCCGCGAACAGGGCGGTCGGCGGCTCGGGCAGGTCGAGCAGCGCGGTGCAGCCGGCGAAGCCCGACTCGGGGCGGAAGTCGCCGGGTACGACCAGGGTTTCGTCCACGGCGAGGCCGGCCGCTTCCAGGGCCGCCCGGTAGCCGTCGAAGCGGGCGCGGGAGCACAGCAGGCGCGGCGGGCCGGCGATCAGGCCGATCCTGCGGTGGCCGAGGGAGAGCAGGTGCTCCGTGGCGGCCAGTCCGCCCGCCCAGTTGGCGGCGCCGACGGCCGGGGTGTCGAGGGCGGGGGAGCCCGTCGGGTCGACCACCACGAGCGGCACCCCGAGGATGCGCAACTGCTCGTGCAGCGTGGGCTCCAGGGCCGAGGTGACGAGGATGACGCCGTCGGAGGCGCGGGCCCGCAGATTGCGCATCCACTCCCGGGCCGCACCGGAGCGCCCGTGGATCGCCGATACGACCGTGCCCACGCCGGCCGCGTGGGCGACCTCCTCGACGCCTCGGATGATCTCCACCGCCCAAGGGCTGTCGAGGTCGTTGAAGACCAGGTCGAGGAGGGCGGCGCGGGTACGGACGGCGGAGGGGCGTTTGCGGTAGCCGTGCCGGCGCAGCAGGTCCTCGACCCGGGCCCGGGTCCCGGGCGAGACGTCGGAACGGCCGTTGACCACGCGGGACACCGTCGGCACGGAGACGCCGGCCTGCCGGGCGATCTCCGTGATGGTGATCCTGCCGCGGGCCGCGGGTGCCGTCTCGTCCGCTGCCACTTGCCCCACCTCCGTCGCGTTCGGGACGCTCCCGTCGAAACTTCCAGGAGTCTTCCGGAAGGTCGGCGGCCGTGGGAAGACGTTCAAGGGAGACGTTCCGGGGCCGGGGGACCGGATGCGGCTCGGTGGCCGCGGGACGGGGCGGGGAGCGGCGGCCGTGGGGGTGTGACGTACGGGAGGGCGACCGGGAGGTCACGGGGAGCGAGCGGTCTCGGACACGCGTCGGGGCCGGTGCGCGGCGGAGGCTGCATCCGGCCCCTTCGATCGGCGGACGGCGTCGGCCGGCCGTCCGCGGTGGTGCTCAGGCCGCCGTGACGACCGTGCCGGTGTCCAGCGGGCGGTGCGGGGCGATGATCTGCCCGTCCGGCAGGAGTTCACCGGTGTCCTCGAAGAGCAGGACGCCGTTGCACAGCAGGCTCCAGCCCTGTTCGGGGTGGTGCGCCACGAGGCGGGCGGACTCCCGGTCGGCGGATTCGGCTGTCGGACACGGCGGCTGGTGCTGGCACATGGATGGGATCTTCCGCTCTGGTGTGGTGCGTGGACGATGTGTGGTGTCTGTCCCGCGGCGTGAAACGTCGTTCATGGCCGCCCCCCGTTGTGATAAGTCGGTCGGAACCCAGTGTTGCCCCACGGGCGTCGTTCCGCAGGGATTTCGCGGCACCGCTTCTCACAGGTTGAAGACGCGTCACCCTCGTGGGCGGTTCAGCTCAACTGCCCGGTCACTTCGGGTGGTTCCCGCTGGTCGGATAGGGCTAGTCCCGAGGGTCGACGGGGGTGCGCGACAGCGCCGTACCCCGCCACCGGGGCCGCGGTGGCGGGGTACGGAGGAGGGGGCCCGGGCCGGCGCCGGGCGGGCGGGTCAGGCCGGGGAGCCGAGGAGGGGTTCCTGGCCGGGTGCGACCCGGGGCTGCTGGCCCGGTGCGACCCGCAGGGTCAGCACCGGCAGCAGTTCGGCGACCCGGTGCGGGCGGTGGGCGGCGATGCCGGGGGGTGCCGGGGCCAGCGGCACCAGCAGGTCGGTCGCGGCGGGGTGCCCGGTGGTGCCGTCGGAGGCGCAGTCGCCGTGCAGCCACAGCGTGAGCATGTACAGGCCGGGCACGGACAGCAGCCGCGCCTGGTACGGCTGGGTGGACGACTCCGCCTGGCGCAGCGCGCGCTCGGTGGAGGCGATGTAGGGGCCCTCGAAGAAGTGGGAGAAGGCCCAGCCGTCCGGGGTGAGCCGGGTCTCGGCCGCGGCGACGGCTCGGTCGCCGGAGCGGATCAGGAAGCGCCAGCCGGCCAGCCGGGTCGCGGTCACGCCCTCGGCGGTGATCCGGTCCAGGACGTGCACGGGGAGCGGGAGTTCCGGTGTGACGGGCCCCTGGGCGGTGCGCAGGGACGGGGTCCGGTCCTCGCGGACCGCGGTGGGGGAAGCGAGTGCCGTGAGGACGGAGCGCAGGGCGGGCGCGGGAGCCGGGGGGACATGCAGCGGCATGGTGGGTCGCCTCTCATTCGGCAGGCACGGTGGCGCGAGGGCGTGGGGCGGACGACGCTGTCAGCTCGAGGAAGGTCGGAGAGACAGGGGCCGGGTCTGGGAGTCCGGGGTGCGCGGACGGCCCGCCGTCCGTCACGTCGACGACGACAGGCTGCTTCGACCGTGGGCGCCCACCTTCTCCGCCTTGTTCGCGGAGTTTATACGACAGGTGTTCAGACTGTGTTTCGTCTAGTCGCTCCCGGGGCACTCGGCAAGAGTCCATTCGGTCGGCGATACGTGTGAATCATCCCGATTCAGAGGGGGCCGCGCCCCGATGACCTCGGGATATGCGCGCGCAACGGTCGGCCTATTCTCGTCGGCATTTTTCACGAGATGACATTCGTGAAACGCCGCCCGCCGCCTTGCCCGGTGAATGTGCCGGTGGACTTCTTCGGTCAGCGTAGCGGGTGGCATCGCCGGCGGGGGACGTTATCGATCGACAGGGCTGGGCATCATCCCACCTGACCCCGGGACAGCCGGCGGCCGGACGTCGGCCGCCCCGTGCGAGGAGGGACGCTTCGATGGGGGAGAAGGTCGTGGCAGGCGGGTTCGACCTGGCCGATCGTCAGCGCTACCGCGACAAGCTGCGGCAGTGCCTGACGGGGCTGGAGCGGCTCCTGTCCCAGCAGCGCTTCGACCGCCCGAAGAACCTCATGGGTCTCGAGATCGAACTGAATCTCGCGGGTGCCGACGGTCTGCCGAAAATGCTGAACGGACAAGTACTGGAGCGGATCGCCAGCCGCGATTTCCAAACAGAACTCGCCATGTTCAACCTGGAAGTCAACATAGCTCCACACCGATTGGGCGGGCGGGTATTCGACCGGCTCGCGGAGGAACTCCGCACCTCATTGGCATATGCCGACCGAAAGGCTGGCGAGGTCGACGCGGGAATCGTGATGATCGGTATTCTGCCGACTCTCGACCGTGACGACCTGGTCTCCTCCAACCTCTCCGAGGTCGATCGCTACACCCTTCTCAACGATCAGATCGTGGCCGCCCGCGGTGAGGAGTTCACCCTGGAGATCGACGGCGTCGAGCGCCTGTCGTGCACCTCCAAGTCGATCGTCCCCGAGGCCGCCTGCACCTCGGTGCAACTCCACCTCCAGGTCACCCCGGACCGCTTCGCCGACGTGTGGAACGCCGCGCAGGCCGTCGCCGCCCCGCAGGTCGCCCTCGGCGCCAACTCGCCCTTCCTCTTCGGGCGCGAGCTGTGGCGCGAGTCCAGGCCCCCGGTGTTCCAGCAGGCCACCGACACCCGGCCGCCGGAGCTCCAGGCGCAGGGCGTGCGGCCGCGGACCTGGTTCGGCGAGCGGTGGATCAGCTCGGCCTACGAGCTCTTCGAGGAGAACCTGCGCTACTTCCCCGCCCTGCTGCCCATCTGCGACGAGGAGGACCCGCTGGACGTCCTGGCGGCGGGCGGCGTCCCCCAGCTCGCCGAGCTCGTCCTGCACAACGGCACCATCTACCGCTGGAACCGCCCCGTCTACGGCATCGCCGACGGCGTCCCCCACCTGCGCGTGGAGAACCGGGTCCTGCCGGCCGGGCCCACCGTCACCGACGTCGTCGCCAACGCGGCCTTCTACTACGGCGTCGTCCGCGCCCTCGCCGAGGACTCCCGGCCGGTGTGGACGCGGTTGCCGTTCGAGGCCGCCGCCGCCAATTTCGACGCCGCCTGCCGCGACGGCATCGACGCCCGTCTGCAGTGGCCGCGGCGCGGCCGGCTGGGCGGCACGACCGAGGTCGACGCGGTGAGCCTCGTGCGCGACGAACTGCTGCCGCTGGCCGAGGCCGGACTGGACGCCTGGGGGGTGGAGCCCGCCGACCGCGATCTCTACCTGGGCGTCATCGAGGAACGGTGCCGACGGCGCACCAACGGCGCGAGCTGGCAGGTGGCCACCTACCACCGCGCCCTGGAAGCGGGCCTGTCCCGCGACGCGGCCCTCGCGGCGACCACCCGCCGCTACGCCCAGCTGATGCGGCAGGGAGAGCCGGCGCACACCTGGCCGGTGGGGCTGCCGGAGCCGGTGCTCACCCGGTGAGGCCGCCTGTGGCGGGGGCTGGGGGCCCGTGGCGGGCTGGGGGTCTGTGACGGAAGTGTGCCCGTGGCGGGCTGGGGGTCTGTGACGGGAAGGGGTCCTGTGACGGGAAGGGGTCCTGTGGCGGGAGGGGAGCCTTCGTAGGGGGCGTCCGTGCGGGGCCTCTCGCCGGGCGGGCTTCTGCACGGGGCCCCGTACGCGGCCTCGGTACGGGGGGCCGCTGACGCCCGCCCCGGAAACATCGGGCAAGCTGTGACGTCCCATGACGGTGGTGTCCTCCCTGTCGGTCCGTGTGCGCGTGCCGGTGTCCGGTCGCACGGCGGACGACGGCGAGACGCGCCCCGTACGGCGTCCGTCCCCCCGACGGCCTGTCGCGCACGTGCTCGCACCTGCTTCCGAGACCCTGGCGACGCGCGGACGGGGTGATGGCGGGTTCATCCAACTGGAGGCGCGTGTGCAGGCGGACGAGGGGCCGGCGGTCGGTTCTTTCCCGCAGGAGCGGTTCTCGCGACGGATCTTCCGTGACGAGACGCTGCTCGTTCTGGGGCTTTCGCTCGGTGCGAGCGGTGTGTCCGCCCTGATCAGTTTTGTCGGATCGGTCACGAAACCGGGAGGGCTGAAGGACCAGGCCGCGACCCTCAACGCCTCGGCCGCGCCGGGCCGTCCCTGGCTCGATCTGGCCTGGCAGCTCTTCGGGATCGCCACCGCCCTCGTCCCGGTCGCCCTCGTCGCGCACTTCCTGATGCGGGAGGGGCGCAGCCTGCGCACCCTGGGCTTCGACCGCACCCGCCCCTGGCCCGACCTCGGCCGCGGCGCCGGGGTCGCGGCGGTCATCGGCAGTGCGGGCATCGCCTTCTACCTGGCCGCGCGCGGCCTCGGCTTCAACCTCACGGTGGTGCCGGAAGCGTTGCCCGACGTGTGGTGGAAGTACCCGGTGCTGATCCTTTCCGCGCTGCAGAACGCGATCCTCGAAGAGGTCATCGTCGTCGGCTATCTGCTGCGCCGGCTGGGCCAGTTGGGCTGGACACCGGTCGGCGCGCTGGCGGCCAGTTCCGTACTGCGCGGTTCGTACCACCTGTACCAGGGCATCGGCGGCTTCGTCGGCAACCTGGTGATGGGCGTGGTGTTCGTCCACCTCTACCGGCGCTGGGGGAGGGTGGGCCCCCTGGTGGTGGCCCACTCCCTGCTCGACATCGGGGCGTTCGTGGGATACGCGCTGCTGGCGGGGAAGGTGGGGTGGCTGCCGACGGCTTGAGCCACCAGCCACCCGGGTCGCCGTCCGGACGTCGTCTAGACGAGGAGGTCGCCCTCGATGACGGTGACCGCGCGGCCGTTGAGCAGGGTGCGTCCGCCGCGCACCTCGGTGCGCACCCGGCCCGACCGGGGGGAGGCCTGGAGACCGGTGAGGCCGGGGCGGCCCAGGCGCTCGGACCAGAAGGGGGCCAGAGCGGTGTGGGCGCTGCCGGTGACCGGGTCCTCGTCGATGCCGACGTTGGGGAAGAAGCAGCGGGAGACGTAGTCGTAGCCGCAGGCGGGGTTCTCGGCGCGGGCCGTGGCGATGATGCCGCGCGTGGAGTGGGCGGTGAGCGCCTTGTGGTCCGGCCGCAGGGCGTGGACGGTCTTCTCGTCGGCGAGTTCGAGCAGGAGGTCGCCAACGTTCGGCCCGGTGTCGAACGCGGCGAGCGGCTCGGCGCCCAGGGCCTCGGCGGCGCCCCGCGGGACGTCCACGCGGGTGAGCGGGGCGGTCGGGAAGTCCAGGGTGACGGAGCCGTCCTCGGCGGGCGTCGCGACGAGCACACCGCTTCGGGTGGCGAACCGCACCGGCCCGTCGTGGGCGCCGGTGGTGTGCAGGACGTGGGCGGTGGCGAGGGTGGCGTGACCGCACATCGCGACCTCCGTGACGGGCGTGAACCAGCGCAGCGCCCAGTCCGCCTCACCCCCCGCCGGGAGGGGGTGCGCGAACGCCGTCTCGGCGTGGTTGACCTCCAGGGCCACGTTCTGGAGCCAGTCGTCGCCCGGGAAGGCGTCGAGCAGCAGGACCCCGGCCGGGTTGCCGGCGAAGGGACGGTCGGTGAAGGCATCGACGATTCGAATCCGCATGTCGGTGACGGTAAGGGGTGGGGGGAGCGGGGGGCCAAGGCCCATTCGAAGGGTATGGCCCCCATCGGCGGTGGCGGCCGGGACCGGTGGTGGCAAGGCGCGCCGCTCGGGGCGGGGTGTGTGTCCCGTCGCGCGGTCAGGGGGGCGGGGAACCTGCCTGGCCCGCCGGGACGTTGAGGGGGCGAGGGACCCGAGGGTCCGGGAGCGGCCGGACGACGAGCGGAAGGAAGCGGCACTGAACGACACGACTGCTGGAGACGACGACGGCACCGTCGTGCTGACCGGCGCGACCGGCTTCATCGGTTCGCACGCGTTGCGCGCACTGTGGGCCCGGGGGAGAAGGATCCGCGCACTGGTGCGTCGCGTCCCGGACACCGGCGCCGGGGCTGGGGTCGGGCCCGGGGCCGCCGTCGAGTGGGTGCGCGGGGACCTGACCGACGCGGACGCACTGCGCGGCCTGTGCGAGGGTGCCCGGGCGGTCGTCCATCTCGCCTCGTACATCGGCGGGGACGAGAAGCTGTGCGAGGCGGTCAACGTCGACGGCACCCGTGCGCTGATGGCGGAAGCCAGGCGCGCCGGCGTTCCCCGCGTGGTGCACCTGTCGACCGCGGCGGTCTACGGCGCCGGCCCGCACCGGGGCATCGCGGTGGACGAGATCACGGCCGAACCGGCCTCCGCCGTGAGCAGGACCCGACTGGCGGGAGAGGCGTACGCGCGGGAGGCGGACGCCGTCGTCCTGCGCCCCGGGATCGTGGTCGGCGCCGGGGACCGCTGGGTCGTGCCCGGGCTCTCGGAACTGGTCGAGCGGGTCCCCGCGGAGTGGGACGCCGGCCGCGCCCTGCTGTCCGTGGTCGACGTCGGCGACCTGGTCCGCCTGATCACCGCCGTGGCCACCGGCCCCCGCCCGGTGCCGCCCGGCGTGTACCACGTCGGCCACCCCGACCCCGTACGCGTCGGCGACCTGCTGGCGCGGCTGTCGGCGCTCGGAGTGCTCCCGCCCCGCCCCGCCGAGGACTGGCCGTGGCCCACCTGTCTGGAGCGCCTGCGGGCGACCCCCGGCCGCGCCTCGGAACGCCAGTTCGCGCTGGTCGCCCGCGACCACTGGTACCTCTCCGAGGACCTGTGGAAGCTGACGGACGAGCCGCCGGGGCCCGGCCCGCTGAGCCGTCTCGCGGACGCGGCGGCGTGGTATCGCACCCACCTGCGCGCCGCCGGCGCCGGATGAGGGCGGCCCGCGGGCGCCCCGCCGTGCCCGTACGCCCACCTCGGTAGAGGCGGTTGCTCCCGCCTCGAGGTGCCCCGGCCGTGGCCGCCCGGCGGGCCGGCCTGGGTGACATGTGGCCGTTCCGCCCGCCGGACCGCCCTCGCCGTCCATGAGGTCGCACCCCGCGGGCCCGGCTCGGGCTCGTGTTCGTGATCGGGGGCGTCCGCCGGAGTTCTCGGTGCTCGAGCCCTGGGGACCGACGCGGCGCCCGGGGCAGGCTGCGCGTGGTGGCCCGGGGAGCGGTGCGTGGTGGTGGGAGGCCCGGGGGCGCCGTGCGTGGTGCCCAAAGGCTCGGGGGGCTGTGGGGTGTCGGGGGAGGGGGGCGGTGGCGTGGCGTCTGCGCGGTGAGTTCCGGCGCCGGGTGTGGGGGCCGGAGGTCCGGGGGCGCTGCTTGTGGTGGCCCGGAGGCCCGGGGGCGCTGTGTGTGGGGGCCTGGGGGTGTCGGGTGGAGCGGGGCGGCGGTGGCGTGGCGTCCGCGCAGTGGGCTCCGGCGGGGGTGCGGTGGTCCGGCGCTTTTCGGCATGCCGTCGGCGTCGTGCGGGTGCGGGCCGTGGGCGGTGGCCCGGCGCCTCGCGGCGCGCACCCGGCGGATCACTGCGATGCTGAGAGGGAGCGGTACCCCTGACCTGACGACCAGTGGTGGTGAACGCCATGGCTGGGTTCGAGGAGAACGGCCCCTCTCCCGAGGCGCCGCAGGCCGACCCGCACGGAGACCCGTTCCTGCGGACGCGGTTCGCCGTACCGGCGCCTCCCGTGACGTTCCTCCCGCGCGAGCGCCTGGTCACCCACCTCGACCAGGCTCTCCGGACGCCGCTCACCATGGTCAACGGTTCGGCGGGCGCGGGGAAGACCCTCCTGGTCGCCGACTGGGCCGCGCGCCGGAACCCCCGGCCCCTCGCCTGGCTCACCACCGACACCGAGGGCCAGGGACCCGGCATGTTCTGGGCGTACCTGCTCCGCGCCCTGGAGGTCGCCGGCGTC
Organism: Streptomyces sp. NPDC088812; assembly: GCF_044750285.1. Taxonomy (NCBI): domain Bacteria; kingdom Bacillati; phylum Actinomycetota; class Actinomycetes; order Kitasatosporales; family Streptomycetaceae; genus Streptomyces; species Streptomyces sp. NPDC088812. Next base: position 170,379 of record NZ_JBIVJP010000026.1, on the reverse strand, counting down.
CCCCTCTCCGCCGGAGTCGGCCGCCCCGCCGACGCCGGCCGTGCCGCCCCCGGACTGCTCTCCCGGCTGGCCGTCGAGCTGAGCGCGGGCGAGCGGCCCGTGACGGTGGTGGTCGACGAGTACGACCGGGTGACCGACCCGGAGATCGCCGAGCAGCTCGCGTTCGTCCTGCACCACGCCGGGCCCGGCATGCGGCTGATCCTCGTCACCCGCACCGAACCCCTGCTGCCGCTGCACCGCTACCGGGCCGCCGGCGAGCTGACCGAGATCAGGGACGCGGAGCTGGCCTTCACGCCCGAGGAGGCGGCCCGGCTCCTGGACCTGCACGGGCTGAGCCTGCCGGTGGACGCGGTGCGCGGGCTCGTCGACCGCACCCGGGGCTGGGCCGCCGGACTGCGGCTGTGCGCCCTCGCGGCGGGCGAGAGCCCGGACCCGCAGGCGTACCTGAAGGAGTTCGAGGCCGACCGGACCGCGGTCGCCGACTTCCTGCTGGCGGAGGTGCTCGACCGGCAGCCGCCCGCCACCCGGGACCTGCTGCTGCGGGTCTCCGTCCTGGAACGCTTCTGCGCCGGGCTGGCGGACGCGCTGACGGAGCGCACCGACGCCGGGCCGGTCCTGGCCCGGCTGGAGCGCGAGAACGCGTTCGTCGAGCACCTCGGCCACGCCTGGTACCGCCTGCACCCGCTGTTCGCGGAGATCCTCCGGGCCCATCTGCGGATGCGTTCACCCAGCCTGGAACCCGAACTCCACGGACGGGCCGCGCGATGGCTGCGCTCGTCCGGCTCCCTCACGGAGGCACTCGGGCACGGCGCCGACGCCGGTGACTGGGAGTTCACCGCCGGTGCCCTGGTCGGCGACCTCGCCATCGGCCAGCTCTTCACGGGCCTGCGCTCCGACGACCTGGCCGCGCTGTTCTCCCGGATGGCCCCCGAGGCGGGGAGCCCGGCCGCCGACCTCGTCCGCGCGGCCCGCGAGCTGTCCGCGAACGACCTCGGCCACGGCCTGGCCCATCTGCGTCACGCCGAGCAGGGCCTGGTGGAGGGCCGCGCGGCGGAGGACGCGCCCGAGCTGGTAGCGGCGGCCCGGCTGAGCTGTGCCCTGCTGCAAGCCCTCGCCGCCCGGCTGACCGGCTCGCCGGCCCGCGCGGAGACGGCGTCGGCGGCGGCGGACCGGCTGCGGGAGCAGGTCCCCGCCCACCTCCTGGAGCGGCATCCGGAGCTCCTCGCCCTGCTGCTGACCCATCTGGGATCGGCATGGCTGTGGGCCGGGCGCTTCGAGGAGGCGCGGGCCGCCCTGTCCACCGTGGCCGACTGCCCCGGCGGGGACTCCACCGCGCTCCCGCGCGAGGACTCCCTGAGCCGCCTGGCCCTGATCGACTACCTCGACGGCTGGACCGGCCGGGCGGAGCGCGGGGCCCGGGCCGCGCTGGCCGAGACGGAGCGGTTCGGCCTGCCCCAGCCGTCCGCCCCGGGCGTCGAACGGCTGGTCCTGGCCGCCGTCGCCGTGGACCGCAACGAGCTGGGCCGGGCGGCCCAGGCCCTCCTCGACGCCGAGGCCGACGCGGGACCGGACCTGGCCGACCCCGTGACGGCGGCGGGCCGTGCCGTCGCCACCGCGCGTCTGCACCTGGCCCGCGGCGACGTCCGGGCCGCGCTCGAGGCGGTGGAGTCATCCGTCCGGGCCGACGTGCCCTCCCCCTGGGCGCGGGGGCACACGGCGCTCGTCGTCGCGGCCGCGCACCTGGCCGAGGGCCGGCCGCGGGCGGCCGCCGGACTGCTGGAAGAGGTCTCCCACGAACAGGCGGTGTGCGCCGTGGAGGCCGCGCGGGCCCAGCTCGCCGCCGGCCGGCCCGCGGCAGCGCTGGACCTGCTCGACCGGATCCGGCCCGAGGAGCGTCCGGGACCCGCGGTGACCGTCCGGGCCACCTTGGTGCGGGCACAGGCCGCGGACGCGGCGGGCGACGCCGCCGCGGCGCGCGGCCTCGTCGCCCGGGCCCTGCGGGAGGCCCACCACGAACTGCTGCGCCGTCCGTTCCTCGAAGCCGGGCCGTGGCTCCGGCCCGTCCTCGCCGCGCCGCCGCTGCGCACGCTCGCCGCGGGCTGGCTCACCCCCGGCCCCGCCCCGCACGACGGCGCGCCGACACGGTCCGAGGAGCGGCCGCCGGTCGTCGAGGAGCTGAGCGGACGGGAGTGCGACGTGCTGCGGCGGCTGGCCGAGATGATGTCGACGGAGGAGATCGCCGCCGACCTGTACGTGTCCGTGAACACGGTGAAGACCCACCTCAAGAGCGCCTACCGGAAGCTGGCGGTGAACCGCCGCAACGAGGCGGTGCGCCGTGCCCGCGAGCTGGGTCTGCTGTGAGGGGAGCCGGGTCCGCCGTAAGGGGACGAGGCCCTGACGCGCGCGCTCGGCCCGTCGGCGGGCGGGCGCAGCGGGCGCGGGTCGCCCGTGGCGTGTGAGGCGCGTACCAGGGGCCTTCCCGTGCGATGGTGGTGGTGGCGGGTCGTCGGACGGCCGCTGTCCGGCCGGCACCGCCGGTGTCGCGGACCGATGCGGCGAGGTGGACACCGTGACCCAGTGGAGGGCGCTCGTCGTCCTGGGCACCGCCCAGTTCCTGATGGTCCTCGACACGTCCGTCATGAACGTCTCCATCAGCCAGCTGGTCGAGGACTTCGACACCGAGGTGACCGCCATCCAGGCCGTCATCACCCTCTACGCCCTGGTCATGGCAGCGTTCATGATCATCGGAGGGCGGTTCGGAGACATCCTCGGACGCCGGCGCCTCTTCCTCCTCGGTCTCGTCGTCTACGCGACGGGCTCGGCGCTGACCGCCGCCGCTCCGACCCTGTGGGTCCTCGCGCTGGGCTGGTCGGTCATCGAGGGGCTCGGTGCCGCGATGGTGCTGCCGGCCATGGCGGCCCTGGTCGCCGAGTCCTACCGGGGACGGGACAGGGCCGTCGCCTACGGCGTCATCGGCGGTCTGGCCGGTGCCGGGATCGCCGTCGGACCGCTGCTGGGCGGCTGGGTCACGACGTATCTCACCTGGCGGCTGGTCTTCGCCGGGGAGGTCGTGGTCGTGCTGGCCGTCCTGTGCTTCCGCCGGGTGATCACGGAGGTTCCCCGGAGGGGACCCCGTCCGCGGCTCGACGGTGTCGGTGCCGCGCTCTCCGCGGCCGGTCTCACGCTCGGCGTGCTCGGTGTGCTGCAGAGCAGCACCTGGGGGTGGGTGCAGCCCCGCAATCCGCCCTTCACCGTCCTGGGCTTCGCGCCCACCCTGTTCGTCGTCGGCGCGGGCGTGGCCGTCCTGGCCGTCTTCGCACGCTGGGAGCGGCACCGCGACGCCCGGGACGCCGACCCGCTCGTGCACCTGTCCCTGCTGCACCGGCCCGCCCTGCGCTCGGGGCTGATGGCGCTGCTGTGCCAGAACCTCATCCTGCTCGGACTGTTCTTCACCATTCCCCTGTACCTCCAGGTGGTGCAGGGGTTCGACGCCTTCGAGACGGGTCTGCGGCTGCTGCCGGTGTCCGTCACCATGCTCGTGACCTCCCTCGGCGCGGCCCGGCTCGGACGGCTCGCCGGACCGCGCCGGGTGGTCCGGCTCGCCCTGGTGACCCTCGCCGCCGCCATCGTGTGGCTGCTGGCCACGCTCGACCCGGCCATCGACGACGCGCAGTTCGCCGGAGCGATGGCCGTGCTCGGCGTCGGCATGGGGCTGCTCGCCTCGCAGTTGGGCAACGTCGTCCAGTCAAGCGCGGGCGAGGAGGAACGCAGTGAGGTCGGCGGGCTGCAGTTCACGGCCCAGAACCTCGGCTCCGCGCTGGGCACCGCGCTCATGGGGTCGATCCTCGTCGGTGCCCTGGCCCACGCCTTCACGTCTCAGGTGGAGGACGATCCGCGGCTGTCGCAGGAAGCCCGCCGCCAGACAGGAGTCGCCCTGGAGGCGGGGATCACCTTCGTCCCCACCGAGCAGGTCCGCTCGGCCGCCGAAAGCGCCGGGCTCCCGCCGTCCGACGTCGACGCCCTCGTGGACTCCTACGCCGAGGCGCAGCTCGACGGCCTGAAGGCGGCGGTGCTCGCCGCCGGAGGTGTCACCCTCGCCGGTTTCCTCGTCACCTCGCACCTGCCGTCCTCACGGGCCGAGCGCTCCGGACGGGCCGGCACCCGGCCGGAGGGCGGGCGACCGGCGGACCGGGACCGGAGGAAGCGGTGAGGTCCGCGCCCCGGCGCGGGGAGAGCGCCCGAGCCCGCCGTGCCGAGCGGCGTGCCCACGCCGACTACACCGGCGGCGTCTACGGGTCGATGCTCGCCGCCTCCGTGGTCGTCGGCGCGGGGACGCTCGGCTCGTACCCGCGCCTCGAACTGGTGCTGCTCCTGCTGCTCACCGGGGTGGCGTTCTGGATCGCGCACGTGCACGCGCACCTCTTCGGGGCCCGGCTGGCGCGGGGGAGCCCGGCCCGCCCGGACGTGCTGGAGGCGTGCCGTGAGGAGTGGCCGATCGTCAAGGCCGCCGTCCCGCCGGCCGTCGGCGTGGCCGTCAGTCCCCTGCTGGGCCTGGACCTCCAGGGTGCCCTCTGGCTGGCGCTCGCCGTCGCCGTGGCCGGGCAGGTGGGGTGGTCGGTGGCCGCGGCGCGACGGGCCGGGGCCTCGTGGCGTCTGATGGCCGTCACCGCGTCGGTCAACCTGGTGCTCGGTCTGCTGATCATCGCGTTCAAGATCTTCCTGAAGCACTGAGCAACGGTCCTTCCGATGCGCTGGGCGCCGGACCTGTCGAAGCGCTGGGCAATGGTCCTTCCGATGCGCTGGGCGCCGGACCTGTCGAAGCGCTGGGCAATGGTCCTTCCGATGCGCTGGGCACCGGACCTGCCGAAGCACTGAGCAACGGACCTCCGGAAGCACCGCGGAACGGGCGGGCCGCGCACCGCTCCGGGCCGCGTATCACCTCCCCGGGGTGAGGCCCCGGCGGCCGCCGGGGCGGACCATCGCAGGGCAGGGCGACGAACGCAGGGAGAAGGGCGGCCCGCCCACCCCGGGCCGCCCGGGGGAGAGCAGTTGATGCGCTACGAGATCCGCGTCGACGGATTGATGTCGGAGACGCTGACCAGGGCCTTCCCGGAGCTGGACCACGTGATGATGTCCGGTCAGACGGTCCTGTTCGGGCACGTCGTCGACGAGGCGCACCTCTACGGACTGCTGGCCCGCCTCCGGTCCCTGGGGCTGCGGGTGCTGGAGATGCGGCAGTTGCCGGAGTGACGCGAGGGGCGAGAGGTACGGCGGGCCGCGGGTGACGGGCGGTGCCCGACTCGGTGCCCGACTCAGGCGCTCAGGTGCTCGGCTCAGTGGTGTTCTCCGCCCGGACCCTGCCCGAGCGGGCGGCGGCGCCCAGCGCCTCGAAGTCCCGGTCGTTCTGGTCGGCGTAGGCCTGGGCGAATCCGGTGAGCGCGCGGTCGAAGCGGTCGCCGCCGCCGAGATAGGCGGCGATGGCGACCGGGTCGCCGGACCGGGCGTGGGCCCGCGCCAGACAGGCCCCGCACTGTCGCGCGAACAGGCTCAGCAGCGCCGGGTCCATGGTGTCCGGCCGGGCGATGCCCTTCCAGTCCCACAACTGGCGTACGTAGAAGTCCCGTTCGCGCCCGTCGAGACCCACGGCGTGCGTCCAGCCCAGGAAGATGTCGCTGGTCGTCTGGATCAGCCGCTGGCCCGCCACGACACGACGGCCCTGGTTGTCGTAGCGGTCGCCGCCGGTGTGCGCGGCGAGGACCGACTCCTGCGCCTCCTTGGCCTGGAGCAGCAGGGGGTCGTCGTCGTCCCGGCCCAGCAGGAGCAGGATCCAGCAGCGCGTGCCGACGCTGCCGACGCCCACCACCTTGCGGGCGACGTCCGCCGGGCGGTAGTGGCGCAGCAGATGGCGGCGCTCGGACGACAGGCTCCGCGCGTACCCGTCGAAGACGGCCCGGAGGTCCTTCTCCTCCTCGTCGGGGCCGGTCACCAGGTCCCGGAGCGGAACGATCAGCGGCGGGTCCGGCGTGATGCGCCGTCCCTCGGCCGTGCCCCGGGTGAGCTTCTCGAAGGCCTGGAGATGGGTGCGGGTCCGGGCGCGCGCCGTGGCCCGTGCCGTCCTGCGCCGGGCCTTCCGGTCCATCGAGGAGGCCAGCAGTTCCCGTATCCGGTCGGCGTCGTCCTGGGCGTACCAGATGTCCAGGGTGCGCATGCCGGCGAACTCCCGCATGCGCTGCCGGTAGGCCCGCACGCCCGCGCGGACCACGTCGTCCTGTTCCCCGGCCGAGAAGCCGTTGGCCCGGCCGGCGATCACCAGGCTGGCCGCCAGCCGTTTGACGTCCCACTCGAAGGGACCGGCCAGGGTCTCGTCGAAGTCGTTGATGTCGAAGACGAGATGGCGTTCGGGGGAGGCCAGCAGGCGGAAGTTGAGCAGATGGGCGTCACCGCACAGTTGTACGGTCAGGCCGGTGCTCGGCGCGGGCCCGAGGTCCACGGCCATGATCGTGGCCGCGCCCCGGTAGAAGCGGAACGGGGACTCGAGCATGCGGCCGTAGCGGACCGGCACCATCTCCGGCAGGCGGGTGGCGGACTGGCGCTCCAGGACGTCCACCGGGTCGGGTCGTCCCGCCGCCGCCTCGAACCAGCCGTGGCAGGAACGCGGCGCCCGCGCGCGGGCCTTCCGGCCGTACGCCGCTCGCTCGGCCGGTGACAGGGAGGGCGTGAAGGCAATCGGTACGACCATGGCTCCCACTCCCACTTCCTGGACGGGCGTCCTCGGCATTCCCCGGAGCGCGCCTGTGACAGCCGCCGGCCTCCCCGCGGGGTTCCCCTCGGCCGATCCGGGTCCCGTCGCCCAGGCCGCGGGGTCTCCTCGTGGTCGCGCCGCGTACCGGAGTACGGCTCCGCGCACCCACCTCACCGTCTCCGCGCCGCGCATGGATCACCCGCGGCGGGTGACCCGGCGGCCCCGGGCCGGCGGCACGCTGGCCCGGTGAGGTCACCACACACCGCCCCGTCGGCGGTCCGGGAGCGGCCCGCCCGATCACGCGAGGAGGAGCCATGACCATGTCGCGTGGTCCGGTACCGCCCACCGGACCGGAACACCCCACCGGCGGGGCGGCCCCCGGGCGCGAGCGCGCCCGGAGGGGCGACCCGGCCGACCCCTTCGCATCCGACGTCACCCCCACCGCCCCGGCCGATGTACTGGCCGCACTCGGGCGCTCGTGGACGTGGATCCTCGGTGCGGCCTTCGCCACGCTCGTCCCGGGTGTGCTCGTCCTGGTCTGGCCCGACGCGACCCTGCACGTGCTCGCGGTCCTCGTCGGCCTGTACCTGCTGGTGGCCGGACTCTTCCGGTTCGTCGACTCCTTCGCCCGCGCCGAGCCCGGCGAACGGCTGCCCGGCCTCCTCCTGGCCGTGCTGTACGTGCTCGCCGGCGTGCTGTGTCTGCGCAACCCGTTGCAGACCGTCACCGCGCTCTCCCTGATCGTGGGGGCCGTCTGGCTGGTCTCGGGCATCCTCACCCTCCACACGGCCATCGCGGCCAAGGACATGCCCCACCGGGGCGTCGTCCTCGGCGTCGCGGCGCTCGGCATCGTCGCGGGGATCGTGGTGCTCGCCCTGCCCACGGAGTCGGCCCGGGCGCTGACCCGGCTGCTCGGACTGTGGCTCGTCCTGCTGGGGCTGGCCGAGGTGGCCGTCGCCCTCGCCTGGCGGGCCGCGCTGCGCCGAGCCGGATGGGGCGGTTCGGGAGGTCCGGGTGGTTCGGGAGGTCCTGGTGGTTCGGGCGGTCTGGAGGGTTCGGGTGGTCCGGGTGGTCCGGCCGGTCCGGGCGCTCCGGATCGGACCGGCTGAGGTCAAGGCGTGGCAGTGGCAGTGGCAGTGGCAGCCAAGGCGTGGCAGTGGCAGTCGCACACACCATCGAGGAGGAATCATGGTCTCGGGCCCCACCTCAGGACCGTCCCACCCCGATAACGGCTCCGGCGGCGGCCACCCCCTGACCGCCCGGGAACGCGACGAGTACGAACGGCTGCGCCGGGCGGAGGGAGCCCACCACCGGCGCCTGCGCACGGCGGGCGCCGCGGTCCTGCTGGTGGTGACCCTGCTGCTCGCCCCCGCGGCCGTGGTGGCGGCCTGGCTTCAGGACACCGTCACCGACACCGACCGCTATGTGCAGACCGTCGCACCGTTGGCGTCGGACCCGGCCGTCCAGGAGGCCGTGACCGACAAGCTGACCGACCGCGTGGTCGCCAACGTGGACGTCGAGGCGGTGACGGACGCCCTGACGAAGGTGCTGGCGGACGCCGGTGCGCCGCCCCGGGTGGTGGCGGGCGCCGATGCCCTCGCCGGCCCGCTGCGCTCGGCGGTCAGGAGCGTCGTCCACCGCACCATCGAGCGGGTGGTCAGCAGCGATCTCTTCGAACAGGTCTGGGAGCGCGCCAACCGGCAGGCCCAGACCGCCGTGGTGGACATGCTCACCGGCGATCAGCAGGGGGTGCTGCGCGCCTCCGGGGACGCCGTTCAGCTCAACCTCGGCGCCGTGGTGGACGACGTACGCCAGCGCCTCGTCGACCAGGGCTTCGAGAAGGCGGCCGCCATCCCGACCCCCGACCGCACGATCACGCTCTTCCGCACCGAGGAACTCGGCAAGGCGCAGGACGCGCTGCGTCTGCTGGACGTGGTCGGTGTCTGGCTGCCCGTGCTGACCGTCGCGCTCGCCGCCCTCGCCGTGGGGACCGCTCCGGGACACCGGGTGATGCTGCTGATCACCGCGCTGGGCGTCGGGGCGATGATGGTGCTGCTGCTCGTCGCGCTGGCCGTGGTGCGGCGGGTCTACCTGAACGACGTTCCCCCGTCCATCCTGCCGCCCGACGCCGCGGCGGCGATCTTCGACACCTTCGTCCGCTTCCTGCGCGACAGCACGCGCACCCTCCTGGTCGTCTCCCTGATCGTCGCCCTGTCCGCCTACCTGTTCGGTCCCGGACGCGCGGCCCGCTGGGTGCGCGGCTCGGCCGGGCGCTGGACGACGTCCGGCGGGCGGGCGCTGGGCCGCGCGGGCCTGCGCACCGGAGGGGCGGGACGGTGGCTGGACACCCATCGCAAGGCGGTCACCGGCGTCACGATCGGTGCGGGCGCGCTGGCGCTCGTGCTGTGGAACCACCCCACGATCGCGGTGGTGGTGCTGGTCCTGGTCCTGGTGGTCGTGGTGCTGACCGTCGCGGCGGTCCTCGCCGCCGCGGCCCCCGGCCGGGACGCGGCGGCCCCGGAGCCGTGAGCCGCGGCGTTCGGCCGGGCCGCGGCGCACCGCGAACCGCGGCCCCCCGGCCCCCGGCCGCTACGAGGCGGCCCGCGCATCGCGAACCGCGAACCGTGAGCCGCCGCGCTCGGCCGCGACGTGGCGGCCCGCCCACCGTGAGCGGCGCGGGGCCCGGTGACGGGCGTGGTCTCCGGTGCCGTACCGGAGACCACACGATGCTCACCCGCCCCGGGTGAGGCGTCCCACCGGGTCCCGCGCGCACGCTGAGGACGGCACGGCACGGCATGGCACGACCGGCCCGGGTCCGGGACGGAACGTGGCACGGAATGGAGGAGAAAGATGAGTGCGGACGTGTACCTCGCGTACGACTTTCCGCTGTTGAGCGCCTTCTGGACCATGTTCTGGTTCTTCCTGTGGGTCATGTGGTTCGTCCTGCTGTTCCGGATCGTCGTGGACATCTTCCGGGACGACGACCTCAGCGGCTGGGCGAAGGCCGGCTGGCTGGTGTTCGTCATCGTCCTGCCGTTCCTCGGCGTGTTCGTCTACGTGATCGCCCGCGGCAGGAACATGGGCGGTCGCGAGGTCGCGCAGGCACGGGCCCGCCAGGAGGCCTTCGACAGCTACGTCAGGGAGACGGCCAGAGGCGGCGCGGACCGGCCCAGCAGTGTCGACGAGCTCGCCAGGCTGTCCGAGATCCGGGCCCGCGGCGACATCACGGACGAGGAGTTCCGCCGGGCCAAGCAACTGGTCCTGAGCGGCCACGGCCCCGCGGAAGGCCCGGGTCCGGTGCACTCCGCCCCCGGCCGCTGAAGTACCGAACGACACCGAATCGAGGAACCGGGATGACAGGGACACACACCCCGCAGACAGAATCGGCCAAGTACGCGTGGGCGGAAGGCCTCACCGTCTTCGCCGCCGTCACTCTCATGCTCGCCGGGGTTCTCGGGATCTTCCGGGGCATCATGGGAATCGCCCAGGACGACGTCTTCGTGACGACGCGCAACTACGTGTTCCAGTTCGACCTGACCGGCTGGGGCTGGACCCACCTGATCCTGGGCGCGCTCGCGGTGATCGTCAGCCTGGGACTGTTCCAGGGGGCCACGTGGGCACGCGTCGCGGGCGTCGCCATCGCCGGGCTGATCATCATCGCCAACTTCCTCTCGCTGCCGTACTACCCGATCTGGTCCGTCGTGATGATCGCCTTCTCCGGGTTCGTCATCTGGGCCCTGTGCGTGGCGCGCGGCGACCGCTCGGGCGGCGGGTGGGAACGCCGGGCGTAGCCGGACCGCAGCGGTACAGCAGACATCGGCCGTCGGCGGGCCGGCGGCCGGGAAGGCGGTGGCTCATGTGCCGTTGGCTCGCCTACTCGGGCACCCCCGTCCTGCTCGACGCCATTCTCTACCGGCCGCAGCACTCGCTCATCGACCAGAGCCTGCACGCCCGGATGGGGGTGGAGACGACGAACGGCGACGGGTTCGGCGTCGGCTGGTACGGGCCGCACGTGGAGACCCCCGCGGTGGTCCGGGACATCGGCCCCGCGTGGAGCAACCACAACCTGCGGGAGATCGCCGGTCACGTCCGCTCACCCCTGTTCTTCGCCCACATCCGGGCCTCGACCGGATCGGCGGTGCAGCAGACCAACTGCCATCCGTTCCGCCACGGCCGCTGGATGTGGATGCACAACGGTGCCATCGCCGAGTTCCACCGGATGCGCCGCGACCTCGCCCTCGCGGTCGATCCGCGTCTCTTCCTCGACATCGAGGGCTCGACCGACTCGGAGATGATGTTCTACCTGGCGCTCACGTTCGGACTGGAGGGGGACCCGCCGGGTGCCGTGGCGCGGATGGCGGCCCTGGTCGAGCGGGTCGGTCACGAGCACGGCGTGGAGTTCCCCCTCCAGATGACGCTCGCCGTCACCGACGGGCATCGGCTGTGGGGGTTCCGCTACTCCAGCGAGCGTGCCTCCCGCTCGCTCTTCTACAACACGCGGGTGGACACCCTGCGCGCCCTCCACCCCGACGTCGGTTTCCTGCAGGAACTGTCCGACGAGACCCGGCTCATCGTGTCGGAGCCGCTGGGGAACCTGCCCGGCGCCTGGATCGCGGTGCCCGAGAGCACCTACGGCGTGGTGCAGCCGGAGGGGGACGAACTGCGTCCGTTCGTACCGGAGGCGGCGTAGAGGAGTGCCCTGGCTCCATAGAAGAGTGCCGTGGCTCCGTGACGGTACCGGGGACGTGACTCTGTGACCTTCGGTACCGGGGACGTGACGCTGTGACCGTCAGTACCGGGAACGGACAGGGCCGGGTGGGCGCCCGCGGCGCCCCCCCCCCCCCGGCGCAGTAGTGTATTACCGGGGCCCGGGCCTGGACCTGCTGGTGGGGGGGGCGGTAGAACACAAGG
>NZ_JBIVJP010000026.1:125956-158716 GCF_044750285.1 Streptomyces sp. NPDC088812 | reverse complement strand
TCGTTTGGGGGGTGTGTTCTTTTTTCAGTTTGTTTGGGGTGTTGTGGTGGTTGTCCCTGTTTTTCGGGTAACGGTCGGGGGGGGTGGGGGGGGGGGGGCCCCCCACCCGGCCCTGTCGCTGCCGCTTCTCGCTGTCAGTCCGTGCCGAACTCCATCGCGGCGCGGTCCAGCAGTTCGTCGTCGACGGAGACCTCGCCGCGCGAGGCGATGGCCTCGGCGCCGCCCTCCGGCATCTCCGGCATGGTGCCGATCAGCCCGGTCGCGGCCGCCTGGGCGGCGCCGATGGCGGGGCTGCCGGTGCCGATCAGGCCGAGGCCGGCGTACTGCTCCAGCTTGGCGCGCGAGTCGGCGATGTCGAGGTTGCGCATGGTGAGCTGGCCGATCCGGTCCACCGGGCCGAACGCCGAGTCCTCGGTACGCTCCATGGACAGCTTGTCCGGGTGGTAGCTGAACGCCGGGCCCGTGGTGTCGAGGATCGAGTAGTCCTCACCGCGCCGCAGCCGCAGCGTCACCTCGCCGGTGACGGCCGCGCCGACCCAGCGCTGCAGCGACTCGCGCACCATCAGCGCCTGCGGGTCCAGCCAGCGGCCCTCGTACATCAGCCGGCCGAGCCGCCGTCCCTCGGTGTGGTACTGGGCGAGGGTGTCCTCGTTGTGGATGGCGTTGACCAGGCGCTCGTACGCCGCGTGCAGCAGGGCCATGCCGGGCGCCTCGTAGATGCCGCGGCTCTTGGCCTCGATGATCCGGTTCTCGATCTGGTCCGACATGCCCATGCCGTGACGGCCGCCGATGGCGTTGGCCTCCATCACCAGCTCGACGGCGGAGGCGAACTCCTTGCCGTTGACCGAGACGGGGCGGCCCTGGTCGAAGCCGATCGTCACGTCCTCGGTGGCGATCTCCACCGACGGGTCCCAGAACCGCACGCCCATGATCGGCTCCACGGTCTCCACGCTGGTGTCCAGGTGCTCGAGGGTCTTGGCCTCGTGCGTGGCACCCCAGATGTTGGCGTCGGTGGAGTACGCCTTCTCCGTGCTGTCGCGGTAGGGGAGGTCGTGGGCGACGAGCCACTCCGACATCTCCTTGCGGCCGCCGAGCTCGGTCACGAAGTCCGCGTCCAGCCAGGGCTTGTAGATCCGCAGGTGGGGGTTGGCGAGCAGGCCGTACCGGTAGAACCGCTCGATGTCGTTGCCCTTGAAGGTCGAGCCGTCGCCCCAGATCTGGACGTTGTCCTCGAGCATCGCCCGGACCAGGAGCGTGCCCGTGACGGCGCGGCCGAGCGGCGTGGTGTTGAAGTAGGCGCGCCCGCCCGAGCGGATGTGGAACGCCCCGCAGGCGAGTGCGGCCAGGCCCTCCTCGACCAGCGCCGCGCGGCAGTCGACCAGGCGCGCGATCTCGGCGCCGTAGGTCTTCGCGCGGCCGGGCACCGAGGCGATGTCGGGCTCGTCGTACTGGCCGATGTCGGCGGTGTAGGTGCACGGAACGGCGCCCTTGTCGCGCATCCACGCGACCGCCACCGAGGTGTCGAGCCCGCCCGAGAAGGCGATGCCGACGCGCTCGCCGGCGGGAAGGGAGGTGAGGACCTTGGACATAGGAAGAGTATGCAGTGTCGCGCATCATCATGCAAAGGCGGTGCTGGGCGGAATTCCGGGCGGGGTGCCGGGCGGGACGTCGGGCGGATGTCGGGCGAACGTCGGGCGGGTGGGCGTCGGGACGTTTCGGTGGTGTGAGGGGCTTTGTGTCGGGGAGGGGCGGGGACTTGTCATCCCCACCTTTCCGATATATCGTTGAAGCATCGCGACAGATCAACGATGGAATGAATGGAGTGATGGCGATGCGTAGCCACGGATTCGAGCGTGGACATCGGCAGGGCGGCCCCTCTCGGCGTGGCCGGGGCGATTTCGGGCCGGACTTCGAAGGGCGACGGGCGGCCTTCGGCCCGTTCGGGCCGGGTGGCCCGGGGTTCGGCCCCGGTGGTCCCGGCGGCGGCTTCGGGCCGGGCTTCGGCCCCGGGCCCTGGGGCGGCCGAGGGCGCGGCGGGCCCAGGGGAAGGGCGCGGCGCGGTGACGTGCGGGCCTCGATCCTGGCCCTGCTCAAGGACCGGCCCATGCACGGTTACGAGATGATCCAGGAGATCGCCGAGCGCAGCGGCGGCGCGTGGAAGCCGAGCCCCGGCTCGGTGTACCCCACGCTCCAGCTGTTGGAGGACGAGGGCCTGATCAGCAGCGAGTCGGAGGGCGGCAAGAAGCTGTTCTCGCTCACCGACGCGGGCCGTACGGCGGCCGAGGGCGGCCCGGACGCCCCCTGGGAGGAAGCCTCCCGCGGGGTCGACTGGGAGGCCCTCAGCGAGATCCGCCAGGCCGGCTTCGGTCTGATGGAGGCCTTCGGCCAGGTCTGGAAGACCGGCAGCAAGGAGCAGCGCGAGAAGGCGCTGGCCGTCATCAACGAAGCGCGCAAGAAGCTGTACCTGATCCTCGCCGACGAGGACTGACGGCCTCCCCGCCGTGAGACGGGCGCCCCGCGGGACAGTCCCGCGGGGCGCCCCTTGTGCGTACGGTGGCGCCCTGGCCGCGGGGCGGGGGTGCGCGGCCGGTCGATGAGCGCCCTGCACGGGCATCCGTGCACAGCAGGAAACGTGCCCCGCTGAGCGGACAATGGCCAGATATCCTCCCTGCGGAGGAGATTCCGTGCGCCGGGGTCCGCTCCGCGTGGGATGCGCAGATGCTCCCCTCCGTCGATGACGTGCCGGGTCGGGGCTGATGGGGTGGGGATGTGCACATGCGTACCTCCGGGCCCTCGTCCGGCGAGATCCCCCGGCAGTCGGGCGGCGACGGGGCGGCCCGAGCCGTGGACGGCGACGCCGGGCTCAGTGCGGAACTGACGGCGGCGCTCGCCGGCGCGCGACGCCGCGCCGCCCGGGACGGGGACCGGCAGATCGACACGGCCCACCTCCTGCACTCCCTCCTGGAGCACGACCCCGAGGTGCGCGCCGTGTTCGACGGCAGCCCACGGCTCGCCCGGCTCCTCGGCTACCTCGCCCAGCGCAGCATCGGCTACGGCCTGCGCTGGCAGGGCGGGGTCGAGGACTCCGGAGCCCTGCCGGCCGTGCCCGCCGTCGACGACGCCCTCTCCCCTGCGGAGGGGCCGACGGCGGGGCCGGCGGCGGGGCCGGCGGCTGGGGTGACGGCTGGGGTGACGGCGGGGCTGGTGGCCGGGCCGGCAGCCGGGCCGACGGCGGGGGCGATGGCGGGGCCGGCGGCGGGGGAGACGGCAGGGCTGGTGGCGGGGCCGGCGGCGGGGGAGACGGCAGGGCTGGTGGCGGGGCCGGCGGCGGGGGAGACGGCAGGGCTGGTGGCCGGGCCGGCAGCGGGGGCGGCGGCTGGGCCGGCAGGTGAGCCGCTGGCTGCGGATTCCGACGCTCCGCGGGGCCGCCCCGCGGCCGAGGGCTTCTCGCCCGTCGCCGCCGCCGCGCTGCGGCACGCGTGCGTGCGGGCCGCCGGCCGTGCCGACGGCGCGGCGGCCCGTGGCGTCGACCTGCTGCCGGCGCTCGTCGCCGATCCCGGGGCCCGGGCGGTCGAGGTCCTCGGCCGCGCCGGCGTCGACGTCCGCGCGGTGCGGGCGGGACTCCCGGCCGCCGGTTCCCCGTCCAGCCGCTGAGACAGGTGTCAACAGGGATGACGCTCATGTCGTCGCCTGTCATCATGTGCCGGTGCATACGTCTGTGAGCAGTCAGGGCAACCGTGGAAGGGCCGTGGGGCTCTCGCTGGCGGTCGGGTCGGCCATCGCCTTCGGCGGATCCGGGGTCGCGGCGAAACCGCTGATCGAGGCGGGCCTCGATCCGCTGCACGTGGTGTGGCTCCGGGTGACCGGTGCGGCCCTGGTGATGCTCCCGCTCGCCGTGCGCCACCGTGCGCTGCTGCGCCGCCGGCCCGCACTCCTGGCCGGGTTCGGGCTGCTCGGCGTGGCCGGTGTCCAGGCCTTCTACTTCGCGGCCATCTCCCGTATCCCCGTCGGCGTCGCGCTGCTCGTCGAGTACCTCGCGCCCGCCCTGGTGCTGGGCTGGGTGCGGTTCGTGCAGCGGCGGCCCGTGACGCGTGCCGCCGCGCTCGGTGTGGTCCTCGCGGCCGGCGGGCTCGCCTGTGTCGTCGAGATCTGGTCGGGGCTCGGCTTCGACGCCCTCGGACTGCTCCTCGCGCTGGCCGCCGCCTGCTGCCAGGTCGGCTACTTCGTCCTGTCCGACCAGGGCAGCGACTCCGGCGACGGCGCCCCGGACCCGCTCGGCGTCATCGCCTACGGCCTCCTCACCGGAGCCGCCGTCCTCACGGTCGTCGCCCGCCCCTGGGGCATGGACTGGTCCGTCCTTGCGCACTCCGCCCGGATGGACGACGCCGAGGTTCCGGCCTGGCTGCTGCTCGCCTGGATCGTGCTGATCGCCACGGTCGTCGCGTACGTCACCGGCGTGGTCTCCGTTCGCCGGCTCTCTCCGCAGGTCGCCGGGGTGGTGGCCTGCCTGGAGGCGGTGATCGCCACCGTCCTGGCCTGGTTCCTGCTCGGTGAGCGCCTCTCGGCCCCGCAGATCGCGGGCGGTGCGGTGGTCCTGCTGGGCGCGTTCATCGCCCAGTCGTCCACGCCGTCCACGCCGTCCACGCCGTCCGAGGGAACCGCCCAGCCGGTGGCGGGCGGCAGCCCCGAGCGGGAGCTGTCCGCGCGGGGGACGGCCGCCTGACGGGGCGATCCATGCCTCCGGACGCGCGCGTCCTGCCGCCTCCGGGCGCGCGCGTCCCACCGTCTTCGGGCGCCTTCGCCCTACGGTCCCCGGCCGCCCTCGTCCCGCCGCCTCCGGCCGCCTGAGCCGGGCCTTCCCGTGCGTCACGCCCAGGCACTCGGTTCCGGGCGCGACGGTTCCGCCGACGGAGGACGTCCGCGGCCCGCCGCTCACCGGCGCCGGGTCGGCGACCCGGGGCCCGTCGCCTCGCCCAGCGCTTCCGGCACGGCCCGGCCGGACTCGTCCCGCTCACGCCGGCGGGAAGTGGCGCGGCAGCGTTCTGTCGACCGGACACCGGCGGACCGTGGTCACAGCGCGGCGAGGTAGTCCGGGACGGCGGTGCCGGGCGCCAGGCCGGCGTCCGGGAGCGGAGTGCCGTAGCCCTTGCGCAGGGGGACCACGCCCGCCCAGTGAGGGAGCGCGAGATCCTCGGGCTCCTCGTTCACCCCGCCGGTGCGGGTCTTGGCCGAGACCTCGTTCAGGTCGAGGCGGATCACCGCGGTGGCCGCCAGTTCCTTCTTGTCCGCGGGCCGGGAGTCGGCGGCCCGGCCGGGGACGACCTGGTCGACCAGGGCGTCGAGCGCCGCCCGCTTCTCCTCCGGGTCGGTCACGTCGTACGCGAGGCCGTGCACCACCACGGAGCGGTAGTTGATCGAGTGGTGGAAGGCCGAGCGGGCCAGGACCAGACCGTCGACGTGGGTCACGGTCAGGCACACCGCAAGCCCCGGGTCGGCCTGCCCCGCCATCCGCAGCGGGCGGGACCCCGTCGAGCCGTGGACGTACAGCGTCTCGCCGACCCGGCCGTAGAGCGTCGGCAGTACGACCGGCGCGCCGTCGCGGACGAACCCCAGGTGGCAGACGTAGCCCTCGTCGAGTATCGCGTGCACGAGGGCCTTGTCGTACGACGCCTTCTGCGCGGACCGGGTGGGGACCGTGCGGTCGGTCGGGGTGTAGGCGCCGGGCGGTGTCGGCTGCGCGGTCCCCCGTACGACCCTCTCCTGCATGGCGGCCTCCATTGCACTAGTGCATAATCTGGTTTGTGCTAGGAGAGTATCCGATCAGGGGTCGGCGCGCAGCCGACATTTCCGCGAGCGTCGAGCGTGCGGTGGCGGCCGGCGCGCTGAACCCCGGGCAGCCGCTGCCGCCCCTGCGCGAGCTCGCGGAACTCCTCGGGGTGAACCCCAACACCGTCGCGGCCGCGTACCGCACCCTGCGCGAGCGCGGGGTGATCGAGACCGACGGACGCCGCGGCAGCCGGGTGCGGTCGAAACCGGCCACCACCGCGCGCGAGTTCATCCGGGTGGAGGTCCCGGAGGGGGTGCGGGACGTGGCCGCCGGCAATCCCGATCCCGCCCTCCTGCCGGCCCTGGCTCCGGCCTTCGCGTGGGCCGCCGCACAGGGCGACCGCGAGCCGGTCCTGTACGGACACGAGCCCGTGGAGCCCGAACTCGCGCGCCTGGCCCGGGCGGAACTCGACGCGGACGGCGTCCCGGCCGGACCCGTGGCCGTCACCACCGGCTGCCTGGACGCCGTCGAGCGCGTCCTCGCCGCGCACCTCAGACCCGGTGACACCGTGGCCGTCGAGGACCCCGGCTGGGGGTCGCTGCTCGACCTCGTACCGGCGCTCGGACTGCGCACGGTCCCGGTCGGCCTGGACGACGACGGGCCGCTGCCCGAGGACGTGGAGAGCGCCCTGCGGGCCGGCGCGCGCGCCCTGATCGTCACCGACCGGGCGCAGAACCCGACCGGCGCCGCCGTCAGCGCGCCCCGCGCGCGTGCCCTGCGCGGCGTACTGCGCGAGCACCCGCACACCCTGCTCGTCGAGGACGACCACGGCCACCGGATCGTCGACCTGCCCCTGCACGCCCTCGCCGGGGCCACCCGGCACTGGGCGTTCGTGCGCTCGGCCGACAAGGCGTACGGCCCCGACCTGCGGCTCGCCGTCCTCACCGGGGACGACCTCACCCTGGACCGGGTCCGGGGGCGGCAGCGGCTCGGCCCCGGCTGGGTCAGCCGGATCACCCAGCGGGCCGTCGCGCGCCTGTGGGCCGACGGCGCGGTCGACGGGCGGGCGGTCGCGGCGTCGTACGGCGGCCGCCGCGACGCGTTGCTCGCCGCGCTGGCGGAGCGGGGCGTCGCGGCGCGCGGGCGCAGCGGGATGAACGTGTGGGTGCCCGTGCCGGACGAGACGGGAGCGGTCGCGCGGCTGCTGAACGCCGGGTGGGCGGTCGCGCCGGGGGCGCGGTTCCGGCTCGGCTCGCCGCCCGGGATCCGGATCACCGTCTCGGCGCTGCGTGAGGGGGAGACCGCAGCCCTGGCGGACGCGGTCGCGTCGTCCGTGCGGTCCGCGCCGGGGCACGGCCCCGTCTGAGCCGTGGTGGCTGCCGGCACCGGTCGCACACACCGCCGCAAGGGGTCGCACACACACCGCCGCAAGGGGTCGTACACCGCCGTGCCGGTCGTACTCCGGCGCACCAGCCGCACACCGCCGCGCCGACCGCCGGTGTCGGTCGCCGTCCTCCGGACCAGCCCGACTCGGGACTACGACGTCCTCCTCGCCTGCGTCAGTGCCGCCCCGGCCAGTACGATCACCGCCCCCACCGGTGTCGACCAGCTCAGCGACTCGCCGAGGAGGGCGACGCCCGCGGCCGTGGCGATGACCGGGATGAAGTACGTGACCATCTGGGCGGTCGTCGGGCCGACCTCGGTGACCAGGCCGTACTGGAGCAGGACCGCCAGGCCCGTGCCGAGGGCGCCCAGCGCTGCGACGGCGAGCAGCGGGAGCAGCGGGAGGCGGGTCGGGAAGCTGGTGAACAGGGGGGTCACGACGGCGAGCTGGACGGTCGCCAGGAGCAGCTGCGCCCCCGTCATCGACAGCGCCGAGGAGCCGGTGCCGGCGAGGGTGCGACGGACGTAGATCCAGCCGATGGGGTAGCTGAGGGAGGCCAGCAGGGCGAGGGCCGTGCCCCGGGCGTCGAGCCCCTCGAAGCCGTGCCAGGCGCCGAGGACGGTGAGGACGCCGAGGAAGCCCAGGCCCAGACCCGCGACCCTGACCCGGGTCGGCCGGTCCTCGGAGAGGGCGACCAGGGACAGGGCCATGCCCCACAGCGGCGAGGTCGCGTTGCAGATGCCGGCGAGCGTGGACGGGATCGTCAGCTCCGCGTAGGCGAAGAGGGAGAACGGCAGCGCGTTCAGCAGGAGGGCGGCGACGGTCAGATGTCCCCAGGTGCGCGCCCCGCGCGGCAGCCGCTCCCGCTGCACCGCCATAGCGGCCGCCAGCACCGCCGTACCGAACACCAGCCTGCCGAGCGTCACCTGGAACGGCGCGTAGCCCTGCGTGCCCACCTTGATGAGCAGGAAGCTGAAACCCCAGATCAGCGACAGGGCGGCGAAACGCAGACGCCAGTCCAGGGTGCGACGGGTGCGGGCGGCGGAGGCCGGGGCGCGGGTACGGGCGGCGGAGGCGGTGGTGGTCATGGTGACCACCGTGCGGGACAGAACCTCGTAGCACAATCGAGAATCGGCGCGCGGTATTGCGTAGCATCGCTTACATGTTGAACCTGGAGCGCCTGCGCACCCTCGACGCCCTCGCCCGGCACGGCTCGGTCAGCGCCGCGGCCTCCGGGCTGCACATCACCACGTCGGCCGTCTCGCAGCAGCTGGCCAAACTGGAACGGGAGGTCGGGCAGCAGCTCCTGGCCCGGCACGGGCGGGGCGTGCGTCTGACCGACGCGGGGCGGCTGCTCGCCCAGCACGCGGCCCGCATCCTGTCGCACGTCGAACTCGCGCAGTCCGACCTGGAGGCGCACCGCGGGCAGGTGGTGGGCGAGCTGCGGCTGTCGGCCTTCCCGACCGCCGCGCGCGGCCTCTTCCCCACCGCGCTGGCCGGCCTGCGCGCCGAGCACCCCGGACTGCGGGTGCGCTCGTGCGAGCTGGAGCCGGAGAACGGCGTCGCCGGGGTGGTGCGCGGCGACCTCGACCTCGCGGTCGTCCTCGACTGGTACAACAAGCCGATGCCGGTCCCGGACGGCCTGGTCAAGGCACCCCTCCTCGACGACCCGGCCGAGGTGGCGATGCCCGCCGGGCACCCCCTCGCCGGACGGGAGGAGGTGGATCTCGGGGAGTTCGCCGAGGACGAGTGGATCACCTGGGCCGAGGGCGAGTTCTGCCACGAGTGGCTGATGTTCACGCTCCGCTCCCGCGGCATCGAGCCCATCGTCGGCCACCGGGCGGCCGAGACCCACACCCAGATGGCCCTGGTCGCCGCCGGTCTGGGGGTGTGCATCGCGCCCCTGCTCGGCCGCCGGCCGGTGCCGGAGGGAGTCGTCACCGTCCCGCTCCGGCAGCGGGTGCGCCGGCACGTCTACGCCGTGTGGCGGGCCGACGCCGACCGCCGTCCGTCGATCCGGGCCGCGGTCGGTGCGCTGAAGTCGGCGGCGAAGAACCTGGACTGACGGGTCCGGACCGATGGGTCCGCGGCGAAGAGCCTGGACTGACGGTTCCGGGCCGACGGGTGCCGTCCGCTCCGTCCGCCGGCCTGTCCGCCCATCTGTCCATCGGCCTGCCCGCCTATCCGCCTGTCTGTCTGTCCGGCTATCCGCCGGCGAGCTTGCGGAAGTCCCAGGACACGGTCTTCTCCGGTCGCAGCCGCAGCCACGCGTGCCGCCCGTCGTGCGGAATCGAGTCCAGCCCGAAGTTCTTGCGGGCGAACAGCGTCTCCACCACGTCGAGTTCGGCGCACAGCTCCCCGGTGCGCGGGATCTCGCCCACGAACTCCACGGTGCCGGACAGCTCGACGCCGCGCAGCGACTCGTACTCCTCGCCCGTGTCGACCACGACCGCGACCCGCGGATCGCGCCGCAGGTCCGCCCACCGCTTGCTGCGCACCACCGAGTACAGCCACAGCGCGGAGCCGTCCCACAGGAACCACAGGGCGCTGACGTGCGGGGCGCCGTCGGCGGAGACGGTGGCGACCCGGCAGGTGCGCTGGGCGGTCAGGAACGAGTCCAGCTCGCCCGGCGTCATCATGATCTTCCGGCCCCGGCGCTGAGTGACGGTCATCCGGCCCTCTCCTCTTCCCTGTTCGCTTCGCTTCTCCCACGTCGTGCCCCGGGCGATTCTCCGACGCCATGCCGACAAACGGTACGGGGGTGCCACCGGAGCGCACCCCCGCCATGATCCGCCGCACCCTCGTACAGGTCGCCACCCCGTACAGGTCGTCACTCCGTACAGGTCGTCACTCCGTACAGGTCGCCACCCCGTACCGGTAGCCACTCCCGTACCGGTCGCCACGGTCGCGACCGGGGACGAGGTGCCTGCCCGCCCGGAGGGGACCGGGCCCGCTCAGGCGAGGGTGATCGCGTCCCCGCTGACCGTGATCTGCACCTCGGGCAGCGGCTTGGTCGCCGGGCCGCTCTGCACGCTGCCGTCCGTGATCGAGAAGTTGCTGTTGTGGCACGGGCAGTTGATGACGCCGTCCGCGATGCTCTTCACCGCGCACCCCTGGTGGGTGCAGACCGCCGAGAAGGCCTTGAACTCGCCCGCCGCCGGCTGGGTGACGACCACCTTCTGGGCCTCGAAGACCTTGCCGCCGCCCTCGGGGATCTCGGCGGTGGTCGTGAGCGCGCCGTCGGCCGCCGCGCCGCCGGTGTCCGCCGACCCGGAGCCGCCGGTCGATCCGGAAGAGCCCGAGGTGCCGGCCGAGGCCGAGGAGCCCGACGTGTCGTCGTCGGAGCCTCCGCACGCGGTCAGCGCGACGGCGAGTCCCGCGGCTCCGGCGGCCGCCACGACGGTACGGCGGGCGGGGGTCGGCACGGGTTTGATCGATGCGCTGGTCATGCGGGGAATCCCTTCCGGGGAGGTTCGGTGATCTGCGGGAAGGTACGGGCCGAGGGCGCGCGGTGTTCAAGCCGTGCGTCGGCCGTCCGTCGGCCGTCCGTCGGTCGTTCTGCCCGGACAATGTTCGAGATGGTGGCCCCTCCGGGGTGAGGGCGGCGTAAGCCACGGCTGTCGCGGAGCTGTCGGCCGGGCGGGGCCGGGCCCCGCACCCCAGTGGCCTGGGACGATACTCAAGGCAGTCGCCGCAACCCGTTACATCACACCCCTGTCTGTGTCCTGTGGCCTGTTCACGTACGCGGGCATGCCGATTCCGGGGAGGGCCAGGTGGCGCTCCCCGGAATCGGCTGTGGCCCCGACGGCGCGGATCCGCTAGGGGCCTGCTCCCCACCGGCGCAGCGGCCGACGGGAAGCTGTACTTCGCAGGCGTTGGTCAGCTTTCGGCCAGGAGGGCACGGACGAGGGTGACGTAGTACTGGACGCCGAGTTCCAGGACGTCATCGTTGAAGTCGTAGTCCACGCTGTGCAGAGGGGCACCACCCCGTCCGGGCTCGGTGCCGTTGCCGATGAAGGCGAAACAGCCCGGCACCCGACGTGCGAAGACTCCGAAGTCCTCGCTGCTGAGGTTGACCGGGCCTGACGACCCTGGACACCCAGCACCCCGGCATCCGGGTCGAGGTCTTTCAGGTCGAACCGCAGGTCGCCCTGTCCCGCATGCTGGCTCACGAGTACGACCTCGTCATCGCCGAGGAATTCCCGCATCAGCCACTTCCACGACAAAGCGATATCGACTACCAGGAGTTGTTCCAGGACCCCATGCGCATCGCGCTGCCGATCGCCGATCGCCGATGCCGATGCCGATGCCATGGCGGCGGACCGCGTCTGGGAGGCCGTGGCTCAGCGTGCCTGGGTAGCCGAGCCGTCGGGCAGTGCGTCGCGGAACTGGATGCGCATGCTGTGCCGGGAGGCCGGGTTCGAACCGGACATCCGCTTCACCACCGACGATCTGCTCGTACAGCAACAGCTGGTCGCCGACGCCACGCCGTAGCCATCCTGCCCGACCTCCTCGGCGCCTCCAAGGACCCGAACGTGGCGTTGGTGGCCATCCCGAACGGTCCGTACACGCGGCGCATCCTCACGGCGAGCAGGCGCGACGCTGCCGCTCACCCCGCGATCGACGCCTGCCGCAGGGCATTTGCGGCGCCCTCGCCACCATGACCACGAACGCCCTCGGAGCGCCTGCGCGCGAAGGCGCATAAGCCATGCCCCGTCTCGCACCCTTCGGCCCATGCGTCCCCCTCCGGGGGCGAGACGGCCGTGAAAGCTCACCTGCTCACCTGACTCTCGATGATGAGCGCCCTCTCGGCGAACGCCCCGGAGACGGTTCTGACCTGAGGCCGAAGCCTGGCCGGACATCACGGACGTTGCCCCGGGGCACTCGGACGCCTTCCAGCGCTCCCGGGCCACCTCCCCAACGAAGCTCGCTTCGCATCCGCGACTGCCCGACGGAGCCCGACGTGACGCGATCCTCGCGGTGCCGTCGACGACAAGCGTCTCGCCGGGAACCCGATGCGCGCGAAGTCCGTGCGCCGGCCCAAGGCGCCGCGGGAACGTCGAGAGGCGTGGTCGCCGGAGACGGCGCTGCGGGTCCGCGACGCGATCAGCCCAGGGAACCGCATGGCTGTCGTGCCCGCTCCGGGGTGCGGGCTTCGACAGGGCGAAGCGTTCGGGCCCGGATTCTCCCAGGCCGGTCGTGGCTGACTCCCCGGAACTCGGGGATCTCGGGGAGGTCACGGATTGCAAGGTCAACGCATCGCGTAGCCTGGCGAAATGCTGACCGAGGTCACCGCCACCCGCTACATCACGCCCCTGCGCGAGGGCGGCTCGCTGCCGGGACTGATCGAGGCCGACGACCTCGCCACCTACGTCCTGAAGTTCACCGGCGCCGGACAGGGCCGTAAGACGCTCGTCGCGGAAGTGGTCTGCGGCGAACTCGCCCGCCGGCTGGGTCTGCGGATGCCCCGCCTGGTGACCGTGGAGGTCGACCCGGTGCTGGGGCTCGGCGAACCCGACCAGCAGGTACAGGACCTGCTGCGCTCCAGCCGCGGCACCAACCTCGGCATGGACTTCCTCTTCGGCGCCCTCGGCTTCGATCCGCTCGCCTTCCCGGTGAGCCCCGAGGAGGCCGGCCGGATCGTCTGGTTCGACGCGCTGGTGAACAACGTCGACCGCTCCTGGCGCAACCCCAACCTGCTCGTCCACCGCGGCGACCTGTGGCTCATCGACCACGGCGCCACCCTCATCTGGCACCACAACTGGCCCTCCGCCGAGACCTCCGCCGCCCGCCCCTACGACGCCGGCGACCACGCTCTCGCCCGCTTCCGGCCGGACACCGCCGCCGCGGCCGCCGAACTGGCCCCCCTGGTCACCGAGGACCTCCTCGCCGAGGTCACCGCCGAGATCCCGGACGTCTGGCTCGCCGACGAGCCCGGCTTCGACACCCCGGACGCGCTGCGCCGCGCCTACGCGGCGCCCCTCCTGGCGCGCGCCGCCGTCATCCACGAACGCATCAAGGGGGCCGAGTGAACGACCGCCACATCATCAGGGCCAGCGAGGCGAACGAACGGGACGTCTACGAGTACGCCCTGCTGCGGGTCGTCCCCCGCGTCGAGCGCGGCGAGTGCATCAACGCCGGCGTGCTCGTCTACTGCCGGGCCCAGGCCTACGTGGGCGCCCGCACCCACCTCGACGAGGCCCGGCTGCTCGCCCTCGACCCGCACGCGGACGTGGCCGGCGTCCGCGCCGCCCTGCGGGCGGTGGAGACGGTGTGCGGCGGCGGCGACGCGGCCGGTCAGGCGGCCGGTGACGACGCCGGCCGGCGTTTCCGCTGGCTGATCGCGCCCCGCTCCGCCGTCGTCCAGCCCGGCCCCGTGCACACCGGGCTCACCACCGACGCGGCCGCCGAGACGGAGCGGCTCCTCACGCTGCTGGTGAGGTAATCGATCACACGCCCGCGCTGCGCCGTTGACACCGGGTGCCAGGGCTTCTAGCGTCACGTCTGCTGAAGGTACTAAGCGGTCGGTCACCGATGGAGCCGATCGTGCGGAGCCGCACCCCAAGGGCGAGGAGAAGCAGCAATGTCCACCACTGAGCAGCGGGTCGCAGTAGTCACGGGCGCGGCACGCGGCATCGGCGCCGCCACGGCCGTACGACTGGCCGCCGAGGGCCGCGCGGTCGCGGTCGTCGACCTCGACGAGGCCGCCTGCAAGGACACCGTCGAGAAGATCACCTCGGCGGGCGGCCGGGCGATCGCGGTCGGCGCCGACGTCTCCGACGAGGCCCAGGTCGAGGCGGCCGTCGCCCGTGTCGTCGAGGAGCTCGGCGCCCCGACGATCCTCGTCAACAACGCGGGCGTGCTCCGTGACAACCTGCTGTTCAAGATGAGCGCCTCCGACTGGGACACGGTCCTGAACGTGCACCTGCGCGGCTCGTTCCTGATGACCAAGGCCGTCCAGAAGCACATGGTCGACGCCGGCTTCGGCCGCGTCGTCAACCTCTCCTCGTCCTCCGCGCTCGGCAACCGGGGCCAGGCCAACTACTCCGCCGCCAAGGCCGGCCTGCAGGGCTTCACCAAGACCCTCGCCATCGAGCTCGGCAAGTTCGGCATCACCGCCAACGCCGTCGCCCCCGGCTTCATCGTCACCGACATGACGGCCGCGACCGCCGCCCGGGTCGGCATGGGCTTCGAGGACTTCCAGAAGGCGGCCGCCTCGCAGATCCCGGTGCAGCGCGTCGGCGAGCCCGACGACATCGCCAACGCGATCGCCTTCTTCACGGGCGAGGCCGCCGGATTCGTCTCCGGCCAGGTGCTGTACGTCGCCGGCGGACCGCTCAACTAGCTCACCAGGGGTCACCGACATGACTGAACTGCCCGCACTCTCCGGCAAGGTCGCCCTGATCACGGGCGCCAGCCGCGGCATCGGCCTCGGCGTCGCCGAGGCACTCCTCGCCCGCGGCGACCGGCTCTGCATCACCGGCCGCAACGAGGACGCCCTCAAGGAGACCGTCGAGAAGCTCGGGGCCGACCGCGTCATCGGCGTCGCCGGCCGGGCCCACGACCTGGACCACCAGGCGGCCGTCGTCGACCGCACGATGGAGGCCTTCGGCCGCATCGACTACCTGGTCAACAACGCCGGCACGAACCCGGTCTTCGGGCCGATCGCCGACCTCGACCTGGACGTGGCCCGCAAGGTCTTCGAGACCAACGTGGTCTCCGCCCTCGGCTTCGCCCAGAAGACCTGGCACGCCTGGCAGAAGGACAACGGCGGCGCCATCGTCAACATCGCCTCGGTCGCGGGCCTGTCGGCCTCGCCCTTCATCGGCGCGTACGGCGTCAGCAAGGCCGCGATGATCAACCTGACCCAGCAGCTGGCGCACGAGTTCGCGCCGGGGGTACGGGTGAACGCGATCGCCCCGGCCGTGGTGAAGACCAAGTTCGCACAGGCCCTGTACGAGGGCCGGGAGACCGAGGCGGCGGCCTCCTACCCGCTGGGCCGGCTCGGCGTGCCCTCCGACATCGGCGGCGCCGCCGCGTTCCTGACCTCCGAGCAGTCGGACTGGGTCACCGGCCAGACGCTCGTCGTCGACGGCGGCATCTTCCTCAACGCCGGCGTGGGCTGACCGCCCCGCCCCGCACGGCCCCAGGGCGCCGCCTCCCGGCCGGAGGCGGCGCCCTGCGCGTCCCGCAGGCCGCACACGGTGCCATGACGACGTCGTCACCTCCGACGGGACATCTCCGGCGGGGAGCGGGCGCCGGACCCGTCGACGATCATGATGGTGTGGGAGCTGTCCCGCGAGACCAGCTGGTAGAGCGGCCGGCGCGCCCGCCGGCGGGCCCGCGCCGGCCGGTGGGCGGACCGCGGTGCCCGTTGTCAGTGGTCGACTGTAGGTTCTGTGGTCTGGAAGTGACCGCACGACGAAGGACGTTGACGTGACCGACATCGCCATGCTGCCCGAGTCCTGGCGCGGGGTCCTGGGCGACGAGCTGCAGCAGCCCTACTTCAAGGAGCTGACCGAGTTCGTCGAGGAGGAGCGAGCGAAGGGTCCCGTCTACCCTCCGCGCGAGGAGGTCTTCGCCGCGCTCGACGCGACGCCGTACGAGCGGGTGAAGGTCCTGGTCCTCGGCCAGGACCCGTACCACGGCGAGGGCCAGGGGCACGGCCTGTGCTTCTCGGTGCGGCCCGGCGTGAAGATCCCGCCGTCGCTGCGCAACATCTACAAGGAGATGCACGAGGAGCTGGGCACGCCCGTCCCCGACAACGGCTACCTCATGCCGTGGGCCCAGCAGGGCGTGCTGCTGCTCAACGCCGTCCTCACCGTCCGCTCCGGCGAGGCGAACTCGCACAAGGGCAAGGGCTGGGAGAAGTTCACGGACGCGGTGATCCGGGCCGTGGCCGACCGGCCCGACCCGGCGGTCTTCGTCCTCTGGGGCAACTACGCGCAGAAGAAGCTGCCCCTGATCGACGAGACGCGGCACGTGGTGGTCAAGGGCGCGCACCCCTCCCCGCTGTCCGCGAAGAAGTTCTTCGGCTCCCGGCCGTTCACCCAGATCAACGAGGCGGTGTCCCGGCAGGGCCACGAGCCGATCGACTGGACGATCCCGAACCTGGCCTGACCCCTCCCGGGCCGGCCGTTCCGACTCCGGCCCGCCCGGTCCGACTCCGACCGGCCCGGTTCGCCCGGGTCCGGTCCGACTGCGACCGGCCCGCTTCGCCCCGGACCGGTCCGTTCCGACTCCGACCGGCCCGCTTCGCCCGGGACCGGTCCGGTCCGACTGTGACCGGTCCGGTGGAGCCTGACCGGGATCGTCACCGGCTGCGGTTAGCGTGCCCTCGTGGCAACGACGCAAGGAGGCCGCCGTGGTGGATCGACAGGGGCAGACGGCGCCGGACGCCGTGCTGACGCGCATCGGACAGGTCGTGATGCTGCACCACGGCGGTGACCGCGAGGAGGCCCGGCGCCGCCTGCTCGAGCTGTGGACGGAGATCGGCGAGGACGGTGACGCGCTGCACCGCTGCACACTGGCCCACTACCTCGCCGACACCCAGGACGACCCGTTCGACGAGCTGGCCTGGGACCTGCGGGCCCTGACGGCGGCGGAGGAGGACGGTGACTCGCCCGAGGTGCGGGCGCTGTACCCCTCGCTCCAGCTCAACCTGGCGGCGGACTACGTGAAGCTGGGCCGCTCCGAGGCCGCCCGTGCCCATGTGCGCAGGGCGCGGGGAGCGGCCGGCGCGCTCGGCGACGACAGCTACGCGGACGGGGTGCGGGCGGCCATCATCAGGATGGAGCTGCGGCTGGGGGAGCCCGGCTGCGGCCATCCCGGCGGTGCGTAGCGCCGTGCCGTCAGTACGCCTGCTCGCAGATCACCGCCTCCGGGCTGTCCGAACGCCAGCCTCCGTACCGTCTGCCGAGAGCGCACACGTCGGTGTTCCTCTCGACCTCCTCCCGTCCGTCGGAGACCTCTCCGCGCGGTGACGCCGGGCGCGCGGGTTCCGGCCGTTCGGGCCGTGCCGGCCGGGTGCGGGGATGCGGCGGAGGGACGGTGCGGGGAAGCGGCTGCGGGGCGGTGCGGGGCGCCGGCTGCGCGGCGGCCGGTGTCGACGCGGCCGGTGCCGGTGGGGTGGCCCGCCGCGCCCGTGGGGGCGCGGACGGCTCCGGCGCACGCCGCGTGCCCACCCGCTCCAGTGCCTCCAGGGCCGGTGCCTGGGCGACCCGGGTCCCGGCCCGGCCGTCCGGCCGGGGCAGCGGCACGGTCGCGGGCGCGGAGGGCGAGGCGGGGACCGCGGGCGGGCCCGGCGCCGGCGGGTGCTGGAGGGTCACGCATCCGGTCAGGGCCGAGACGGCCACGGTCACCAGGAGCGTCGCGGTGGTCGACGTCGTTCGATGCACCCGCGCCACTCTGCTGGGTCCGGCCCGTACAGGCACGGCGGTCGGGCGAGCAGTGGCCCACACGGGTGATCCACCACCCCCCGAGGGGGACGGCCGCCCTCTCGCGCTGACGCCGTGTCACTCCCCGGTGACGCCGTCGACGCGTTCACGGAGCAGGTCGGCGTGGCCGTTGTGCCGGGCGTACTCCTCGATCATGTGCGTGTAGATCCAGCGCAGGCTGTACGGCTTCCCCGTGGAGGCGCGGACGCCCCGGGACGGCTCGTCGAGCCCGTGTCCGGCCGCGTTGCGCCGGGCGACGCCGATCTCGTCCTGCCAGGTGGCGTGCGCCTCCCGCCAGGTGTCCTCCTCGGTGAGGTGGAACTCCCCGTCGGGGTCCTCCTCGCTGAAGTAGATCGGCCCCGCGTCCTCGCCCATGAGGACCGCACGGAACCAGCCGCGCTCCACCTCCGCCATGTGCCGCACCAGCCCCATCAGGGACAGCTCGGACGGCGGTGCCGAGGCGGTGCGGAGCTGGGCGTCGGTGAGGCCCTCGCACTTCCACGCCAGGGTCTGCCGGTGGTACTCCAGCCACCCCTCCAGCATGGTGCGCTCGTCGGCGTCGCCCGCCGGTTCGCTTCGCTGTGTCGTCATGCCCGCATCGTTTCCCAACGGGCCCGTGGCCACCACGCCTTTTTTCGCGGCAAGGCGCCGGCGGGCCGGCAGCCGCTGGGCCCACTGTCGGCTGCTGGGCCCACTGTCGGCCGCTGGGCCTTCCGGTGGCTGCTGACCCCACTGTCGGCCGCTGGGCCCGCCGGGGGCGCCGCCTGTGGGGCCGCCGTCAGCCGCCGAGCATGCCGTCGAGCAGCTCCCGAGCCCCCGCCCGCACCTCGTCCGGGCTCGGCGTCCGCCCGCCGAAGGAGCCGGCCACGCAGGAGAACATCAGCCCGTCCGCCCAGGCGACCAGGGACAGCACGTGCCGGGCGGGGTCGGCGGAGCCCGCGGCGGTGAGCAGGGCGGTGAGCCGGTCGCGGAAGACGGCGCCGGCCGCGTCGTAGAAGGTCCGCAGTTCGGGGCGGCGGGTGGCCTCCAGGGCCAGTTCGTAGCGGGCGACGAGCAGGTCGCGGTGGTGGGACAGGGAGCGGTGGACCGCCAGGGCCAGGGCCTCGGTCAGCGCGCCGCGGCCACCGCGCGGATCCGGCATCTCCTCCAGTGCCAGCACCCGGGCCTCCCGCTCGGCGAGCCGCCGCACGGCGAGTCCGAGCAGTGCCTGCCGGGTGCGGGCGAGATTGGAGGTGGACCCCTGAGGCAGCCCGCCGGCCTCGTCCACCGCCCGGTGCGTCAGCCCGCGCATGCCCCGCTCGGCGAGCAGGGCGAGCGCGGTGTCGGCGACCAGTTCGGCGCGGGAGCCGGGGGAGGGGGACGAGTCGCGGGAAGCGGGCGAGCCGGAGGGAGTGGACGGGCCGCGGGAGGCAGGCCTGTCGGAGGGAGTGGACGGGGTCCGGGAGGCAGGCGTGTCGGAGGGAGCGGACGGAGTCCGGGAGGCGGGCGTGCCGGAGGCGGCGGAGGCTGGCAGGGGCATGGGACCAACCTACCGTCCGCACTACACCCGTAGTATCGTCACATCCATCACCTCACTACAGGTGTAGTGAGGTGGGGTGTCCGACCCGAGGAGGAGCCATGGCACAGTCGCCGCACGCGGTCGTCGTCGGGGGAGGGATCGGCGGCCTCACCGCCGCCGCGGCCCTGCACCGACGCGGCCTGCGGGTCACCGTCCTGGAGCGGGCCCCGTCCCTGGCCCCCGTCGGCGCCGCCATCTCCCTGGCCCCCAACGCGCTGCGCGCCCTCGACGTCCTCGGCGTCGGCGACCGCGTCCGCGACCTCGCCGCCTGGCAGGGCGACGGCGGCCTGCGCACCCCGCGCGGCCGCTGGCTCTCCCGCACCAGCGCGGACGCGGTGGCCGCCCGCTTCGGCGGCCCCCTGGTCCTGCTGCACCGGGCCACCCTCGTGGACACCCTCGCCGCACTGCTCCCGCCCGACGCCGTCCGCACCGGCACACCCGCCGGCCTCGCCGACCCGGGCGGCACCGGCCGCCCGGCGCGTGTGACCACGCCCGACGGCGAACTGGAGGCCGACCTGGTGGTCGCCGCCGACGGCATCCACTCCGCCGTACGCCGGACCCTCTTCCCCGACCACCCCGGCCCGGTGTACACCGGCTTCACCACCTGGCGGATCGTGATCCCGCTGCCCGGCGTCGAGTTCGCCTCCCACGAGACCTGGGGCCGGGGCAGCCTGTGGGGATCCCACCCGCTCCAGGACGGCCGGGTGTACGCGTACGCCGCCGCCACCGCCCCGGCCGGGGAGCGCGCCCCCGACGAACGGGCCGAACTGCTGCGCCGCTACGGCGACTGGCACCACCCCGTCCCCGACATCCTCGCCGCCACCCGCCCCGAGGACGTCCTGCGGCACGACGTCCACCACCTGGACGAGCCGCTGCCCGCCTTCCACCGCGGCCGTGTCGCCCTCGTCGGCGACGCCGCGCACGCGATGCCGCCCTCCCTCGGCCAAGGCGGCAACCAGGCGGTCGAGGACGCGGTCGTCCTCGCCCACCACTGCGCCGACCTTCCCGCCTACACGGCCGCCCGGCTGCCCCGTACGACGGCCGTCACCCGGCAGGCGCTGCGCACGGCCCGGCTCAGCATGGCCGCCCACCCCGTCGCCGTCGCCGTACGCGACACCGCGGTGGCCGCGCTGTCGGCGTTCGGGCCCGCCCTCTTCCTGCGCGGCTTCGACGGGATCGCCGACTGGCGGCCGCCGCGGTCCCCGTATGCTGCCGTCCAGGCGGACATGGACACGCACAGCGCGGACCAGCAGTGAAGGAGCCCCCGTGAAGGTCGGCTGCATCGGACTCGGCGACATCGCGCGGAAGGCGTACCTGCCGGTGCTCGGCGCGCTGCCCGGTCTCGAACTGCACCTGCACACCCGCACACCGGCCACCCTGGACCGGGTCGCCGACACGCTCCGGGTGCCCGCCGGGCAGCGGCACCGGGACCTCGACGCGCTGCTCGCCCAGGGCCTGGACGCCGCGTTCGTGCACGCCCCCACCGACGTCCACCCCGAGATCGTCACCCGGCTGCTGGAGGCGGGCGTCCCCACGTACGTCGACAAGCCGCTGGCGTACGAACTCGCCGACTCCGAGCGGCTGGTGGCGCTCGCGGAGGAACGCGGGACGAGCCTCGCCGTCGGCTTCAACCGGCGCCACGCCCCCGGCTACGCGCAGTGCGCCGACCATCCGCGCGAGCTGATCCTGATGCAGAAGAACCGGATAGGGCTGCCCGAACAGCCCCGCACGATGATCCTCGACGACTTCATCCACGTCGTGGACACCCTGCGGTTCCTCGCGCCGGGCCCGGTGGACGACGTGACCGTGCGGGCCCGGGTCGTGGACGGGCTGCTGCACCACGTCGTCCTCCAGCTCGCCGGGGACGGCTTCACCGCGCTCGGCGTCATGAACCGCCTCAGCGGCTCGAACGAGGAGATCCTCGAGGTCTCCGGGCAGGACACCAAGCGGCAGGTCGTCAACCTCGCCGAGGTCGTCGACCACAAGGGCCAGCCGACCGTGCGGCGGCGCGGCGACTGGGTGCCGGTGGCCCGCCAGCGCGGCATCGAACAGGCCGTCCTGACCTTCCTGGACGCCGTGCGCGCGGGCAAGGTGCTCAGCGCGCGGGACGCGCTGGCGACGCACGAACTGTGCGAGCGGGTGGTCCGGGCGGTGGCGGAGCGCTCCGCCGCGTCCTGACCGTCCGCGCCCCCTCCGCCAGGCACACGGCCGCCAGGACCAGCAGCGCCGCGTGGGCCGGCCAGTCGCCGAAGCGGACGTACGGGGTGGTGCCCCCGGTGAGCGGCACCTCGCGGACGGCCGCGGTGCTCGCGTCCGTCCCCAGCACCGGGCCCAGCCGCCGGCCGCTCGCGTCGTACACCGCGGAGACGCCCGTCAGCGTCGTGTGGACGAACGGCCGGCCCGTCTCCGCGGCGCGCAGGGCGCCGAGCGAGGCGTGCTGCGCGGGCGCCCAGCTCCGCTGGAACGTCGACGTCGACGACTGCGCGACCAGCACGTCCGCGCCGTCCGCCGCCAGATGCCGGCTCATGTCGGGGAACGCGGTCTCGAAGCACACCATCGGGCCGATCCGCAGCCCCGCCCCGACGTCCATCACGACCTGCCCGCCACCGCGCCGGCGGTCCTCGCCGGCCGCCTTGCCGACCGAGGTCGCCCAGCCGAGCAGCGAACGGGCCGGGACGTACTCGCCGAACGGCACCAGACGCATCTTGTCGTACCGGTCGCCGGTCGCGCCGTCCGGTCCGATCAGGATCGAGCTCTTGTAGATGCCGGGCCGGTCGGAACGCCGGGCGTCCACGTTGACCAGGATGCCGGCGCCGGTCGCCCGGGACAGCTCCGCCAGCCGCCGCGCCAGGTCGGGCCGGTCGTCCAGGTCGTACCCGACACCGCTCTCGCCCCAGACGATCAGGTCGACGTCCTGCCCGGCGAGCCGGCGCGTCAGCTGTTCCTGCCGGTCGAAGCGGCGCTCGGGCCCCTCGACGACGCCCGGCTGCACGACCGCGATCCGGGCCTGCCCCGTCACCTCCGGACGCGGCGACCACACCCACGCGGTGCAGGCCGCGGCCGCGGTGGCCACCAGCCCCGCGACGGCCGGCACCCGGTGCGCCGGGACGGCGACGAGCACGGCGACCGCCACGTTCACGGCCACCACCAGGAAGCTGAGCAGCCACACCCCGCCGACGGACGCCAGCCGCAACGCCGGTTCCACCTGCCACTGACTGGCGCCGAGCACGCCCCACGGCCCGCCGAGGCCCTCCCAGCTACGGACGAGTTCCACGGCCAGCCAGCCCGAGGGCAGCACGACGAGCGCGGCGACGACCCGCCCCCGCGCGGGCACCCCCGCCAGGAACCGGCGCACCAGCCAGCCCCACGGCCCCCACAGCGCGCCCAGCAGCGCGGCGATCACCAGGGTGAACACGTGCAGGAACGGCAGCAGCCACAGATGCATGGCCAGCATGAAACCGAACCCGCCGCTCCAGCCGTCGTACACCGCCCGCCGTCCCGTCGGCGCGGAGCGCACGAGCAGGATCCAGGGCACCAGCGCGAGGAACGCCCACCACCACAGGGCCGGCGCCGGGAACGCCGGCACGGGCAGCGCGCCGGCCAGCGCCACGACGGCCGACCGTCGCCACGGAGAGGTGAGCAGGAGACCGAACGTCTTCATACGGCACCTCCCTACCCGCTGGTGGCTCCAGTGTGCGCACCCGCGGTGATCTCCGGCCAGATGGCCTCGCGGCGGGAGGCAGGGACGGACGGCCGCGCGGCGGGAGGAGGGGCCGGACGGCCGCGCGGGCAGAGGCAGGGCCGGACGGCCGCGCGGGCAGAGGCAGGGCCGGACGGCCGCGCGGCGGGAGGAGGGGCCGGATGGCCCCGCGGGCGGGAGGCAGGGCCGGACGGCCTCGGGAGCGTGGAGCGGGAGGAGGGGTCAGATGGCCTTGGAGGCGGGAGGAGGGGTCGGATGGCCTTGGGGCGGGAGGAAGGGAGAGGGCACGGGACGCGGCGACGGACCGCAGGCCTGCCGCCCGTCAGGGGACGCTGTCCCCGCCACGAGGCCGGCACCACATCTCCCGGGCGACCACCTCCCGCACCCGCCAGCCGTCGTCCGTGCGCAGCAGGCCGAAGGCGTACCGGCCGCCGCGGACGACGTCGGGCGCGGCCGAGGAGCCGTCGCCGGCGAGCCGCAACGCGGAGACGTAGTCGGCCCGCAGCCGGGCGGTGTCACCCCGGTCGCGTTCCAGGACCCCGAAGCGGAGGCGGCGGTTCACGACCAGGTGCTGGCGCACCGGGAACACCCCCAGACTCTCCGCGAGCCACTGGGCGACCGGCCCGACGGGCCCCTCGGGCCCGCCCGCGGACCGGTAGTCGGCCCGCCCGTCCGGCGCGAACAGCTCCCGGTACGCCGACCAGTCCCCGTCCTCGACGGCCACCGCGTAGTCGGTGACCAGCTCGTCGACGGCCAGCCGGTCCATCACGGTGGCGAGCTCCGCACGCTGCGTCATGGCCCGAGTGTTGGGCATGGGCCGGGCCCAGCCAAGAGGCGTGCGACGACCGGCGCGCACGGACCCGCGGCATCCCGGTCCGTGGGGCGGCACCCCTCGGGTGCCGGTGGCACCCCGCTCTCGGTCGTCGCGTTCACCGTCGCCGACGGCCGGATCACCCACATCACGATCGTGATCGACCCGGCCGTGCTCGCGCTGATGGACCTGCCGGATCCGGCGTGAGTCCCAGGCGACGTGGTGATCCGACGGAGCCCGGCACGGCGTGCCCCGGACATCCGTGCCCGCTCCCCGCTGCTGTGTCAGCTACGGACGAGGAGACCCGTGAGCAGTACGGTCAACGCCTGATGCAGGGCGTCCGGGAAGGCCGAGTCCATGAACGCGAAGCTCGGGTCGGCGTCATAGACGGCGCGCACCGCGGGTGCGGGGTGGGTGTGGGTCCACAGACCGCAGATCAAGACGATGATCAGGTTGGCGCCCTGTTCGGAACGCGGTCGATCGAGCTCGGGGAAGAGGTGCCGCAGCAACTCGGCCAGTCCCCGCAGGCTGTCGCGGGCGCCTTCCTTGTATCGGGTCGCGACCTCGATGGAGATGTTGTGCTCCAGTACGCCGGCCTGCGCACTGAGCAGTTCACACAGCATCGGTCGGGCGGCGAAGGATGCGGTCAGTCCGGATGCCGCGGCTTCGATCCTGGCGTCCAGAGGATCGCGCGCGTCGACCAGTGAGCGGAGCTGTTCGCCCTCTTCCGCCAGCATGTCACGGGCGCTCTGGTCGAGCAGGTCGAGCAGCACGGCTTCACGTGTTTCGAAGTAGCGCAGCACGTTGGACTTGGCGAGCCCGACGCGGCGGCTCAGCTCATTGAGGCTCATCGCGGAGACCGGCATCTCGGCGAGCATCGCTGCGGCGGTCCGCAGGATGCTCTGCCTTCGCGCCGAGCGTTGTTCCTCGCTCCTCGCCCGCTGGAAGGTGGCCATGTCCGGAGTCTACAGACTGGCAGTCTCTTGATTACAGACCGCCGTCCTCTTGTGTGTAGACCGCCGGTCTCTTATGTTTGTGGCAGTGCCGAGCCCTACCCGGCCGTGGGCCTGCGTGTGTCGGTATGCAGCAGCCCTGGCGAATCCACGCGACGCGAACAAGGGAACTCTCATGTCGAACAAGGTTGCACTGGTCACAGGAGCCTCCTCCGGTATCGGTGAGTCCACCGCACTCCGGTTGCAGAAGGCCGGATTCACCGTCTACGGCGCCGCGCGGCGCGTCGACCGCATGGGCGCGCTCGCCGCCGCAGGCGTACGCACGCTGGCCCTGGACGTCACCGACGGCACGTCGGCGAAGCACGCGATCGGCAGGATCATCGAAGACGAGGGGCGTATCGACGTCCTGGTCAACAACGCCGGATACGGCTCCTACGGAGCTCTGGAGGACGTCCCCCTGGACGAGGCCCGTGCCCAGATCGACGTCAACCTCTTCGGCCTGGCCCGCCTCACCCAGCTCGTGCTGCCCCACATGCGCGCCCAGCGCAGCGGCACGATCGTCAACATCAGCTCCATGGGCGGGCGCTTCGCCACCCCGATGGGCGCCTGGTACCACGCCAGCAAGTTCGCCGTGGAAGGGCTCAGCGACGCGCTCCGGCTCGAACTGAAGCGGTTCCACATCGACGTCGTCCTCATCGAGCCCGGCTCGATCCGTACCGAGTGGGGCGGGATCGCGGCCGGCAAGCTGCGCACCATCTCAGGTCGCGGCCCCTACGCCGAACAGGCCGAGGCCATGGCGAAGTCCCTGGAAAGCAGCACGCAGGGGGCCCGGATGACCTCTCCCCCTTCCGTGATCGCGGACGCGGTGACCAAGGCCGCCACGACCCGCCGCCCGCGCATCCGCTACCGCGTCGGCTTCGGCGCCCGCCCTCTGATCCTGCTCAGTCGGCTCCTGCCCGCCCGCGCCTTCGACACCCTCATCAAGCGAGGCGCCGGCGTACCGGCCTGATCCCCGGCCCACGAGGAAAGGTCCCCTGTCGTCCAGCCCCGTCGATCCTCGCCCTCAGACCCCGTCCGTGCCGTCCTCTGCCCGGACTCTGCCGCTATGCCGACCGGCTGCCCACCCGGAGACTTCGGACGGACACACTCCTCACGCCACCCCACGCCGTGCTCGGCCAGGTCGACGCAGGCGCATCGAGCCGCCCGCACGCTGCCTGTATGTCCACACCAGCATCTTCCGGGAGCGCCGCGCTGCCGAGCGCGGCCGACGGTTCGACCACAAGGCCGGCGGGGTCGAGGAGCATCGCCGTACCGGCGGTGCACGCCCCCTCCTGGACCAGGACGGCGCCGTCGGCGACCAGCTCCCATCTCGTCATCGTCGTCCACCAGTTTCATCCCGATGCCCGACGCGTGGTTGCGATCAAGCTCGGCCGCGGTCGCGAAACGGGGTGCCACGACGGTCGCGTCGAGCCCCCGGCCGCGACCGGACCATGTGAGGCTCGACGCGACCGGACCATGTGAGGGCCCGGCCGAGGCCGCCCGCGCCGGCGCACACCACGGCCGGCGAGCAGGCTCGCGACAGAAGGGCATGGACGACGCCATCGACGCGGCCGTCGGCGACACGCCCGACACCGCTCCGCTGCGCGCCCTGCTCGCCGCTCCCCGCTGCGTATCCACAGAGCCGCCGTGCGGCCGGGCTGCCGGTCACGATCGTCGGTCGATGGAGCACGCGGCTTGGCATGGATCTCAACGAACCGCGTGCAGAGCCTGTCGTGGGGGATCATCGAGCGGGTGAGAGTCAGGCCTGCCCCTGTGAGCCGGCGCGCCAGTCGTCCGAGGGGACGTGAGGGACGGCGGAGCGAGGGTCGAAGCCTGCGAAGGCCAAGCCGATCACGAAACCCGCCACCTCCTCCAACTGGCGGACGCGATCCAGCGTCCCCAAAGTCGCCGGGACTCCGCCGACGTCACGGACCAGTTCACCGACTACGTGCAGGGCGGTCGCATCGTCGCCGCACATCGCCACCGTCGCACATGGCCGGCCACCACCGGTCGGGCTCCTCCACTGGGCAGCGGGAAAGAGATGGAACGCCTTCACGACCCGGGCTCCCGGAGCAAGTCCGGCGATGCGCCCCGCCATCGCCTCGCCGTGTTCGGTGAGCAGAGTGCCGACGCCATGGGTGACGGCGTTCGTGGGATCGATCAACGGCATCCCTCGGAGCACGCCGTCGGACGCGCCCACCCTTTCCAGCATCTCTTCGACACCGTCCCAGGACACGGCGAGGAGCACCGCATCGCGCTCGGTGACCGCCTCACGCGGTGCGACAGCGAGCACGCCGTGGCCCA
Source organism: Streptomyces sp. NPDC088812 (assembly GCF_044750285.1). Lineage (NCBI taxonomy): Bacteria > Bacillati > Actinomycetota > Actinomycetes > Kitasatosporales > Streptomycetaceae > Streptomyces > Streptomyces sp. NPDC088812. The sequence goes on along the minus strand of NZ_JBIVJP010000026.1, from coordinate 131,764 downwards.
GCCGTTCAGCGAGCTTCTCGGCCTTGACCTGTGACCGTCCGCCGATCACCACCTCATGTCCCGCACGTGCCCAGCCCTCGCCCAGGGCCGCGGCCAGTGCCCCTGTTCCCAGGATCCCGATGCGCATCTGTCTGTGCCTCTCCCCTAGTGGTCGGTCCGGTGGTCACGGTAGGGAAGGCGTTACGCACCGATCAGTGCGTGACCGGCGCGGGATGATGGACGGTGAGATGACTGATCACGACGCCCACTGCTATGAGTCGGTCGCCGATTGCCGTTTGCGCGCGGCCACCGATCTCTTCGCCCATACCTGGGATCCCGTTGTACTGGCGGCGCTTCGCCCGGGACCCCGCCGACGCCGCGCGTTGCACGTCGCGATCGGCGGCATCAGCGACAAGGTGCTGACCGACTCCTTGCACCGCCTGCTCGCGAGCGGGCTGATCGAGCGCCATCCCCGTGCCGAAGCACCGCCACGCGTCGACTACGCCCTGACCGACTTGGGGCAGAGCCTGGTCGAGGGCCCGATGATGGCGCTCGGACGCTGGGCGATCGAGCACGGTGACGAACTTCTTGAAGCCCAGGAGAGCAGTACCGCGAGAGGTTGCTGAGCGAGGCTCGACGTGGATCATCAGGCCGCTTTCGTGGACTTCATCCATGGTGCCGGCCTGACCGTGAACGGCTGCCGGCGTGTTGCTGGTCAGGGCCGCAGGTGGGCGAGCAGTTCGTCACCGGCGGGGTATCGCTGTTCCTGGGGAAGCAGCCGTGCCGCGGAGTCCGGATCGCCGTGATTGACGAGTGTGCGGATTTCTCGGGCGAGTGGAGTCACGTCGCTGATGGACACGATCCACTCGTCCGCGTAGCGCGACGATGCCTCGCCCGAGAGTCCGAGTTGCAGCGAACGGTGCGGCAGGGGACGCAGGTTCAGGTCGCGTTCGGGATCCCACTGGACACGGGCCGGTGCGCGCTTGAGTTCACGCTGCCAGGTGCCACGATCGGGATGCAGGCCGCGAACATAGCTCGACAGGCAGGCGTGGCGCAGTGCCCAGTCGAAGCCGACGCGAGCGATCTCGACGGCAAGAACGGTCTCCTGCCCGGGGCTGGTGCCCCAGTTGGAGCGGTACATCATCCACAGGAAGCTGGGTTTGATCCACGTCATGCGATTCCGCAGCCACGTGGAGGGAAAGCGGCCGTCGCGGACGGCGGTCACTCCGATGTCAGGGGCGTAGGCCTGGTAGACGGTGATCGTGGATGCCGTGTGGAGCGCACGGATTTCACGGTGCGGTTCTTCCATGGCGTACAGCGTGGGATCGTCCAGCTCTGGTGGCCACCGATTTTCGACCGCGGCTCGCTGCGGCGGAGCAGGACGCCCCCGGTCCGTTCCCACCAGGGCATGCGCTGGGCATCCGCTGCGTGTGGCCGGTCAGGGGCCCCGGATACGTGCAAAGGTCCATGAACGCGGCTTGACATGGGTCATCGAGCCGGGTTCACAGCCCTCATCCAGCGCAGCAGCTCTGGCCCCAGAGGGAGCTACTCCACCTCGATGCCGAAATCCTGAACGAGTTCCTCCAGTCCGCCCGTGTAGCCCTGGTGGGACCCGGAGCGGGACCTGTGCCTCCGACCCCTGCCGTACCGGGCCCTGCAACTCGGCCTCTCCGGTGAGGCCGCACGACGTGACGCGGACGCGTGGACGGCCGGCATCCGCGACGTCACCTCCCTCGCCCAGGAGGTCCAAGCCCTCGTCAGCGAGGGGGACCTGCGCTCCGCGACGGGGGAGTGCGCGCCGGCGGGGTCACCGCCCCCCGGGGGCTCTGATGGACAGGACGCGATCGCGCAGTACGGGGAGTTCGGAGCGGATCCGGGTGACTTCCTTCATGTCGACCTCCACCGTCACCGTCTCCTCCGCGGTGCGGGCCTCGCCCAGGACGGTTCCCCAGGGGTCGACGACCACACTGTGCCCGGCCTGACGCACACCGTCGTGGGTGCCCGTCGCGCAACAGGCCAGGAGGAAGACCTGCTCCTCCAGGGCCCTCGTACGGGTGAGGAGCCGCCAATGGGCGAGCCGGGCGGCGGGCCACGCGGCCGGCACCGCGATCAGTTCCGCGCCCGCGTCGAGCAGACCCCGGAAGAGTTCGGGGAAGCGGAGGTCGTAGCAGACGGCAAGGCCGATGACACCGAAGTCGGTGGGCGTGGTGACGATGTCGACGCCGCCGCCCATCAGGGTCGCCTCGCCGGTGTCGAAGCCGTATCGGTGGATCTTGCGATAGCGGGCGCGCAGTTCGCCGTCCCGGTCGAAGAGGAGAGCGGTGTTGTACAGCGTCCCGTCCCCGTCCCGCTCGACGATCGATCCGGCATGGAGCCAGGCTCCGGCCTGACGGGCGGCGGCGGACATGACCTCGGCGGTGGGCCCGTCGGCCCCTTCGGCATCGCGCCCCCAGCTGTCGTACGACCACGCTCCGGCCGTCCACAGCTCCGGCCGTCCACAGCTCCGGCAGGACCACGAGATCGTCACCCGCCCGGCCGCGGACCAGCGCAGCCGCCCTGCGACGGCGCTCGTCGACGGAGTCCGACGCGTCGACCGACAGTTGTATCAGCGAGGCACGCACGGCGCTCACCTCCGTGACCGCGTCCGCACGGTCCAGGGGAACCTGTTCCCTCACGAGCGTAGGCAGCGGCGCGCGTATCTCGCTTCCCGTGGCAGGCGGGGCGGTCTCGGACAGCAGATCCATGTCCGGTGGCGAAGGAAGCGGTGCGGCGACGCGATGCCGGAGAGCCGCGCCCACGTACGCGCCGGCCAACTCCAACGCCCCACCGCGCCGTTGTCGCCGGAAACAGCCCCGCCCGGCCCCTGCGGACGCGCTGATCCACCTGTGCCGGGAGGCCGCATAGGGTGGCACCCATGCCTGCCCCGTTGAGTCCCGAGAGGACCCGCGCCGCGCTCCGCACGTCCGCGCGCATATCCGTCGACCTGCTGTTGCTGCTCGTCATGCTCGCCGTGGCCCTGTGGGTCCTGGGCCGGATGTGGTCGGTGGTCTGGCCGCTCGTCGTCGGCCTGCTCATCACGACGCTGACCTGGCCCCTGGCGCGTTTCCTGCGGCGTCACGGGTGGCCTCCCGCCGTGGCCGCGTCGGCGGTGACCGTGCTGTTCCTGCTGGTCGCCGTCGGCGTCATGGCGCTGATCGCCGTCCCGGTGGCGTCCCAGTCCGGGGAGCTGACCGACGGCGTGGTCGAAGGCCTGCAGAGACTGCGCGAGTGGGCCGCCGGGCCGCCGTTGAACATCGGCGACGACCAGATCACGAAGGCCTTCGACTCCGGGGTCGCCCGCGCCCAGGACGGCCTCGGCAGCATGGTCACCACGGTCGTCACCGGGGTGAGCACCGTGGTCAACGGTGTGGTCACCGCCGTCCTGGCGGTGTTCCTGATGTTCTTCTTCCTCAAGGACGGGCCGCGGTTCCTGCCGTGGCTGTCCCGGCAGCTGCCCGGCCGTCTCGCCACCGACGTCCCGGCCGTGGCCGAGCGCAGCTGGGAGACCCTGGGCGCGTTCGTGCGGTCCCAGGCGGTCGTCGGCCTGCTCGACGCCGTCCTGATCGGCCTCGGCCTGTGGGTCCTGGACGTGCCGCTGGTGCTGCCGCTGGCGGTGCTGACCTTCGTCTCCGCGTTCGTGCCGATCGTGGGCGCCCTGTTCGCCGGTTTCGTCGCGGTGCTCATCGCCCTGGTGTCGAACGGCCTGACCGACGCGCTGATCGTGCTGGCCGTCATCGTGGTGGTGCAGCAGCTCGAGGGCAACGTGTTCCAGCCGATGATCCAGAGCCGGGGCCTCGGCCTGCACGCCGCGGTCGTCCTCCTGGCGGTGACGCTGGGCGGCAGCCTCGCCGGCATCGTGGGCAGCCTGCTCGCCGTGCCGGTCGCCGCGGTGATCGCCGTGGTCTGGAACCACGTGCGCGAGCAACTCGGCGACCCGCCGCGGGACCTGGACGCCGACGGGTCGCCTGCCGGCGCCGCCGTTTCGTCCTGACGGACAGGTGCCGCCCGGTCCGTGCCGGTTCCGCGCCGCGCCGGGCCGCGCGGGGAGCCAGGCCGCGTAGGCTCGCCACGGTGATCACCGACGGAGGCAGGAGATGGTCATGAAGCGGCTCGTCACCGTCGTCACGGGCGGCAGCCGGGGGATCGGCGCCGCGGTCTGCCGACGGCTCGCGGCCGACGGGCACGATGTGGCAGTGGGGTACGTCCGTGACGCCGACGCCGCGGAGGCGGTGGCCGACGCGGTGCGGGCGGCCGGTGTCCGCGCCGTCGCGGTGCGGGTCGACACCTCGGTGGAGGCCGACGTGGAACGGCTCTTCTCGGTCGCGGAGGACCGGCTCGGGCCGGTGACGGGGCTGGTGAACAACGCCGCCGTGACCGGTCTCCTCGGGCCCCTCGTCGACGCCGGCACCGACGACCTGCGCCGCGTCGTGGACGTCAACCTGCTGGGCGTGCTGCTGTGCGCGCGGCGGGCGGCGCAGCTGATGACGCCTCGGGGCGACGGCGTGATCGTCAACATCTCCTCGGCGGCCGCGACACTCGGCAGTCCCGGCGAGTACGTCCACTACGCGGCGACCAAGGCCGCTGTGGACGCCCTCACCGTGGGCCTGTCCAAGGAGCTGGGGCCCGACGGAATCCGCGTCAACGCGGTGGCGCCCGGCGTGACCGACACGGAGATCCACGCCGCGATGGGCGATCCGGACCGGCCCCGGCGGGCCGCCGCCTCCATCCCGCTGCGGCGGCCGGGCCAGGCCGAGGAGATCGCGGCGGCGGTGGCGTGGCTGATGTCGCCCGAGGCGTCGTACACGACGGGGGCGGTGCTGCGGGTGGCGGGGGGTCGGTAGGCCGGGCCTCGGCGGGCGATGGGTGGGGAGGGAGGCGAGAGGCTCCGTGTCCGGGGAGTGAGGCGAGAGGTTGCGCGTCCGGGAGGGGCGGCGAGAGGTCCCGCGTGCGGGGGCGGACGGCGGGCGTCAGGCCGCCTCGACCACCTCGTCGCGGATCGCCGCCGCCCACTCCACCACCAGCAGCTCGTACTCGACCCGCTCCTGCGCCGACAGGGACCCGCCCGAGCGCCGCCACAGGGCCCGGATCTGCTCGTTCAGCTCGGCGGCAGACCGCACGGAACCAGGGGTGGAAGATGTGGGGGACATGTGCCACAGCGTAGGCGCAAGCACTGACACTGCGCTACCGGCCGACTACGCGGACCGTACGGGTTCGGTCACCGCCGTCGTCCGGCCGACCGGGTGACCGGCGGTGCGCGGGCGGGTTCCGTACGGCTCGCTCACGTTGCCCGTCGTCAACGGCGAACGGGGTGCCGCGTGCCGCGTGCCGCGTGCCGCGTGCCGCGTGCCGCGTGCCGCGTGCCGCGTGCCGCGTGCCGCGCGCTTCCGGCGGCACGTCGCGCCCGGCCGCACGTCGAAAGCCGCGCGGCGGGCCGACGGCACGTCGGGCGTGGCGGGTGGGGCGGCTGCCGATCGTGCTGAGGGCCGGTCCGCGGGGACGGTGTCCGTGGGGCGTGGGCGGTGGGCGGTGGCGGTGGGCCGTGGGCGGTGGCGGTGGGCGTGGGCGGTGGGCGTGGGCGGTGGGCGTTCGGGCCCCGGGGCGGGTCCCGTGGCCGTGTCCTGCCCGGCGCGAGCAGCCGGGGGCGGCGTCGAGTCTGTCGCGGGGCTCGCCGTGGTCCAGCGCGCCGACCTCCCCGTAGGGCCTCGGCCGATCAACCGTCGAGCGCGCCGGTCACACCGTCGTAGGGGCCCGGCGGACCCGTGACCGGAAACCGAGCCCGGCGTTTCCCAG
>NZ_JBIVJP010000026.1:0-125856 GCF_044750285.1 Streptomyces sp. NPDC088812 | reverse complement strand
CCGGGAGCCGGGAGCCGGGAGCCGGGAGCCGGGAGCCGGGAGCCGGGAGCCGGGAGCCGGGAGCCGGGAGCCGGGAGCCGGGAGCCGGGAGCCGGGAGCCGGCGGCGAGGTGCAGGTGCGCTGGGAACCCGGCCGTGAGGCCGGGCCGGCGGCCGGTGACCGACCCCGGGGGCCGGGCGGGTGGGCGAGTGCCAGGGTCGGCGGCCGGGGGCCGCTCGCCTGGAGAGGCCGGACGGGCGAGTCCAAGCACCGGTGGCCGCGCACCGACCGCCGGTGCCTGGACAGCCGGGCGGCGCAAGCGCCGGCACCCGGCCGGGCAGGGCAACCGAGCCACAGCGGCCGAGCCACAGCGGCCGAGCCGGAGCGGCCGAGCCGGAGCGGCCGAGCCGGAGCGGCCCAGCCAGAGCGGCCGACAAGGCGACCGCGCGCCGACCTCCGCCGACGGTCTCGGCCCGTCCCGAGGGTTCCCCGGCCGCCGTCCCGAGGGTTACTCGCCGCCCCGAGGCGTCCTCAGCCCGCCGACTCCGCGGCGTGCGGGCTGAGGAGGCCCGCGGCGACCAGGCCGATCAGCACGATGCCGAGCACCACGCGGTAGTAGACGAACGGCATGAAGGACTTGGTGCTGATGAACTTCATGAACCATGCGATGACCGCGTACCCGGACGCGAACGCGATCACCGTCGCGAACGCCGTCGGCCCCCAGTCCACATGGCCGCCCTCCATCGCGTCCTTCAGTTCGAAGGTGCCGGAGGCGAGGACCGCGGGGATGGCGAGCAGGAAGGAGTACCGGGCCGCCGCCTCGCGCTGGTAGCCCATGAACAGGCCGCCGCTGATGGTGGCGCCGGAGCGGGAGACGCCGGGGATCAGGGCGCAGGCCTGGCAGAGGCCGAAGATCAGGCCGTCCTTCACGCCCAGGTTGTCCAGGGTCTTGCGCTGCTTGGGCGCGCGGTGGCGCCCGCTCTTCTCGTCGCGGGCCGCGAGCCGGTCGGCGATGCCGATCACGACGCCGACCACCACGAGCATGGTCGCGGTGACCCGCAGATCACGGAAGGGACCCTCGATCTGGTCCTTGAGCGTGACGCCGAGCACGCCGATCGGGATCGAGCCGACGATGACCAGCCAGCCCATCTGGGCGTCGTGGTCCTTGCGCATCGTCTTGTCGAACAGCGAGCGGGACCACGCCGAGAGGATGCGCCCGATGTCCTTGCGGAAGTAGATGAGCACCGCGGCCTCGGTGCCGATCTGGGTGATCGCCGTGAAGGCGGCGCCGGGATCCTCCCAGCCCGAGAAGGCTGCGGTCAGCCGCAGGTGCGCGCTGGAGGAGACGGGGAGGAACTCGGTCAGCCCCTGGACGAGTCCGAGGATGAGGGATTCAAACCAAGACATGAGGTTACGGAGTCCAAGTGCCGATCGGAGAGGGGGCGACGGACCCGGCGGGCCGCCGCACGAGGTGATCAAATGGTGTGTCGAAGGGCAGCGTAGCGTCCCCCGGCGACAGGCCGGGCACAGGGGTTTCGAAGGGGGCCGCGGAGGGGAGGCGCGCGTGGCAGCCGACCTGCGCGGATGTGTTGACCCACCGGTGGGCCGCCGCTTACGTTGCTGGCGCAGAGAAAGCGCTTGCTGTGCGCTCGGCGGCCGTCCTCCCCTGCCGGGCGAGGCATGGCGGCCCGGGCGTCCGCCCGCTCGCTCGCTTGTACGGTCGTTCGTCGGAGGAGTGCTGATCACGCCCATGACCCCACCCGCATCCGCTCCGCTCGCCGGCCGCCGCATCCGTGCCGCGATCGTCGGCACCGGTGCCATCGCCCGCGGCTCTCACCTGCCCGCCCTCCAGCAGCTCGCGGCGGAGGGGGAGACCGAGGTCGTCGCGGCCGTCGACATCGACGGCGCCGCCGCCGAGGCCTTCTGCGCGGAAGGCGGGGTCCCGCACGCCTACACCGACCTGGACCGCATGCTCGCCGAGCAGCGCCCCGACCTGGTGACGATCTGCACCCCGCCCACCCTGCACCGCGAGCAGAGCGTGGCCGCGCTGCGGGCCGGCGCCTGGGTGTGGTGCGAGAAGCCGCCGGTGCCGACCCTCGCCGACTACGACGCCGTACAGGCGGAGGAGGGGGCCGAGAGCGGCCCGTACTCCTCGATCGTCTTCCAGCACCGCTTCGGGTCCGGCTCCCGGCACGTACGGCGGCTGCTCGCCGAGGAGGCCCTCGGCCGGCCGCTGGTGGCGCACTGCCAGACGACCTGGTACCGCGACACCGCCTACTACGCCGTGCCCTGGCGCGGCCGCTGGCGGACCGAGGGCGGCGGGCCCGCCATGGGCCACGGCATCCACCAGATGGACCTGCTGCTGGACCTGCTCGGGCCCTGGAGCGAGGTGCGCGCCATGGCCGGCCGGCTCGTGCACGACGTGGAGACCGAGGACGTCTCCACCGCGCTGGTGCGCTTCGAGAACGGCGCCATGGCCACCATCGTGAACAGCGTCCTCAGCCCCGACGAGGTCAGCCGCATCCGGATCGACTGCGAACGCGCCACGGTCGAACTCACCCACCTCTACGGCCACTCCAACGCCAACTGGCGCATCACGCCGGCCCCGGACGTCCCCGTGGACCGGGCGGCCGATTGGCAGGACTTCGGACCGGACGTGCCCAGCTCGCACCTGGCGCAGCTGCGCGAGCTGGTCGCCAGCATGCGGGCGGGCGAACGGCCGCGCAGCAGCGGCACCGACGGGCGCACCAGCCTGGAACTGGTCACCGCGCTGTACAAGTCGGCGTTCACCGACACCACGGTGAGGCGGGGCGGCATCGGCCCCGGCGACCCCTACTACACCGCCCTGCACGGCGGCGCCCCCGGCTGGGCGCCGGCCGCCGTCCCGGCCGCCGAGGAGGTGTCCGCGTGACCGGTCTGCGTCTCGTCCACGCGCACGGCGACCGCATCACGGTCGCCGACCCGGTCACCGGCGTCGAACTGCTGGCCTACGTCTACCGGCCGGAGGCCGCCTGGGAGGCGCCGAAGCCGTACATCCACCCCCTGCGCACCCTCGCGGGCGACGTCGTCACCGACTACCGGCCCAACGACCACCGCTGGCACAAGGGCCTGTCGCTGACCGCCTCCCACCTCTCGGGCGCGAACCTGTGGGGCGGCAACAGCTACGTCCACGGCGAGGGCTACCTCGAACTCCCCGAGCGGGTCGGCTCGATGGCGCACGCCGGCTTCGACGAGGTGCTCTGCGAGGGCGACCGGGCCGTCATCGCCGAGCGCCTGACCTGGCACCCGTACAGCGGCGAGCTGTGGGCCGGGGAGACGCGCCGGATCGAGGTGCACGACGTCGACCGGGCCGCCGGGGCCTGGGCGCTGACCTGGACCAGTGCCATCACCAACCGCCGTGACGAGCCGCTGAGGTTCGGCAGTCCGACCACCGCCGGACGCGAGGCGGCCGGCTACACGGGCCTGTTCTGGCGCGGCCCGCGCGCCTTCCGGGACGGCCGTGTCCTCGGTCCCGAGGGGGAGGGCCCGGAGCTGATGGGCACCCAGGGCCCCTGGCTCGCCCTCTCCGGCGAGCACGACGGCACCGACGGCCACGCCACGGTCGTCTTCGCCCACGCCCCGGAGAACGACCACTCCGGCGCCCGGGGCGCCCATCCCGCCCACTGGTTCGTGCGCAACGAGCCCTTCGCCGGCATCGCCCCCTCCTGGGCGTACCACGACGAGCTGGAGCTGGCCCCCGGTGACACGCTCACCCGCCGCTACCGCGTCGTCGTGGCCGACGGGGCCTGGGAGCGGGAGGAGATCGCCGAGTACCTGCGGGACCACCCGTGGTGAGCACGCATCCGGGCCTGCCCGGCGGCGTAGGCCTCTCCCGCCTGTGCGTCTACGACTGGCCCGCCGCCGACGGCCTGCGCGGCGGAACGCCCCATCTGCACCTGGCCTGTTCGGAGGGGTACGTCGTCACCGGCGGGCGGGGCGCGGTGCAGACGCTCACCTCCTCCGGGTACGAGGTCACCCCCCTCACACCCGGCACGGTCGCCTGGTTCACCCCGGGCACCGTCCACCGGCTGGTCAACGAAGGGGACCTGCGCATCACCGTCCTGATGCAGAACGGCGGACTGCCCGAGGCGGGCGACGCCGTCCTCACCCTGCCGCCGCAGTACCTGACCGACCCGGAGACCTACGCCGCCGCCACCGCCGTCCCGGCCGACGGGCCGGAGGCGGAGCGCGAGCGGCTCACCCGCGCCCGCCGCGACCTCGCCCTGGAGGGCTACCGCGCCCTGCGCGAGGCGGACGGCCCCGAGGCCCTGACGGCCTTCCACCGGGCCGCCGCCGCCCTCGTGCGGCCCCGGCTCACCGAGTGGCGCGAGCGCTGGCTGCGCGGCGCCCGGGCGGCGGCGGAGGCGACGGGGGACCAGCTCGACCGGCTGGCGGCCGGCGACGTCTCCCACCTCGCCGCCGCCCTCGTGGGGTCGGAACAGCCGGTGGAGCAGGGAAGGTTCGGGATGTGCGGACGACTGGACGTGTACCCGTCACCGCAGTCGTGAGGCGGGCCGTGACCACGGCCCGCCCCCGGGAACGGAGCCGAGCGACAGCTCGGCGCTCCCTGGTTCACGGGACGCTCCCCGACCGGCTCCTGGCCGGTTGTCGGCTGGCCCCTGGCTGAGCCCCCGGTCGGTCCTCGATCGGCCCCTGGCCGGACCCTGGCCGGACCCTGGCCGGTCTCCCGGCCGGGCAGGGGCGCCCCTTGGAGGAACGCCCGGTAGGCGTCCGCGGCGTCCTCCTCCACGACCGGTCCCTCCGGCCCGTACCGGGTGTCGCTCCGGTCGCGTCTCGGGCCGGAGATCCAGAAGTCCTCACCGGTATCGACGTCGCGGAAGTTCGCGTCGAACAAGCCCAGACCCGTCCCGCGCCGCAGTGTCCGTCCACCGAAGTACGCCGTCCTCCAGGTCCTGGAGAAGTCCACCCACCCGATCCACGAGGGTCCGCGGTCGATGTCGTAGCCCGTCTTGACGTGCACGAACATGAGTCTGCGAGGCATGCTCACAGCTCGGCCGATCGTGCTGCCGAGGCCAACCGGTGCGGACGTCACCGCCGTCGCAGGTGGTGGCGTTTGCGCCACGCCACGACCGTGCCGGCCAGCGCGGGCACGGTGATGCCGGCCAGGGCGATCAGGAACCCCGGCGACGTGGGGGAGGAGGCACTGGCACCGGCGACCACGTAGGCCGCCGTGTTCGGGACCGAGCCGAGCGCGGTCGCGACCAGGAACGGCAGCCAGCCCATACGGGACACGGCGGCGCAGTAGTTCGCGGCCCAGAACGGCACCCCCGGGAACAGCCGCGCCGCCAGCATCGAGCGCAGCCCGTGCCGGCTCAACTGGCCGTCCGCGGCCCGCAGGAGCCGCCCCCGCAGCAGCGGCCGCAGGGCGTCCTGGCCGAGGAGCCGGCCGAGCCCGAAGGCGACCCCGGCGCCCAGCACGGTGCCCCCCAGCGCCGCGCCGAGCCCGAGCTGCCAGCCGAACAGCGCGCCCGCGGCCAGGTTCAGCAGCGGCCGCGGCACGAACGCCACCGTGCACAGCCCGTACGCGACCGCGAACACGAGCGCCGCCGTGGCGCCGCCCAGCTGGGGCGGCCAGCCGTCCGCGAGCAGCTTCTGCGGTTCGAAGAGCAGCACGCTCGACGCGGCCGCCGCGAGCAGCGCGACCAGCAGGGAGAGACGGGACCACGGCGACAGCAGCACTCTCGTGCAGCGCGCGCCGACACCGGCGGGCCCGGGCCCGGGCGGCGGTGGGAGCAGGACGGGCACGGGGGCGGGGACGAGGAGCTCCGTGGCGGCGGCCCGGGGAGAGGCCGTGGCGGTGCCCCCAGAGCGGGTGGTGGCATCGAGCATCCGGCGACACTAACCGACGGACGCGTGTGATCGCCGTATGGAGCGTCCCAGCACCGTCACAGCTATGGGAACGGACGGAGCAGCGGAGGGCCCGTCGGACGGCGTCCGCGCCGACGCCGTCCGGAAGCGCCGACCGGGGGAAAACCAGTCGACACCGGTCGGACCGTCGGCGAGGATCGCCCCATGTTCCGGTACGCCTTCGTCCTCGCAGCATCCGCCGTCGCGGATGCCCCGAAGGCTGCCGTCCCCGTTCTCACGGCCGCAGTCGACGGCGCCCGAAGCTGACCCTCTCCGGATCGTCCGGCGGACCCCGCAGGGGGAGGGTCGGAGAGTTCCCAGGGGTCCCCGTCCCGGCCGGCGTCGCCGCTGCCGGGGCCGTCGCTCAGCACCCTTCCTGAGAGCTTCGAGGTACCGCCATGCCCAAGACGGCATACGTGCGCACCAAACCGCACCTGAACATCGGCACCATGGGACACGTCGACCACGGCAAGACCACGCTGACCGCCGCCATCACCAAGGTCCTCGCCGAGCGCGGCGCCGGAACCTTCGTGCCGTTCGACCGCATCGACCGCGCCCCCGAGGAGGCGGCGCGCGGCATCACGATCAACATCGCGCACGTCGAGTACGAGACCGACACCCGGCACTACGCGCACGTCGACATGCCGGGCCACGCCGACTACGTCAAGAACATGGTCACCGGCGCCGCGCAGCTCGACGGGGCGATCCTCGTCGTCTCCGCGCTCGACGGGATCATGCCGCAGACCGCCGAACACGTCCTGCTCGCCCGGCAGGTGGGCGTCGACCACATCGTCGTCGCCCTCAACAAGGCCGACGCGGGGGACGAGGAGCTGTCCGACCTCGTGGAGCTGGAGGTCCGCGACCTGCTCTCCGCGCACGGCTACGGCGGTGACTCCGCGCCCGTCGTCCGGGTCTCGGGGCTGAAGGCCCTGGAGGGCGACCCGCGGTGGACGGCGTCCATCGACGCGCTGCTCGACGCGGTCGACACGTACGTGCCGATGCCCGAGCGGTACGTGGACGCGCCGTTCCTGCTGCCGTGGAGAACGTGCTCACCATCACCGGCCGGGGGACCGTCGTCACCGGCGCGGTCGAGCGGGGCACGGTACGCGTCGGCGACCGGGTCGAGGTGCTCGGCGCCGGCCTGGACACCGTGGTCACCGGAGTGGAGACCTTCGGCAAGCCGATGGAGGAGGCCCAGGCCGGGGACAACGTGGCGTTGCTGCTGCGGGGCGTGCCGAGGGACGCCGTCCGGCGGGGGCAGGTGGTCGCGGCGCCGGGGAGCGTGGTGCCCCGGCGGCGGTTCACCGCCCAGGTGTACGTGCTGTCGGCGGGGGAGGGCGGCCGTTCGACGCCGGTCGCCTCCGGGTACCGGCCGCAGTTCTACATCCGTACGGCGGACGTGGTCGGTGACATCGACCTCGGCGAGGCGGCGGTGGCGCGGCCCGGGGAGACGGTCACCATGACCGTCGAGCTGGGGCGCGAGGTCCCGCTGGAGGCGGGACTGGGTTTCGCCATCCGTGAGGGCGGGCGGACCGTGGGCGCCGGGACCGTGACCGCCGTCGTGTGAGGAGGGGAAAGGGACGGGGACGGGCTCGAAGAGGGGTAAGGGCTCGAAGGGCCGAGAGGGCCCGACGGGCACGGGGGCGGGGACCGGCAAGCCGGTCCGCGCCCCCGGGCGGCCTGTCCGCCGACCCCCGACCGGGCGCCGGTTCACGGTCCCCCCGGGCGCCTCCGGGGTGCCCTGGCGCGGGCACAATGACAGGGTGAGCGAAGCCATACCCGTCACCCGAGCCGTCGACCACGGCACCGCCAAGCTGATGCCGGACGTGGACCGGGCGCGGGCATGGCTGCTGACGGTCGACGGGGCGCCGCAGTCGTACGTCGACCTGGACGAGCCGACGCACCTGGAGTTCGAGTACGCGCGGCGGCTCGGGCACGCCCTGGACACCGTCGCCGAGCCGGGGCGGCCCTTGGACGTGCTGCACCTCGGCGGCGGGGCGCTCACCCTGCCCCGGTACGTCGCCGCGACCCGGCCGGGCTCCCGGCAGGACGTCGTCGAGGCCGACCGCGGCCTGCTGGAGCTGGTGGCCGACCACCTGCCCCTCCCGGCCGGCAGCGGCATCACCCTGCACGCGGCCGACGCCCGGACCTGGCTGGAGGCTGCCCCGGCCGGCTCCGCCGACGTGCTCGTCGCCGACGTCTTCGGCGGCTCCCGTGTCCCCGCCCACCTGACGTCCCTCGCCTACGCCCGCGAGGCCGGCCGCGTGCTGCGCGCCGACGGCGTCTACCTGGCGAACCTCGCGGACGCGGCGCCGTTCGCCTTCCTGCGCCCCCAACTCGCCACCTTCGCAGCGGTCTTCGAGGAACTCGCCCTCATCGCCGAGCCGGCGGTGCTGCGCGGCCGCCGCTTCGGCAACGCGGTCCTCGTCGCCGCCCACCACCCCCTCGACGTCACCGCCCTGGCCCGCCTCGCCGCCTCCGACGCCTTCCCGGCCCGCGTCGAACACGGGTCCGGGCTGCGGGGCTTCGTCGGCGACGCCGTACCGGTGCGGGACGAGGAGGCGGTCCCGTCGCCGGAGCCGCCCGGCGGGGCGTTCGGCATCGGCTGACCACCGGCCGCCGACCGCAGGTGAGCTCCGCGCACACCGGGCGACCGGGACGCGCGGTGGCCCGACGCCCTCGCCGGACGAGGGCCCGACGCCCCGGGCCTCAGCCGCTGCCGGGCCCCGTCTCCGCCGCCCCGGCCATCCCTTCGTCCGCCCCGTGCGAGTCCTGTTCCGCCCGGTGAGGGTCCCGCCCCGGGCCTCAGCCGCTGCCGGGCCCCGTCTCCGCCCGTCCGGCCATCCCTTCGTCCGCCCCGTGTGGGTCCTGTTCCGCCCGGTGCGGGTCCCGCCCCGGGCCTCAGCCGCTGCCGGGCCCCGTCTCCGCCGCCCCGGCCATCCCTTCGTACGCCCGGTGCGGGTCCTGGTCCCCCCGGTGCGGGTCGTCCTTCTCGGCCGGGTCGCCACCGTCCGGCTCGCCGCGGCCCACGGGCCGGGTACGGCGGGTCAGACGGCGCACCTCGGGCACGCACAGCACCGCCGCCGTGACGACGACGACCAGTGTGGCGCAGCCCCACAGGGCGGCCGTGCGGCCGAAGGCGGACTCCGCGGGGCCCGCCAGGGCCGTGGCGAGGGGGACCAGCGCGACCGACCCGAACCAGTCGTAGGCCGAGATCCGGGAGAGTTTGTCCTCGGGGATCTCCTGGTGCAGCGTGGTCATCCAGGAGACGCCGAAGACCTCCAGGGTGACCCCCGTCAGGAGCATCACCGCGCACAGGACGCCCACCGGGACGGGAACGGCGAGGGCCGCGGACGGCAGCGCCAGGGGGAAGACGCACAGGGTGCCGGCGAGGAGCAGACGGCGGGGTCTCCAGCGGGTCATCAGCACGGCACCGGCCACCGTGCCGGCCCCGAAGAAGCCCAGGGCGAGGCCCCAGGGGGCCGCCCCGCCCAGATGGTCCCGGGCGACGAGAGGGCCGTAGACCGCGTCGGCGGCGCCGACGACCGCGTTCGCGATCGAGAACTGCAGGACGATGCCCCACAGCCACGGCCGGCCGCTGAACTCCCGCCAGCCCTCCCGGAGATCGGCCAGCACGCCACCGCCCCGGACGCGCGCCGGCAGATGTCCGACGTCGAGGAACGCGCGCAACGCCCCGGCGAGCGCGAACGCGGCGGCGTCCGCTGCGAGCACCCAGCCCGGTCCCACCACGGCGACCATCGCACCGCCGAGGGCCGCACCGGCGAACACCGCGCCCTGCATCGCCATCCGGAACAGTGCGAACGCCCGGCCGGCCTGCTCGCCCTCGACGCACGACAGCAGCATGCCCTCGGCGGCGGGGCTGAAGAACGCCTGGCCGGTGCCGCCCAGCGCGGTCAGCAGCATCATCTGCCACAACCGGGGCTCGCCGGTGAGCACGAGCACGGCGAACACGGCCTGCGAGAGGCAGTTGAGGGCGTTGGCCGCGACCATCACCCGGTGCCGCGGAAGCCGGTCGGCGACCGCGCCGCCGATCAGCAGGAACAGCACCAGGGGCAGGGTGCGGGCCGCGGCCACCAGACCCACGTCGCCGCCGTCGCCCCCCGTCTCGATGACGGCGAACGCGGCGGCGATGAGGGCGCCGTGGCTGCCGAGGCCCGTGACGAACGCGGAGGCGGTCAGCAGTCTGTAGTTGCGGCCCGCCCAGGCGGGTCCGCGCAGGCGGGAGCGGAGGTCGGCGGCGGCAGAGGTCACCGGCCGACTATCGCCGCCCGGCCACCGATCTGCCAAACCGTTTCACCTGCTGTGCCGCACGGCCCGACGTGCCGTGGACCGGCCGATGGGCCGCCCGGCCCGACATGCCGTGGACCACCGGCACGCCACCCCGCCCGATCTGCCGTGGACCGCCGCGTCCGGCGCCGGCCGTCCTGCGTCATTCCTCCGTCAGCCTTCCGTCGGCTCGCCGTGCAGCCGTACCGTGCTGAGGATCTGCATGATCGTCGCGTCCGGCAGTTCGTCCTTCACGCCCTTGGCCGTGTACAGGTTCCAGGAGACGTAGTCGCCCTTGGAGTTCTTGAAGCCGAACGTGATCGCCTTGCCGTCGGAGGCGCACTTGCCCGTCTGGGGCGTGTTCGTCGACCGGGCCCATCCGTAACTGCCCTGGATGCCCGAGGCGGTCGTGTACGCGGTGGCCTTCTCGTCGAACGTAAGGCTCTTCTTGTCCGGCTGGGTGTAGCCGCCGAACACCCACCAGGCGGGCGTGTTGATCGCGATCTCGTCGGTGTTCTTGGCGCCTTCGGCGCCCTTGGTGCCGGCGATGGCGAGCGCGGTGTCGTCGGTCGTGCCGTCCTTGTCGTCGTCCTCCGTGCACCACTTGGACTTGTACTCGACGGTGCCCGACTGGATGATCGAGTCGTAGCCGTCGGGCTGTTCCTCGTCCTCCCACTCGAAGCCCTGACTGAGGGTCGGCGACTGGACCTCCCAGTCCGCCGGCACGTCGAAGGCGACCCCGCGCTTGGGGTTCACAACGACCTTCCAGCCCGCGACGGTCGGCTCTAGGGTCTCGGTGCCGCGCGGGTTGTCGTCCGTGCCGGCCGACGACGAGGCGGAGCCGCTCGGATCGGCGGACACGGTGGGGGTCGGGCTGCTCTTGCCGGTACCGCCCTCGGCCTGGTCCTCCTCGTCTCCGCCGAGCACCAGGAAACCGGTGACACCGGCGGCCGCGACGACGGCCGTGGCCGCCACGATCGCGATGAGCTTCGTCCGGTTGCCACCGCCCCCGCCGCCGGTCTGCGGGGGCCCCGCGGGCGCCGGAGCACCCCACTGCGCCGTGGGCGCATAGGGGTTGGGCTGCTGGTAGCCGGCCTGCTGGTACGGGTTGGGCTGCTGGTATCCCGGCTGCTGGTACGGATTGTTCTGCGCCTGCGGGTTCTGCTCTCCCCCGGGCGGCTGCTGTCCTGGCCACATGGCCTGAAACCCTAGTGCCGTCCCGGACACGAATGGGTCACCACCCCTTGTCAGGGACGTACCGAATCGGCGGTCCGCCTCGGCGGCCGGCCGCCCGGACCCGTGGACGGCCCGTGGACGACCCGTGGACGACCCGTGCGGTGGCCGTGATCCCGAGGGGTCCGAGCGCCGTGGCACCCGGCGACCGTCGCTGCGGCACGGCTCTGGTGGGCGGCTGCTACTCGTGGGTAACATCGCTGTCATGAGCGCAGACCAGATGTCCATCGGCGAGATGCTCGCCGCCACGGTGCCCATGGCCCGGACCCTGAACCTGGAGTTCCTCGAGACCGGGCCGGAGAAGGCCGTGGTGGCCCTGCCGGACCGGAGCGACTTCCACAACCACGTGGGCGGGCCGCACGCCGGGGCGATGTTCACGCTCGGCGAGTCCGCCAGCGGGGCGATCGTCCTCGCCGCGTTCGGCGACCAGCTCTCCCGCGCCGTGCCGCTCGCCGTCAGCGCCGAGATCGCGTACCGCAAGCTGGCGATGGGCGCCGTCACCGCGACCGCGACCCTCGGCCGCCCGGCCGCCGAGGTCGTCGCCGAGCTCGACGCCGGCGAGCGCCCCGAGTTCCCGGTGCGGATCGAGATCCACCGGGGCGACGGGGCGGTCACCGGTGAGATGACCGTCGTGTGGACCCTGCGCCCCAACGGCTGAGCGGAGCGGCGTGGGTCGGCCGCCTGCCGCCGGGTGGGGGCGCCTCCCGCCCGGCGGGTGCCCGTCGTCACGCCGCCCGTCGCTCCGGTTCCGCCCGGTTCGCGGCCAGCTCGTCGGCGGTGTCCTCCAGCCCGGCCACGAACTCCTTCAGCCAGGCCACGAACTCCGGGCCCAGGTCGGGCCGGTCGCAGGCCAGCCGGACCACCGTGCGCAGGTAGTCGGCCTTGTCGCCGGTGTCGTAGCGGCGGCCGGAGAAGACCACGCCGTGCACCGTGCCGGTCACGGCCAGCTCCTGGAGGGCGTCGGTGAGCTGGATCTCGCCGCCGCGTCCGGGCGCGGTGCGCTCCAGGACGTCGAAGACCGCCGGGTCGAGGACGTAGCGTCCGATGACGGCGTACCGGCTCGGCGCGTCCTCGCGGGCCGGCTTCTCGACGAGACCGGTGACGCGTACGACGCCGTCCTCACCGGCGGGCTCGACGGCGGCGCAGCCGTAGAGGTGGACCTGCTCGGGCGGCACCTCCATCAGGGCCACCACGCTCCCGGCGTACCGGTCGCGGATTTCCAGCATCCGGCTGAGCAGCGTCTCGCGCGGGTCGATGAGGTCGTCGCCGAGGAGGACCGCGAACGGCTGGTCGCCGACGTGGTGGCGGGCGCACAGCACCGCGTGGCCGAGGCCCAGCGGATCGCCCTGCCGGATGTGGTGGATGTCGGCCAGGCGCGCCGGGTCGCGGACCGCGTCCAGTCGTACGGTGTCGCCCTTGGCCACCAGGGCCTGCTCCAGCTCGAAGGCGTGGTCGAAGTGGTCCTCGATGGCCCGCTTGTGGCGGCCGGTGACCATCAGGACGTCGTCCAGGCCGGCCGCGGCGGCCTCCTCGACGACGTACTGGATGGCCGGCTTGTCGACGACCGGAAGCATCTCCTTCGGGGTCGCCTTCGTCGCGGGCAGGAAGCGGGTGCCCAGTCCGGCCGCCGGGACGACCGCCTTGCGGACGCCGGGCGCGGGCGGGGCGACGGAGGGGGAGTGAAGGGCGCTCATGGTGATCATGCTGGCTCACAGGTTTGGGAGTATCCCGGGAGTCACCCAAGAGGTTGCTGTGCGGCGGACGCACCGGTGAACCCCCGCCCACGCGGGCGTGGACCGGAGGTGGACGGACGGGGAACCGGGCCGGCGGTCCCGGGCGAGCCGGTAGGCTTCCTGCGGTGCGCCCGCTCGTGGCGCACGGCACGCACCGGTCGCACCGGTCGCACCGGGGAGGACCGGGAGGACCGGGAGGAACCGGAAGGGCCCGTACGACCCGAAGCACCGGAACCAGCAGATGCGGCACAGCCCAGCGGGAGGATTCGGCCATGCACGTCCAGGAGTGGCTCGAGGCCGTACCCCCGGTCGCCATCTACGCGCTGGTGAGCCTGGTCATCGGCCTGGAGAGCCTGGGCATCCCGCTGCCGGGCGAGATCATCCTCGTCTCCTCGGCCCTGCTCGCCTCCCAGCACGGCGAGATCGACCCCTTCGTCCTCGGTGCCTGCGCCACCGCCGGCGCCGTGATCGGCGACTCCATCGGCTACGCCATCGGCCGCAAGGGCGGACGCCCGCTGCTGGCCTGGCTCGGCGGGAAGTTCCCCCGGCACTTCAGCGAGGGGCACATCGCCACGGCGGAGCGGTCCTTCGAGAAGTGGGGCATGTGGGCCGTCTTCTTCGGCCGTTTCATCGCCCTGCTGCGCATCTTCGCGGGCCCGCTCGCGGGCGTCCTGCACATGCCGTACTGGAAGTTCCTCATCGCCAACGTCCTGGGCGGGATCGTCTGGGCGGGCGGTACGACGGCCGTCATCTACTACGTGGGTGTCGTCGCGGAGTCCTGGCTGAAGAGGTTCTCCTGGCTGGGACTGGTGGTGGCCGTGCTCATCGGCCTGACCTCCATGCTGGTGATCAAGCGCAAGGCCCGCACGATGCAGGCGCAGGACGCAGCGCGGGAGGACGGGGCCGAGGCCGAGGCCGTGGCGGCCTCGGAGTAGTCCGGGCGGGACCGGGCAGGGCGGGGCCGGGCCGAGTGCTTCGCGCCCGGTCGCCGGTGGGGGCGCACGCTCCGCGCGGCGGGCCGGTCACTCCCGCGCGACGTGCCGGTCACTGCTACGCGGCGGAGTCCCCAGCGAGGTCACGGCCCGCCCGACGCCTGCCGCCCGTCGGCGGACCGGGCTCGGCCCCCTACCGGTGGATCTCGGCGTGGGCCTTGGCCAGGTCCGCGTACAGGGTGCCGTTCAGCGTGACGCCCTGGCGCTCCTCCTCCGTCAGTTCCCGCTTGACCTTCGCGGGCACCCCCGCGACCAGCGAGCCCGGCGGCACCTCCATCCCCTGCGGCACCAGCGCCTGCGCGGCGACGAGCGAGCCCTCGCCGATCACCGCGCCGTTCAGCACGGTCGCCCCCATCCCGATCAGGCAGTCGTCGCCCACGGTCGCACCGTGCACGACCGCGTTGTGGCCGACGGAGACCCGCTCGCCGATGGTGACGGGGAAACCTGGGTCGGCGTGCAGGGTGCAGTTGTCCTGGATGTTGCTCCGCGCTCCGACGGAGATCCGCTCGACGTCGCCGCGGACCACCGCGCCGTACCAGATGCTGGCGCCCGCCCCCAGTGTCACGTCCCCGATCACCGAGGACGTGGGGGCCACGAAGGCCTCCTCGTGGATCGCGGGCTGCCTGCCGCCGATGCCCGTGATCAGCGCCTTGTGCGTCATCGACCGTCTCCTCTTCGTCCGCTCCTCGTCCGCGGTACACCGGCACCGTACGCCACCCTGTGGGGTGAAGATCACAGGGTTGCGGCGTCCTGGGGTCCGCGCGGGCTGAGTACCGTGTGCGGGTGCCGAAGCGCAAGAACACGTTCTCATCCTGGCGGCGCCGCCTCGCGCAGCGCGCCGTCCACGCGGGCTGGGCCTGGGTGCAGCGGACCGGCTCGGTCACCGCCGAGCACCCCGGCCGCTTCCGCTTCGGCTCGATCGGCACCGGCACCCGGCTCGCGTTCCCGCTCGGCACGGTCTTCGGGGAGCCGTGGATCCGCCTCGGCGCGCACTGCATCGTCGGCGAGCAGGTCACGCTGACGGCAGGCCTGATGCCCGACCTGGACCTCGGGCCCGATCCGATCCTGCGCGTCGGCGACGGCGTCGTCCTGGGCCGCGGCAGCCATGTCATCGCCGACACCACGGTCACCATCGGCAGCGACTGCTACTTCGGGCCGTACGTCTACGTCACCTCCACCAACCACTCCTACGACGACCCGCACGAGCCCATCGGCAGGCAGTGGCCGCGGATGGAGCCCGTGGAGATCGGGCCGGGGTGCTGGATCGGCACGGGGGCCGTGATCCTGCCCGGGGCGCGGATCGGGCGGAACGTCGTGGTCGCGGCCGGGGCGGTGGTGCGCGGGACCGTGCCCGACCACGCCGTGGTGGCGGGGGCGCCCGCCCGCGTCGTACGGCGCTGGACGCCCGCCGAGGGCTGGCAGCCGCCGTTGCGGACCCCGGCGCCCGTGCCGATCCCCGACGGGGTCACCTCGCAGCAGCTGGTCGCGCTGTCGGGGCTGGACGAGGAGGCGGCGGAGCGGCTGGCCCGGCTGGAGCCCGAGGCCTGACCCGCGCCGGCGGTCCGCCACCAGGGCGGCCGGCCCCCGAAGGGCTCGCGGCCAGGGTGGAGAGCGCTGTCACGGGAGGCTCGCAGTACAGTTCGGTGCACCATCGGGTGCACGTGAACGACGTTTGAACGAAGTGGACGGAACGTGTCGGACCTCGACCTGCTGACCCAGTCCCTGGCGCGCAACGTCCGGCACTGGCGCGCGGTGCGCGGCTTCACCCTGGACGTGCTGGCCGCCCGGGCCGGCGTCAGCCGGGGGATGCTCATTCAGGTCGAGCAGGCCCGCACCAACCCCAGCCTCGGCACGGTCGTCAAGATCGGTGACGCGCTCGGCGTCAGCATCACCACCCTGCTCGACTACCAGCGGGGCCCCAAGGTCCGTGTCGTCCCGGCCGACCAGGTGGTCCGGCTGTGGCACACCGAGGCCGGCAGCTACAGCCGGCTGCTCGCGGGCACGGAGGCACCCGGCCCGCTGGAGATGTGGAACTGGCGGCTGATGCCGGGCGAGAGCAGCGGCTCCGACCCGCACCCGGCCGGCACGGTCGAGATCGCCCACGTCACGGCCGGCGAGCTGAGCCTCACCGTCGAGGGGACGGAGTACCGCGTCCCGGCCGGCGCCAGCGTCACCTTCGAGGCCGACGCGGCCCACACCTACGCCAACCACGGCGAGGTGCCGACCGAGATGGTGCTGACGGTGTCGGTGCCGCCCGTGCGCTGAGACGGGCGTCCGCCGAACGCCGAGACGGGCGTCCGGCGGCCGTTCGGTCCGGTCTGCCGCGCCGGGGGCGGGCGTCCGGTGGCCGTACGGTCCGGCCTGCGGTGTCCGGGGGCGGGCGTCCGGTGGCCGTACGGTCCGGCCTGCGGTGTCCGGAGGCGGGCCCGTCGGCCGCGGGGTTCGTCCCCCCGGTGCGCCGGGACGGGCGTCCGCCCGCCGTGGGGCTGCTGTTAGCGTGCGGCCATGGACGCACCCATCGGACACTTCGACGACGCCCGGCCCGCCCCCGACTGCCTCGACGAACTGACCCGCCCGGTCGCCGACGCCGTACGCCACTGGAGCAGCAGCGTCCCCGCCGACCAGATCCTCTACGTCGACACCGACCCGCGGTGGGCCGACACCGCCGTCTTCGTGGAGCACTACGGGCAGGAACTGCTGGAACGGTCGGCGAACTGCGTGGTCGTCGCGGGCCGGCGCGGCGGCGACACCACGCTCGCCGGGTGCGTCGTCCTCTCCACCACCCGCGTCGACGTCAACGGCGTCGTACGCCGTCAACTCGGCGCCCGCAAGGCCTCCTTCGCGTCGATGGACACGGCCACCGGGGAGACCGGCATGGAGTACGGCGGCATCACCCCCGTCGGACTGCCCGAGACCTGGCCGGTACTGGTCGACTCGGCCGTCGTCGACCTGCCCTACGTCCTGGTGGGCAGCGGACGCCGGCGCGGGAAGCTGCTCGTGCCGGGCAAGGCGTTCGCCGGCCTGCCGGGCGCGGTGGTGCTGGACGGCCTGGGCACGGCCTGACCTCAGAGCGCGGCGTGATGGGCGAGGGCCCGGTGCGGGTCGTCCTCGCCCGGCACCGGCGCGGGATCCGCGTGCACCAGCGCCGCCGTCAGCCGCGGCACGGCGTGCAGCAGGGCGTGTTCGGCGTCCACGGCGATCGCGTGCGCCGCACGGACCGTCGCCTCGCCGTCCACGACGACCGCGACCTCGGCACGCAGCCGGTGCCCGATCCAGCGCAGCCGCAGCTCGCCCACCCCGCGCACGCCCTCGACCTCGCGCAGCGCCCGCTCCGCCCGGTCCACCAGCGCCGGGTCGACGGCGTCCATCACCCGCCGGAACACCTCCCGAGCGGCGTCCCGCAGCACCAGCACGATCGCCGCCGTGATCGCCAGCCCCACCACGGGGTCGGCCGCCCGCCAGCCCAGCGCGGACCCGCCGGCGCCCAGCAGCACGGCCAGGGACGTGAAACCGTCGGTGCGCGCGTGCAGCCCGTCCGCGACCAGCGCCGCCGAGCCGATCGCGCGGCCGACGCGGATGCGGTAGCGGGCCACCCACTCGTTGCCCGCGAAGCCGACGAGCGCGGCCGCCGCCACCGCGGGCACGTGCGCCACGGGCCGGGGGTCCAGCAGCCGGTCGACGGCCGCCCATCCGGCGAAGGCCGCCGACGCGGCGATCGTCAGCACGATCACCAGTCCCGCCAGGTCCTCCGCCCGCCCGTAGCCGTAGGTGAAGCGGCGGGTGGCGGCCCGCCGTCCCAGCACGAACGCGATCCCGAGCGGTACGGCGGTCAGCGCGTCCGCCGCGTTGTGCACGGTGTCGCCCAGCAGCGCCACCGAGCCGGAGGCCACCACCACGGCCGCCTGCGCCGCCGCCGTCACGCCGAGGACCGCCAGCGAGATCCACAGCGCGCGCACGCCCTGGGCCGAGGACTCCAGGGCGCGGTCCAGCTTGTCGGCGGTCTCGTGGGAGTGGGGGGTCAGGAGGTGGGCGAGGCGGTGGCGCAGGCGCAGGCGCAGGCGCGGACCCGGGCGGGGGTGGTGGTGCGGGTGCCGGTCGCCGTGGTGGTGCCCGGAATCGCGGCTGTCGGAGGGGTGAGCGTGGTGGTCACCGTGGAGGGGTTCTGCGCCATGGTGGCCGTCGTGTCCGTGAAGGCCGTCGTGGCCGTCGTGGCCGTCGTGGCCGTCGTGTCCGGGGTGGCCGTGCTGCTCGTCGCCGCCGTGCTGCTCGTGTCCGTCGTGGTGGTGACCGTGGTCGTGCCGGTGCCGCTCGCTCACGTCGATCCCCTTTCCGGTGCGCCGCGGTGGACGTACGTCCGCCCACTCCGCCATTATGTGCGTGTGAGCGCACGCATGCACCTGTCACCTGCGCATCATGCGCACCCGCGCAGTCCCGGCGAGGAGCAGTTCGCCCTCGCGGCCGAGCTGCTCGCCCTGCTCGGCGACCGTACGCGCCTGACCCTGCTGCACGCCCTGACCTCGGGCGAGGCGGACGTGACGACGCTGACGGAGGTGTGCGGGGCGGCCCGTCCGGCGGTGAGCCAGCATCTGGCACGGCTGCGGCTGGCGGGGCTCGTCGGCACCCGCAAGGAGGGCCGCCGGGTGATCTACTCCCTGCGCGACGGCCATCTGCGCCGCCTGGTCGACGAGGCGCTGAGCGTGGCGGACCACCGGCTCGGTGACCAGCCGGTGCACGAGTAGGCAGTGCACGACCAGCCGCAGGCCCGGCTGACGGTCCGAGACCCGGTCAGTACCGCTCCGCCGCCCCCAGATACTGCTCCGCGAACGCCGCCGCGGCGGCGGGCGAGGTGAACAGGCGGCGCAGCCGGGCGCGCGTGGTCCCCGTGCGGAACGGATCGCCCGTGGCGGAGCCGTGGTACACCTCGGACAGCCACTGCGAGAACTCCTGGTAGTCCCACACCCGACGCAGACACGCCTCCGAATAGCCTTCCAGCCCCGACGCGTCACCGTCCCGCACCGACGCGACCAGGGCGTCGCCGAGCAGGAAGGCGTCGTGCAGGGCGAGGTTCATGCCCTTGGCGGCGATGGGCGCCACCAGGTGGGCCGCGTCCCCGGCCAGGAACAGCCGCCCGTGCGCCATCGGCTCGACGACGTAGTCGTGCAGGTCGAGCACGCGTCTCTCGATCAGCCTGCCCTCGGTGAGCTCCGGCGCGCCGGCGGCCCCGAGGCGCTCGCGCAGCTCGGCCCAGACGCGTTCGTGGGACCAGTTCGCCGGGTCGTCGCCGGGCGGGCACTGGAGGTAGTAACGGGTGACCTCGGGGCTGCGGGCCATGTGACCGGCGAACCCGCGCGGATGGATGCCGAACAGCACGCAGTCGGACGACGGCGGCGCCTCCGCCAGCAGCGCCAGCCAGCCCGTGCCGTAGTCGTGCCGCGCGATGCGCGCCCGCTCCGGCACCAGCGCGGCCCGGCTGACCCCGCGCGCCCCGTCCGCGCCGACCACGACGTCACAGCGCAGCAGACGCCGTTCCCCCGTCTCGGGGCAGAGGTACGACACCGACGGGGCGTCCGTGTCGAGGTCGTGCAGGGCGACCTCGCGCACCGAGAACCGGGCGTCCCCGCCGCGCACGTCGACGTACTCACGCACGAGGTCCGTCACCAGCAGCGGCTGCGGATAGACGAAGTGGTGGCGGCCCGTGAGCTCACCGTAGGAGAAGCGGTACCGCTCGCCGTCGCAGCGGAACTCGCAGGCGGTGTGCCGTTGGGCGCGCACCAGCAGGTTGGCGGCCAGGCCGCGCCGCTGGAGCGCGCGCACCGCCCGCTCCTCCAGGACTCCGGCCCGCGGCCGGCGTTCGATGAAGGCGCGGCTCTCCGTCTCCAGGACCACGCAGTCGACGCGCGCGGCACGCAGGATGTTGCCGACGGTCAGACCGGCGGGGCCGGCGCCCACGACGACGACCGGAGTCCGTTCCGGCGCGGGGGAGTCGGGGCGGGAGGAGGCGGTGGTCATCCGCACATTATGGGTGCCCCCTCGAAGGACGTCAGGGGGCCGGAGCGGTCCAGCGGTTCAGCCCAGGCGGGGGATCTCGATCGCCGGGCAGCGGTCCATCACCATGTCCAGCCCCGCGGCGCGCGTGCGGTCGTAGGCGCCCTCGTCGACCACGCCGAGCTGGAACCACACGGCCTCGGCACCCTTGGCGACGGCCTCGTCCGCGACGGCTCCGGCGAGGTCGCTGTTGACGAAGACGTCGACGACGTCCACCTCGAACGGGATGTCCGCGAGCGAGGCGTACCCCCGCTCCCCGTGGACCGTCTCCGCCTTGGGGTGGACCGGCACGATCCGCTTGCCGAAGCGCTGGAGCACCCCGGCGACGCCGTACGCCGCCCGCCGGGAGTTGGTCGACAGGCCCACCACCGCCCAGGTGTCGCCGAGCTCGGTGAGGATCCTGCGGATCGTTGCCTCGTCGCCGTGCACCGGCGGCCTCCTTGACGGACGGGGACGTGTGGTGACCGGGTCAACACCTCACGGGCGGCCCTGATTCCGTGCCGTCGGACTGCGAACGGCCCGCCACCCGCCTACGCTCGCCCCGTGCTGCGCATCATCGACGCCCGAACCGGCGAGTCCGTCGTCGCCGCCCCCGCCCGCCGGGGCCTGACCCGCGTCCAGGTCCACGCGCCCGGGTACGGCCCCGGCGCGCTCCGGGTCCTCCTGGTCGCCGATCTCCTCGTCCGTGCCCTGGAGCTCGGTGGCACGCCCGTCCTGGCCCTGCTCACCGGCGGCGGGGACCAGCGGGAACTGCGGGCGGCCGGGACGGCCCTGGGGGTCCGGCCCTTCGAGGAGGGGCGGGACCTCGCGGCCGGGACCGGTGCGGCCCGTGCCCTGCACGTGGTCGCGGAGGACGGCGAGACGCCCGACGGCGTCCGGATCGCCGTGGCACCCGTCCGGCCCGCCCCCGCCGACGTGCTACCGCCGGATCTGCTCGGGCCGTCCGGCGTCGGGTCGTCCGGCGAGGTGCCGTCCGCCGTCGGGGCGTCCGCCGTCGGGTCGTCCGGTCCCGCCGGGCGGCAGTACGGTGACGACGGCCGTCCGGGGACCGACCCCGCCGTTCTGCGTCTCGCCCTGCTGTCGCACCACCACCGCCGGCCCGCCCCGCTCGACGCCGACGCGCTGCACGCCGCCCACGACACCCTCGCGCGCTGGCGGCGCGCCGTCGCCGACTGGGCGCGACAGCCCTCACGGCCCGTCCCCGACGAGGTGCGCGGACGGCTCCGCGCCGCCTGGGAGGACGACCTGGACGTGCCGGAGGTGCTGCGCGTGCTGCGGACGGTGGAAGAAGCCGGGACGGACCTCCCGCCCGGCGCCCGCTTCGAGACGTACGCCTACGCCGACCGTCTCCTCGGCCTCGACCTCACCCGCGACCTGGGAGCTCCGGCGTGAACACCGGCACCGGCACGGGTGCCGGACCCGGGGCCGCCGCCGGGCCGCCGCGGCGGCTGGTGGTGCTGCGGCACGCCAAGTCGGCGTGGCCGGAGGGCGTCGCCGACCACGAGCGGCCGCTGGGCGCGCGCGGTCGCCGGGACGCGCCCGCCGCGGGGCGGGCGCTCGCGCAGGGCGGCTGGGTCCCCGACCTCGCGCTGTGCTCCACCGCCGTGCGCGCCCGGCTGACCTGGGAGCTGGCCGGCGCCGAGTGGGACGGCCGGCCGCCCGTCCGGTACGAGCCCCGGCTGTACGCGGCCGACCGGCACGACCTGCTGGCGGTCGTCCGGGAGACGCCCGCCGACGTCGGGACGCTGCTGCTGGTCGGGCACAACCCCGGCCTCCAGGAACTGGTCCTCGCCCTGGCCGGGGACGGGCCCGGCGACACCCTGGAGCGGGTGCGGGTGAAGTTCCCCACGTCGGCGATCGCGGTGCTGGACTGGTCCGGGCCCGGCTGGGCGGACCTGGCTCCGGGCCGGGCCCGGCTGACGGCGGCGGCCGTTCCCAGAGGCGCCCGCTGAGCCGGTCCGCGGTCCGCTCGGCCGGCGCTCCGGACGCTTCGGCGGCGGCGTTCCCGGCGGGTAGCGTCCCCGGCGGCGGTGTGCCCCGAGTCGTCGGGGGCGGCCCGGCAGCGGGGCGTTGCCGCCCCACGTCCGGAGGGTGTGCCCCGAGTCACCGGGGCGCCCCGCTCGGCCACCTCGGCGCCGGCCCGGGGCGCGCTCCCGGTCCGGAGACGGCTCGCGAGTGCGGCACTCCGGCACTCCGACGCCCCGGTACTCAGACGCCCCGACGCCCCGGCACTTGGGTGCCCCGGCGGACCGTGATCACTTGCGGGTGCGGGTGCGGGTGCGGGTGCGGGTGCGGGTGCGGGTGCGCGGGTGCAGGTGCGGGGGCCCGCCCTGCTGCCGGGCCCGAGCCGGGAAGGCCCGCGCCCGACGACGGACGCGCCCGACGACGGACGCGCCCGACGGCCGGACGCGCCCGACGACGGACGCGCCCGACGGCCGGACGCGCCCGGCCCCGTCGGGAGGCCGCCCGGGGGGTGGACGGCACGGCGGCCCCGCACCCCTCCCGCCCGCACACGCGGCGACGGCGGTCCACGTGCCACCGCATAGGCTGGCCGGATGCAGGACGAGTACCGCACGGTCGCCCACGCGGGCGTGCACGAGACCGAGGTCAACCGTTCCCGCTTCCTGTGCGCCCTGGCGCCGGCGGCCACCGAGCGGGAGGCCCAGGACTTCGTCGCGGCCGTCCGCAAGGAGCACGCCGACGCCACCCACAACTGCTGGGCCTACGTCATCGGCGCCGACGCCGCCGTCCAGCGGGCCAGTGACGACGGCGAACCCGGCGGCACCGCGGGCGTGCCGATGCTCCAGATGCTGCTGCGCCGTGACATGCGTCACGTCGTGGCGGTCGTCACCCGCTACTACGGCGGTGTGAAGCTCGGCGCCGGCGGACTGATCCGCGCCTACGGCGGCGCGGTCGGCGAGGCCCTCGACTCCCTCGGCACGATCACCCGCCGCCGCTTCCGCCTGGCCACGGTGACGGTGGACCACCAGCGGGCCGGAAAGGTGCAGAACGACCTGCGCGCCACCGGCCGCGAGGTGCGGGACGTGCGCTACGGGGAGGCGGTCGCGATCGAGATCGGGCTGCCGGACGCCGACGTGGACGCCGTCCGCGCGTGGCTCGCGGACGTGACGGCGGGCACGGCCGGCTTCGAGGTGGGCGGGGAGGCGTACGGGGACGCGTGAGGCGGCGGTCACTCCGCTCACGCAAGGCAAATGTCCGTAACGTCCGTTTGTGGTGCTCGGTGTGACGGTGCGCCGCGCGAGTGACCGGCCGTGATGTCGGACCCGGCCGTTAGTCTCGGAGCCCATGAGGCTCCTGCACACTTCCGACTGGCATCTCGGCCGGGCGTTCCACCGGGTGAACATGCTCGGCGCCCAGGCCGAGTTCGTCGCCCACCTCGTCGCCACCGTGCGGGAGCGCGAGGTGGACGCGGTGGTCGTCTCGGGAGACGTGTACGACCGGGCGGTGCCGCCGCTCGCCGCCGTGGAGCTGTTCGACGACGCCCTGCACCGGCTCGCCGCGCTGGGCGTGCCGACCGTCATGATCTCCGGCAACCACGACTCCGCCCGGCGCCTCGGCGTGGGCGCCGGACTGATCGGGCGCGCGGGCGTCCACCTGCGCACCGACCCCGCGGCGGCGGGCACCCCGGTGGTGCTCACCGACGCACACGGCGACATCGCCTTCTACGGGCTGCCCTACCTGGAGCCGGCCCTGGTGAAGGACGAGTT
Source organism: Streptomyces sp. NPDC088812 (assembly GCF_044750285.1). Classification (NCBI taxonomy): domain Bacteria; kingdom Bacillati; phylum Actinomycetota; class Actinomycetes; order Kitasatosporales; family Streptomycetaceae; genus Streptomyces; species Streptomyces sp. NPDC088812. Next base: position 101,952 of record NZ_JBIVJP010000026.1, on the reverse strand, counting down.
CGGCGTGGAGAGAGCGGGCCACGAGACGGTGCTCGCCGCCGCCATGGACCGGGTCCGCGCCGACCTCGCCGGCCGCGCGCGCGGAACGCGCTCCGTCGTCCTCGCCCACGCCTTCGTCACCGGCGGGGAACCCAGCGACAGCGAGCGGGACATCACCGTCGGCGGCGTCGCGTCCGTGCCCGCCGGCGTCTTCGGCGGCGTCGACTACGTGGCGCTCGGGCATCTGCACGGCTGCCAGACCATCACCGGGCGCGTGCGCTACTCCGGCTCGCCCCTGCCGTACTCCTTCTCCGAGGCCGGGCACCGCAAGACGATGTGGCTCGTCGACCTCGGAGCCGACGGCTCGGTCGACGCCGAGCGGATCGACTGCCCGGTGCCGCGCGCGCTGGCCCGCCTCAGGGGCACGCTGGAGGAACTGCTCGCCGACCCCGCGCTGGCCCGGCACGAGGAGGCCTGGGTGGAGGCGACGCTGACCGACGCCGTCCGCCCGGCCGAACCCATGGCCCGGCTCACCGAGCGCTTCCCGCACACCCTCAGCCTCGTCTTCGCCCCCGACCGCGCACCGGACGACCCCGGCGTCTCGTACGCCCGGCGTCTCGCCGGCCGCAGCGACCAGCAGGTCGCCGAGGACTTCGTCGCCCATGTGCGCGGGGCGGGCCCGGACGGACGCGAGCGGGCCGTCCTGCGCGACGCCTTCGACGCCGTCCGCGCCGACGACGCCGTCCGGGAGGTCGCCCGATGAGGCTGCACCGGCTCGGCCTCACCGCCTTCGGCCCCTTCGGCGGCTCCCAGAGCGTCGACTTCGACGAGCTGTCCGCCGCCGGCCTCTTCCTGCTGCACGGACCGACGGGCGCCGGCAAGACGTCCGTCCTGGACGCCGTCTGCTACGCGCTGTACGGCTCCGTCCCGGGCGCCCGACAGAGCGCCCAGGGCCTGACCCTGCGCTCCGACCACGCCGCCCCCGGCACCCGCACCGAGGTCACCCTCGAACTCACCGTCGCCGGACGCCGGCTGGAGGTCACCCGCCGGCCGCCCTGGGAACGCCCCAAGAGGCGCGGGACGGGCACGACCGTCGAGAAGGCCCAGAGCGAGCTGCGCGAGTACGACGCCGTCGCCGGGACGTGGAAGGACCTCAGCCGCTCCCACCAGGAGATAGGCGAGGAGATCACCCAGCTGCTCGGCATGAGCCGCGAGCAGTTCTGCCAGGTCGTGCTGCTGCCCCAAGGCGACTTCGCGCGCTTCCTGCGGGCCGACGCCGAGGCGCGCGGCCGGCTGCTCGGACGCCTCTTCGACACCGCGCGGTTCGCCGAGGTCGAAAAGCGCCTCGCGGAACGGCGGCGCACGGCGGAGGCACGCGTGCGGGAGGGCGACGCGGCTCTGCTGGCGGACGCGCACCGCATGCAGCAGGCCGCCGGTGACGCCATGGAACTGCCCGAGCTGGCCCCGGGCGAGCCGGGACTCGCCGAGGCCGTGCTGGGCGCCGCCGCCGTCGCCCGCGGCACCGCGCGGGAGCAGCTGACGGTCGCCGAGTGCGGCAGCCTCGCGGCCGAGTCCGCCCGCGCCGCCGCCGAGCGCGTCCTGTCCGACGTACGGGAACTGGCCCGGTTGCAGGAGCGGTTCGCGCAGGCCCGGGAGCGGTCCCGGCTGCTTCATGAGCGGGCCGGGGAGCACCGGGAGGCGCGGGAGCGGATGGAGCGGGCCCGCAAGGCGGAGGCGGTGGCGCCGGCGCTGGAGCTGCGCGACGCCGCCGAGGCCGAGCACCGCCGGGCGGCCGACGCCGAGGCCCGCGCGCGCGGGCTGCTCCCGGAGCGGTTCGCGCAGGCCGGCGCGGCCGGGCTCGCCGCCGCCGCACGCCGCGCCGCGCAGGAGCTGGGCGGCCTGGAGTCGGCCCGTCGCGGCGAGCGGCGCCTGGCCGGTCTGCTCGCCGAGCGCGCCGACCTGGACCGGCAGGAGCGCGCCGACGACGACGTGCTGGCGGAGACCGAGGGCTGGCTCGCGGACTGGGAGGCGACCCGCGCGTCGCTCCAGGCCCGCGTCGAGTCCGCCCAGGAGGCCGCCACCCGCGCCGAGCAGCTCGCCGTGCAGCGCGAGCCCGCCCGGCGGCGGCTGACCGCGGCCCGGCTGCGCGACGCGCTGGTCCGTGACACGGAGGACGCCCAGCGGCGGGTCCTCGCCTGCGCGGAGCGGGCGCTGACGGCCCGTACGCACTGGCTCGACCTCAAGGAGCAGCGGCTCAACGGCATCGCCGCCGAACTGGCCGCCACCCTGAGGGACGGCGAGCCCTGCGCCGTCTGCGGCGCCACCGACCACCCCGCGCCCGCCCGCAAGGTCGCCGGACACGTCGGCCGGGAGGCCGAGGAACAGGCCCTCGCCGCCCACCAGCGGGCCGAGCGGGAGCGGGCGGACGCCGAACGCGACCTCGGTCTCGCCCGGGAGGCGCTCGCCGCCGCCACCGCCGAGGCCGGCGACACCCCGACCGACCGGCTCGCCGCCGAGGCCGACGAGCTGGAGCGCAGCCATGCCGAGGCCCGCCGGGACGCCTCCGCGCTGCATCCGGCCCGCGAGGAGCAGCGCCGGGCCGAGCAGGAACACGAGCGGCGCACGGCCGCCCTGCGCGACGCCGCCGTGCGCGCCGCCTCCCGGGTGGGCCACCGGGAGCGGCTGGAGCGGGAACGGACGGCACTGGAGGAGGAACTGGCCGAGGCGCGCGGCACCGCGGAGAGCGTGGCCGCGCGGGCCGCGCACCTGGAGCGGCAGGCCGCCCGGCTCACCGACGCCGCCGACGCCGCCCGCGCCGCCGAGGAGAGCGCCCAGCGCCTCAAGGCCGCCGACGGACGCCTCGACGAGGCCGCCTTCCGGGCCGGCTTCGACACCCCGCGGGCCGCCGCCGACGCCCTCCTCGACGCCGGCGCCCACCGCGAGCTGCAACGGCGCCTGGACGCCCGGCAGGCCGAGGAGGCGGCCGTACGGGCCGTGCTCGCCGAGCCGGAGACCGCGGCCGCCGCGCAGCGGCCCGCCGCCGACCTCCCCAGGGCCGAACAGGCCGCCGCCGAGGCCGCCGAACGGCTGCGCCGGGCCGCCTCCGCCGAGGACGCGGCCGCCCGCCGCTGCGCCGAACTCGACCGCCTGTCCGCGCGCGCGGCCGACGGCGTGCGCCGGCTCGCCCCCCTGCGGGAGGAGTACGACCGCGTGGCCCGCCTGGCCGGCCTCACCGCCGGCACCTCGGCGGACAACGGGCGCAGGATGCGCCTGGAGTCGTACGTCCTGGCCGCCCGGCTGGAGCAGGTGGCCGCCGCCGCGACCGCGCGCCTGCACCGCATGTCCGCCGGGCGCTACACCCTCGTCCACTCCGACGACCGGACCGGACGCGGCCGCAGCGGGCTGGGACTGCACGTCGTCGACGCCTGGACCGGGCGGGAGCGGGACACGTCCACGCTGTCGGGCGGCGAGACCTTCTTCGCCTCGCTGGCGCTCGCCCTGGGCCTCGCCGACGTCGTCACCGACGAGGCGGGCGGGGTCCGGCTGGACACGCTCTTCATCGACGAGGGGTTCGGTAGCCTCGACGACCAGACCCTGGACGAGGTCCTCGACGTCCTGGACTCCCTGCGCGAGCGCGACCGCAGCGTCGGCATCGTCAGCCACGTGGCCGACCTGCGGCGGCGGATCCACGCGCAGTTGGAGGTCGTCAAGGGCAGGGCCGGGTCGGTGGTGCGCCAGCGCGCCGACGCCTGACGCCTGACGCCTGTGCCCGACCCCGGCGCCCTGGCGCCCTGGCGCCCCGGCGCGTGGGCGTGCGGGGGTGCGGGGGTGCGGGTGGCTCAAGGAGCGAGCGGGCGCCGGGGGAGCGGTGAGGAGTAGACGACGCTGGTGGTCACCGACCCCAGCGTGCCGATCCGGCCCGACACCTCCTCCAGGTGCCGCATCGAGCGGGCGGCGACCTTGATGACGAAGCAGTCGTCGCCGGTGACGTGGTGCGCCTCCAGGATCTCCGGGGTGACGGCCACCAGGTCGTGGAACGGCTTGTAGTTGCCGGTGGGGTAGCGCAGCCGGACGAACGCCAGGATCGGCAGCCCCAGCCGCTCCGGGTCCACGACGGCCGCGTAGCCCTGGATGACGCCCGCCTCCTCCAGGCGCCGCACCCGCTCGGTGACGGCGCTCGCCGACATCGACACGGCACGCGCCAGGTCGGCGAAACTGGCCCGGCCCTCCCGCTGGAGGACGTCGAGGATGTGCCGGTCGGTGGCGTCCGGGGAATACGCGGTCATGGCCGAGGAATAGCAGGGAAATCCCCGGCCGGGCAAGGTGCCGGCCGGGGAACTGCCCTTCAGCGTGAGGATGGACGGCCGTAGATTTCCGGTCATCGGGAACCAGTCAGCACCCCGACCAGTCTCCAAGCAGTCAGCACCACCGCGAAAGGCCCTGCGATGACCGCCCTCAGCGCCACCCCCGCCGTCACCCCCGCCCACCCCGTCCTGCGGGTGGCTCCCGCGGCCCCGGCCGAGGCCGCCGCCTACTTCCGGGCGAGCCTGGTCTTCCATGCGGACGTCTCCGACGTGGCCGCCGCGCTCGCGGCCGGCGGCGACCCCGGCTTCGTGGTCCTGGACTCCCGCTCCACCGCGTCCTGGGACCAGGGGCACGTTCCCGGCGCGGTCCACCTGCCCACCGCGCTCATACCCGAGCAGGCGGAACAGCTCCTCGACAAGGACGTCCCGGTCGTGACGTACTGCTGGGGACCCGGCTGCAACGGCGCGACCCGTGCCGCCCTCGCGCTCGCCGAACTCGGCTACCGCGTCAAGGAGATGCTCGGCGGCTTCGAGTACTGGGTGCGTGAGGGCTTCGAGTTCGAGACCTGGCAGGGCCGGGAGCGGCGCGACGCCGATCCGCTGACCGCGCCGGTGGACGCCGGGGACTGCGGCTGCTGAGGCCGCGCGGAGAGAGGGCCCCGCGGCTGCTGCTGAGGCGCGCGGAGTCAGGGCCCCGCGGGAGGCCCCGCCCCCTCTCCGCGCGCCGTGGGTCACAGCCGTGCCAGCTCGTCCACCAGGTCGTCCAGCCCCAGCGACCCCTGCGAGAGGGCCGCCATGTGCCAGGACTTCAGGTCGAAGGCGTCGCCGTGCCGCTCGCGGGCCCTCTCCCGGCCCAGCAGCCAGGCCCGTTCGCCGAGCTTGTAGCCGATGGCCTGGCCGGGGATGCTCAGGTAGCGGGTCAGTTCGCTCGCCACGAAGTCCGCCGGACGGCTGCTGTGCGCGCCGAAGAACTCCTCGGCGAGCTCCGGGGTCCAGCGCTCACCCGGGTGGAAGGGGGAGTCCGCCGGGATCTCCAGCTCCAGGTGCATGCCGACGTCGACGATGACCCGCACCGCGCGCATCATCTGCGCGTCCAGGTAGCCCAGCCGCTGCTCGGCGTCGGTGAGGAAGCCGAGCTCGTCCATCAGCCGCTCCGCGTACAGCGCCCAGCCCTCGGCGTTGGCGCTCACCATGCCGACCGTGGCCTGGTAGCGGGAGAGGTCCCCGGCCACGTGCACCCACTGCGCGAGCTGGAGGTGATGGCCGGGGACGCCCTCGTGGTACCACGTGGAGACGAGGTCGTAGACGGGGAAGCGGGTCAGGCCCATCGTCGGCAGCCAGGTGCGGCCCGGGCGGGAGAAGTCCTCCGACGGGGACGTGTAGTACGGGGCCGCCGCGCTGCCGGGCGGGGCGATGCGCGACTCCACCTTCCGCACCCGCTCGGCGAGTTCGAAGTGGGTGCCGTCCAGCGCGTCGATCGCCTGGTCCATCAGGCCCTGGAGCCAGTCGCGGACCTCGTCGACGCCCTCGATGTGCTTGCCGTGCTCGTCGAGGTGCGCGAGCGCCGTCCACGGCGTCTCGGCGCCCGGCAGGACCTTCTCCGCCTCCCGCCTCATCTCGGCGAGGATGCGGTGGTACTCGGACCAGCCGTACGCGTACGCCTCGTCGAGGTCGAGGTCGGTGCCGTTGAAGTAGCGGGACCAGCGCGCGTAGCGCTCGCGGCCCACGGTGTCCGGCGCGGCCTCCACGGTCGGCGCGTACACATCACGCACCCAGTCCCGCAGGGCGACGATCGCCGCGGTGGCCGCCCGGGCCGCCTCGTCCAGCTCCGTGCGCAGCGCGTCGGGCCCGTCGGCGGCGAAGGTCTCGAACCAGCCGCGGCCCGAGCCGTCCGGGTCCGCCCACTCGGTGAGCTGGCCGATGAACGTGGCGGTCGGCCGCGGCGCCGCGTACAGCTTGCGCTCCAGGCCGAGCGCCAGGGACTCGCGGTAGCCGGCCAGCGCCGCCGGCACCGCGCGCAGCCGCTCGGCGATCGCCGCCCAGTCCTCGTCGGTCTGTGTCGGCGTCACGGTGAACACCTCGCGCACGTGGTGCGCCGGGGTGGACATGTTGCCGACCGAGCGCAGGCCCTCCTCGGCGTCGTGCACGGCGAGTTCGGCGGTGAGCCGCTCGCGCAGCAGCCGTCCGCAGCGGCGCTCGACGTCCTGGTCCGCGCCGGGCCGCCGTTCCGCCTCGTCGAGCCGGGCCAGCGTGTCCCGGGCGAGCCGGGCGAGGGCCTCCTGGCCCGCGGGTGAGAAGTCGGGCAGACGGCTCGAGCTCTCCTTCACGCCGAGATAGGTACCGGTGACCGGGTCGAGGGCGATGAGCTCGTCGACGTAGGCGTCGGCGACCTCGCGGGGCAGCGGGGTGTGGGTCTGCGACATGCGCACCATCCTCGTACGCGGGGAGGCGCGCGTCACGGCGTTTGCTCCGACGCGGCGGGCGGCAGCATCCGCCGAGGCCCCTGATGCGGGACGGCCCGGCGCCGAAGGACGCCGGGCGGTCCGCGGGTGACCGGGCGGTCCGCGGGTGACCGGGGTGACCGGGCCGTCCGCGGGTGACCGGGGTGACCGGGGTGACCGGGGTCAGTCGCGGACGGTCCGTTCCCCGGACCCCTCCAGCGACAGCTCCGCACCGCTCCCGGCCGGCAGGTTCAGCCGGGCGGTGATGACGAGGGTGCCCTCCTCGATCTGGTAGTCGAGGGGCAGGCCGAGGCCGCGCATGGCGGCGACCATGCCGGTGTTGGAGGACTGCGTCACGGCGTAGACGCTCTCGCAGCCCGCCTCGACGGCCATCGCCACCAGCCGGCCGAGCAGTTCGCCGCCGATGCCGCGCCGCTGCCACTGGTCCTCGACGAGCAGCGCCACCTCCGTCTCGTCGCCGTCCCACAGGAGGTGCCCGAGGCCGACGACGCGCCCGGACGGCGTCTGCACCGCGAGGGTGCGGCCGAAACGGGGGCTGAGCAGGTGGTCGAGGTAGCGGTCGGCGTCGCCGACCGGCCCGTGGTAGCGCATGCCGAGCGTGCGCGCCGAGCAGCGCTCGTGCATCGCCTTCGCCGCCTCCAGGTCACCGAGGTCCGCCCGGCGCACGGTGATGTCGTCGCCCTCCGGCAGCGTCAGCACGTCGTGTCCGCGCGGGACGCGCGGGCCCAGGCGGGCGTCCAGTTCCACCAGTGCCCGCGCCCGCGCGAACTCGGTCGGGGTGAACGGCAGGTACGGCCGCTCCACGGTGATCACTCCGCCTTCCGGCGCCCGCAGACGCATCACGGTGTCCTCCAGGACCCCTTCCACGGGCACGCCGTCCGGCCGCCGCTCAGCGCCGCGCGCCGTGGCGGGCAGCGAACGGATCGTGCACCGGCCGAGCAACTGGCGTAGCGCGAGCGGGAGTTCCGCCGCGTCCAGGGCCGTACGGGTGGCGAGGCCCAGCACCCTGGTCGGGGCGTCCACCAGGTCGTGGGCGTCGGCCCGCTCGATCCAGGTGTCCGCGCCGCCCGCCCGTGCCACGGCCCGGGTGATGTCGGCGCCCGCCAGCGCGCCGGGGGCGCGCAGCAGGAACTCGTCGACGGTGTCCTCGCCCAGCGGGTGCGTCTGCAGGCTGAGGATGTCCACCCGGTGCTCGGCCAGCGCCGCGCACAGCGCGGCCAGCGACCCCGGCTCGTCCTTCACCGTCGTCCGCATCCGCCACAGGGCGCTCTCCCCGGCGGCCCGGCCGGGGAGCCCGGACGGCCCGGCCTGGCCCTCGGGGGAGGGCGGCCGGGCATCGGTATCACTCGTGGGAGGTGCGTGACCGTGGCGGCGTGACCACCAGATGTGGAACCCCGCCGTGGCGATCAGCGCGGCGGCGGAGAGGACCAGCAGTCCGGGGCCGTCGGGGCCGTGCCCCACGAGGTTCGCGACGACGTCGGCCACCGCGACCGCCGTGAAGAGCGCGGCGAGCTCGACCGCGTCCCGCCGCCAGTGGTGCACCGGGCGCCCGTGTTTGTGGCGCGTCACATCAGACATGTCTCGACTCATGCGGCCACTGTGAAGGAGTGGTGTTGCGTGATCGCGAACGCTGTGTGACTGATGGGTAAAGGGAGCATATGTCCGGTTTGTTGATTCTTCTACGGCTGTGGAGCCGCAGGTCGTACGGGACCGCGCCGCGCACCGGGGGATGACGCCGATGCGCGGAGCGCCCTTACAGAGTACGGGAGTTACTGACCGACTCGGCCCGGCTGGAGCACCTTGGTGAACAGCACGGTGCCGTCCTGCTCGCGCAGCCGGACCGTCAGCTCCCCGCTGTCGCCGTCGATGTCGACCTCGCCGAAGAACTGGTAGCCCTCCGCGGGGGAGACGTTGGACGCGGTGGGGGCCTTGACGAAGACGCGGTCCGGGCCGAACGTGCCGTCCAGCGCGCTCGCCGGGAAGGCGCCCGCGTTGAGCGGCCCGGAGACGAACTCCCAGAACGGCGCGAAGTCCTGGAATGCGGCCCGGGACGGGTCGTAGTGCTGGGCCGAGGTGTGGTGGACGTCGGCGGTCAGCCACACCGTGCCGGTGATCCGCCGGTGTTTGACGAACCGCAGCAGTTCGGCGATCTGGAGCTCACGGCCGAGGGGTGCGCCCGGGTCGCCCTGCGCCACCGCCTCGAAGTTGGCGGCCCCGTCGGTGCCGTCCGCCACCACCAGGCCGATCGGCATGTCCGAGGCGATCACCTTCCACACGGCCCGGGAGCGGGACAGCTCGCGCTTGAGCCACTCCAGCTGCTCACGGCCGAGGATGCCCTGCGCGTCGGTGGTCTGGTCGTCCGCCGAGTTCGCGTTCCGGTGGGTGCGCATGTCCAGGACGAAGACGTCCAGCAGCGGTCCGTGGTGCTGCACCCGGTAGATCCGGCCGTCGGGGCGGCGCAGTGTCGAGAGCGGGAAGTACTCCGAGAACGCCTGCCGGGCCCGCGCGGCGAGCACGTCGACGTTCTTCTCGGTGTACCGGGTGTCGGTGAAGATCTCGCCCGGGAACCAGTTGTTGGTGACCTCGTGGTCGTCCCACTGGATGATCGAGGGGATCCGGGCGTTGAAGGCCCGCAGCTTCTCGTCCAGCAGGTTGTAGCGGAAGTTGCCGCGGAACTCCGCCAGGGTCTCGGCGACCTTCGCCTTCTCCTCGGTGGTGACGTTCCGCCAGGTCCGCCCGTCGGGCAGGGTGACCGTCTCGGTGAGCGGGCCGTCGGCGTAGATGTTGTCGCCGCTGCACAGGAAGAAGTCCGGGTCGAGGGCGGCCATCGCGTCGTAGATCCGGTAACCGCCGATCTCCGGGTTGATGCCCCAGCCCTGCCCGGCCAGGTCGCCGGACCAGACGAACCGCACGCCGTCGCGCCGCGTGTCGGACGCGGTCCGGAACGTGCCGGTCACCGGCTCGCCGGTGCGGCGCGGATCGTCCGGGTCGGCGAGCAGCACGCGGTAGTGGACCTGCTCGCCGGCCGGCAGCCCGCGCAACTGCGTCGTGCCGGTGAAGTCGGTGCCCGCGCCGAGCAGCGGACCGTGGAAGCGGCGCGCGTCGCGGAACGACTCCGTGGCGGCCGTCTCCACGATCATCCGCGCGGGACGGTCGGAGCGTACCCACACCAGTCCGGTGTGTGCGGACACGTCCCCGGTCTGCACACCCCATTTCGCCGCGGGCCGCCCGGACAGGGCGAGGGCGGGCGCCGCCCCGGCGGCGACGGGAAGGGTCAGCGCCGCGGACGCGGCCAACGAGCCCCGCAGAACACTGCGGCGCCCGGGGAGCGGACTGAACGACATGGAGGGGCCTCCTGGGACGGTACCGGCCGGTGTGCACCGTCACACCTACTGGTACGCCGCAGCGCACACGGAAACCGCAGGTGAACAACTGGGCGCGACGTCCAGGGGCCGTCCGGCCGTCATCCGGAGCGGCGAACGGCGGCCCGGCCCGTCTCAGCGGCTGCCGTCGAGGACCACGCGGGCGACGAGGGCCGGGTCGTCGTTCATCGGGACGTGGCCGCAGCCGGGCAGGCGGACCAGGCGGGCCTTGGGGATGATCCGCTTGGCGCGGACCCCCTGGCGGCGTACGAGCACCAGGTCCCGGGTGCCCCAGGCGACGGTGACGGGTGTTCCGGCAAGGTCGTCGGTGAACCTCACGGTCGCACCGGCCCGCAGGGTCTGGTCGAAGCCGGTGGCCCGCGCCAGCGCGAGCGTCTCGGCGACCACCGCCTCGGGCGAACGGCGGGCCGGGCGGGCGTAGATGGTGCTGGTGAGGGCCGTGCGGCCGGCCGCGGTGCGGGAGAGGCGCTCGACGAGGGGCAGCGGCAGCCGCTGGGCGATCCTCCGCATGGCGAGCAGCACGCCGAAGGCGTAGCGGCGCTCGGCCTCCGACCAGAACCCGGCCGGGGACAGTGCGGTGACGGACCGTACCCGCTGCTCGCGGGCCAGTTCCAGGGCCAGCAGACCGCCCAGCGAGTTGCCCGCCACGTCGGGGCGTTCGAGCCCCAGCGCCGCGCAGAAGGCCGCGAGTACCGCGGTGGTCGTGGGCAGGTCGTGGGTGAGCCCGTCGGGCAGGGCCGGGGACGCGCCGAAGCCGGGCAGGTCGACGGCGATCACGTCCCGCTCGATGGCCAGGATGTCCACCACCGGGTCCCATGCCTGCCGGTGGTGCCCGATGCCGTGCAGCAGGAGCAGCGGCTCGCCCCGCCCCACGCGCGCGTACGAGATGGTGACGGGCGTCGGACCGTGGGGGGAGGGGACCGTGAAGGAGGCGGTGGCGGACATGGAGGCTCCTCGTGTCAACGGGCGGACGCCGGCCGGACGCGTACGTAGACAGCTTGTCAGCAACTGCTACCCGTGGGTAGCCCTTAGTGCGCGAACCGGCTGGACACCCGCCTGCCCGTCGGATGGGATGGCACCGTGACCGCAGAGACCGCCACCGACGTCTTCGAAGAGCACCGTCCGTTCCTCCTCGGCGTCGCCTACCGCATGCTCGGGCGGGTCGCCGACGCGGAGGACGTCGTCCAGGACGCCTGGCTGCGCTGGTCCGCCGCCGACCGCGGCGACGTGCGGGAACCCCGCGCCTACCTGGTGCGTGTCACCACCCGCCTCGCCCTCGACCGCCTCGCCCGCATCAAGACCCGCAACGAGGCCTACGTCGGCCCCTGGCTGCCCGAGCCGTACGTCACCGACTTCGGCGACACCGTCGAGGACACGGCCGAACGGGCCGTGCTCGCGGACTCCGTCTCCCTGGCCGTCCTCGTCGTCCTGGAGTCCCTGTCCCCGCTGGAGCGGGCGGTGTTCGTCCTGCGGGAGGCGTTCGGCTACCCGTACGCCGACATCGGCGCCGTCCTCGACCGGACCGAGTCCGCGGTGCGCCAGCTGGCCGGCCGCGCCCGCCGGCACGTCGAGGAGCGGCGGCCCCGCTACGAGGTCGACCCCGTCCAGCGCCGCGAGCTCACCGAACGGTTCCTCGCGGCCGCCGTGGAGGGGGACCTGGAGGGCCTGATGGCGCTGCTCGCGCCGGACGCCCGGCTCGTCGGCGACAGCGGCGGCAAGGCGAAGGCGCCGCTGCGCGTCCTGGAGAGCGCCGACCACGTCGGCAGGTTCCTCGTCGGCGTGGCGGGCAAGGGTCTCCCCGACGTGTCCCGCCGCTACCTGGAGGTCAACGGCGGCTTCGCCGTCCTGGTGCTGTCCGGCGGCAAGCCGGACACGCTCTTCCAGATCGACGTGGCCGAGGGCGGCATCCAGGCCGTCTACGTCATCCGCAACCCCGACAAGCTGCGCGCCCTGGCGGACTGACCGACGGTGCGACCGCGTCCCGGGCCCGCCCCCGGCCCCGGCCACGGCCCCCGTTCCCCGGACGGGGGCCTCGCCGTTCCGTCACCCGCGCGCGGCGCCACCCGCACACCGCTCCGTACGAACGCCGTGTGAACGCCGTGCTGCGGGGGCCTGTCGGCGCCCCGAGGCGTCGAGGATTGGTCTTGACCAAGGGTGGGGGCCGTCCTATGGTCGCAGAGAAGTACAACAACCTTTAATAAACAAGGGCGCGAAAACGCCGCCGGACCACGGTGATTGCGGAGGACAGGGTGGGGACCACGCAACTGGAATCGGTAGCGGAACCGAAGTACTGGCATCTGAGGACCGTGCTCACCGAGGCACTGGACTCCGAGTTCACCGTGGGCGAGATCCTCCCCAACGAGCGTGAGCTCGCCGCCCGCTTCGGCGTCGCCCGCGCCACGCTCCGGCAGGCGCTGGAGCAGCTGGAGCTGGAGGGCCGGCTCCAGCGTCGCCGCGGCGTCGGCACCACCGTCGCGCCGCCCCGCGTGGGCGTCGACGTAGGCGTGGAGCGGCAGGCCTGGCCGGGCGCCGGCGACGACGCCTGGCAGCCCGTCGACTGCGCGGTCGCGGCCCCGCCGGCCGCCGTCGCCGACGCCTTGGACACCGGCCGCGACACCCCCGTGCACATCGTGCGCCGCTCGCGGGTCTCGCACGGCCAGCCCGTCGCCGCCGAACTTCTCTACGTGCCGCACTCGTCGGTGCCCGACCTCACCGGCATCGACGCCCCGTCCGGGGCGGCACGCGCGCGTGCGGTGCTGCGCGAGCTGCAGAGCCTGGCGCTGGCGGGGCAGGACCGCGCCGTGGAACTGGGCTCGGCCCGCGCCGACGACGCCAAGGAACTCGACCGGCTGCCCGGCGCGCCGGTCCTGGTCGTCACCACCCGCTTCTTCACCGGGGGCCGCACCGCGGCGCTCTCCGTCGCCACCTACCGTGCCGACACCTGCCGGCTGACATTCGGCGCGTCGGGCGGCGTGGAGATCCACCCCGGCCCGCAGCACCAGGCGTCCTGACGACCGCGGCCCGGCCCGCCGGGCCCGCCGCGCGCCCCGCAGGTCGGGCTCGCCGTACGGCCGGCTCGCCGGGCTCGCCGTGAGGCCGGCTCGCCGGGCTCGCCGTGAGGCCCGTGCACAGGGCCCGCCCTACGGGCCGACCGTCCGGCCCGTGCGGCGGGCCCCGGCCGGCCCGCCCTGGACCGTTCCGCACCGCCCTGGACTGCCCTGGACTGCTCCCGAGCCTCCCGAATCACCCACCCCCGGACCGCCCCGGACCGCCCCGGCCCCCCCGCGGCGCCGCCCGTCTCACGGACGCTCCGCCGGCGAGCGCCCCGTCACCGTCCCCTCCACCGCGAAGAGCTGTTCCTCCACGTGGTCGAGGGCCAGCCGCAGCGCCCCCGTCGCCACGGCCGCCTCCCCGAGCAACGACAGGGCCACCCTCGGGGGCCGCAGGCAGTACCGTGCCAACTCCCGCCCCAGCGGCTCCAGTACGCCGTCCAGTCCGGCCGCCCAGCCGCCGACGACGACCAGCTCCGGGTCGAGGGCCAGGACCAGCGCGGCCACGTCGTGGACGAGCCGCTGGAGGAAGCGGTCCACGGCCGCCCGGGCTCGCTGGTCGCCCCGGCGGGCCTGGGCGAACACCTCGGCGACCGCCTGCTCGTCCAACGGGTGCAGCGGCTCGCCCGTCGTCGACAGCAGCGTCTCCGGCGTCACCTCACGGCCCAGCAGGTGTAGCGCGCCGATCTCCCCGGCCGCCCCGCCGTACCCCCGGTGCAGTCGCCCGCCGATCAGCGAGCCGGCGCCCGGGCTCAGCCCCGCCAGCACGAACACCACGTCGTCGGACTCGGTGGCGCAGCCCTTCCAGTGCTCGGCGACGGCCGCCGCGTTGGCGTCGTTCTCGACCAGCACCGGACACTTGAAGGAGCGGCTCAGCCGTTCGCCCAGCCGCAGCCCCGTCCACTGGGGCAGCGCGGTCCCCAGCCGTACCGTCCCGTCGGCCTCGACGATCCCGGGCGTGCCGACACCGACGGCCCGCAGGGAGCTGCGCGGGACGCCCGCCCGGCGCAGCAGCTCGGCGACCGCGGTCCGCAGCCGCTCCAGCCGCTCGTCCGCCGGGGCCGACTCGTCGACGTCCTTCGCCTGGGCGCCCAGCACCCGCCCGTCCAGGTCGGCCAGGAGCGCGGCCACCCGGTGCGCGCCGATCTCCAGACCCAGCAGATGACCGGCCTCCGCACGGAAGCGGAACCGCCGCGCCGGGCGCCCCTGGCGTCGGGCGGCACCCTCCTCGGCCGCCTTCTCGACGACGAGACCGGCACCGATGAGATCCTCGACGACCCCCTCGACGGTCGGCCGGGACAGACCGGTCACCCGGGTGATCTCCGTCAGCGTCGCGCAGTCGGCGGCACGCAACGCGTGCAGCACCACCGCGGAGTTGATCCTTCGCAGCAGCGAGGGATCCCCGCCGGTCAGCCGCCCCAACGTCCGTCCTCCCAGCTCGTGCGCGTGTGGGGCGGATCGTACTCGGCGCGGCGGACCCCGGCGAGTGCCGAACCCGCACCCGGGCCGGGGCGCCCCGGCTCAGCCCGCCGCCACGAACCCCGACTCGTACGCCGTGATCACCGCCTGGGTGCGGTCCCGCGCCCCGAGCTTGGCCAGCACCGCGCTCACATGGGACTTGACCGTCTCCACCCCGACGGCCAGCCGCGCGGCGATCTCCGCGTTGGACAGCCCCCGCGTCATCAGCCGCAGCACCTCCGCCTCCCGCTCGGTCAGCCGGGCCCGCGCCAGCACGTCCCGGGCCGCCCGGCTGCCGTGCCCGTCGCCGTACTCGGCGGCGAGCCGTCGGACCGACGCCGGGAACAGCAGCGACTCGCCCTCGGCGACCAGCCGCACCGCGTGCACGATCTCGGCCGGCCGGGCCCGCTTCAGCAGGAACCCGTCGGCGCCCGCGCGCAGCGCCTCGTACACGTACTCGTCGTTCTCGAACGTCGTCACCACGACGATCTTCGGAGGTTCCGCCACCGTCCGCAGCACCGTCCGCGTGGCCTCGATGCCGTCCATCAGCGGCATGCGGACGTCCATGGCGACCACGTCGGGCCGCAGGCTCCGCACCAGCGGGATCACCGCCGCCCCGTCGGCGGCCTCCCCCACGACCTCGATGTCGGGCTGCGCCTCCAGCACGGCGCGCAGACCCGCGCGGACCAGGGGTTCGTCGTCGACGAGCAGTACGGTCACCGGCATCCGGCCAGCGTAGATCAGGACTTGGCGTGCTCCGGCACCGCTACCGCCCCGTGAAGCGGCGGGGCCGTCGGTACGGGGGACGGGGGCCGGTGTCGATCAGCGCGAACGCGGGCGTATCGCGGCCGGAGCGATCGGGATCTCGGCCCGCACCCGCCACTCGTCCCCGTGCGGTCCGATCGAGGCCCGTCCGCCGAGCAGCGCGGTCCGCTCGCGCATGCCGCGCAGCCCGTCGCCCCGGCCCGGGCCGGGTATGCGGGTGGTCAGCGGATTGCGCACCTCCAGGCTGAGGACGTCGCCGCTGACCCCGACGCGGACCCGGACGGGGACGGCGCCCGCGTGCCGCAGGACGTTCGTCAGTGACTCCTGGAGGATGCGGTAGCCCTCGCGCGAGACCGGGCCCGGGACGGTGTCCAGCGGGCCGGTCAGGTCCGCGTCGACCTTCGCACCCGAGGCCCGGGCGGAGTCGAGGAGGCGGTCGGCGTGGGTGAGCGTCGGGCGGCTGCCGACCGGGCGCTCCGACTCGCGCAGAACGCCCAGGACGCGTTCCAGGTCCTCCAGGGCGGCGCGGCCGGTCTCCTCGATGGCGTCCAGGGCGCGGTCGGTGAAGGCGGGATCGCCCGCCGCCCGTGCCGCGCCCGCCTGGACGACGGCGACGGTCAGGGCGTGGCCGATCGAGTCGTGCAACTCGCGTGCGATGCGCGTCCGCTCCAGGAGCTGTTCGGTGCGCTCCTCCAGGGCGGCGAGCCGCTCCGCGGGCGAGGGGCCGAGGAGGCGCCGGGCGAGGACGGTGATCAGCCTGCCGGAGGCGACGACGACGGCGGCCAGCGCGATCAGCGGGAGCGGCGTGATCCAGGCGTACCACCAGTGGTGGCCTGGGACCTGGACGAACGTGGCGGGGTCGGGGCTGCCTCCCCGGGCGGTGCGCGCCAGGTCGTCGGTGAGCAGGGGGAGGTGGATGGTGAGGAAGGCCACCGTACAGCCCAGCAGCAGCCGGATCTCCAGCCACAGGACGGTGCGTGCGCGGTCGCCCCAGGTGGCGGACGGCGCGACGACGATCTCCGGGTGCCCGCCGTCGTGACGCCCGCCGAGCAGCAGCAGCCTGGCCTGGAGCCCCTCGACGGTCCGCAGCGCGGGCAGCAGTCCGGCGCAGCCGAGCAGGACGAACGCCGTGAGCGCCGCCCAGGACGGAGCGAAGACGTACCACCACATGGCCGGCCACACGACGGCCATGAACAGATGCAGCCACCGTGTGTACGTCACCGCCCGGACGAACGGGCGCAGCGAGCGGACCATCCCGTCATCGTGCCAGCCGCCACCGACAACGGACCTCCCCCGCACGGGGGAGACGGACTCCACCGCCGGGGGAGGCCCTCCGCCCCGCCCGACGGCCATGCTCCGGCCATGACCAGCATCGAAGTCCGGAACCTCACCAAGGAGTACGGCACCCGGCGAGCCGTCGACGACCTCACCTTCGACGTCCTCCCCGGCCGCGTCACCGGCTTCCTCGGCCCCAACGGCGCCGGGAAGTCCACCACCATGCGGCTCGTGCTCGGCCTCGACCGGCCGGCCTCCGGCTCCGCCACCCTCGGCGGCCGCCTGTACAGCACCTTCCGCGCACCCCTGCGCCACGTGGGCGCGCTCCTCGACGCGCAGGCCGCGCACGGCTCCCGTACCGGACGCGACCACCTGCTGACCCTGGCGGTGAGCAACCGCATCCCGCGCGGCCGGGTCGACGAGGTGCTGCAGGAGACGGGTCTGGCGTCGGTGGCGCGGCGCCGGGTGAAGACGTACTCCCTGGGCATGCGCCAGCGCCTCGGCATCGCGGCGGCCCTGCTCGGCGACCCCGAGGTGGTCCTGCTCGACGAACCCTCCAACGGCCTCGACCCCGAAGGCATCGTCTGGATCCGGGCGTTGCTGCGCCGGCTCGCGGGGGAGGGCCGTACGGTCCTGGTCTCCAGCCACCTCATGAACGAGACCGCGTCCTTCGCCGACCACCTTGTCGTCCTGGGCCGGGGACGCCTCCTGGCCGACACCCCGATGCGGGAGTTCATCGACGCGCGCGTGCGCCCCCGCGTACGGGTCCGCACCACGGACCCCGTCGCGCTCGGCCGCGCCCTGGCCCCGCACGGCCACCGCGCCGTGGAACACGAGGACGGGCACTGGACCGTCGACCACGCGCGCGTGGACGACATCGGACGGCTCACGTCCGCCGCGGGAGTGCCGGTCCTGGAACTCGCCACGGAGGCGGGAACGCTGGAGCAGGCCTACCTCGATCTGACGTCGACCGAGACCGAGTTCACCGCGCGGCCGCAGGAGGCCTGACATGTCGTTCGCACCCGTCCTCCACTCCGAGTGGCTGAAGATCCGCACGCTCCGCTCGTTGCTCGGGGCGCTGCTCGCGCTCTCCGCGGCGACCACGGCGTTCTCCGCGGTCGCGGGCGTCTCCGAGACGTCCGACCCGGAGTTCGACCCGCTGTTCATGGCCCTGTCCGGTGTCACACCCGGTCAGATCGCCGCGATCTCCTTCGGTGCCATGGCCGTGTCCGCGGAGTTCCACGGGGGCGCGCTGCGGCTCTCGCTCGCCGCGGTGCCGCGGCGCGGACGGTGGTTCGCGGCGAAGGCGACGGCGATCGCCGTACCGGTGCTGGCCGTCGGGCTGGTCACGGCCTTCACCGCCCTCGTCGCCGCCAGGGCGGGGCTCGGCGACGCGGCGAGCGGTCTCACCGTGGGCGAGCAGGCGCGCGGTGTCGTGGGCTGCGCTGTCTACCTGACCCTGATGGCGCTCCTCGCGGCCGGTCTCACGGCCGTGCTGCGCAGTGGGGTGGGCGCGCTGTCCCTGCTGATCCCGTTCCTCATCGTGGTCTCGTTCGTGATCGGGGACGTCGCCGGCGCAGCCACCGACTTCCTGCCCGACAAGGCGGGCCAGGTGGTCCTGTACGAGACGCACGACGGCTCGCTCGGACCGTGGTCCGGGCTCGGGGTGACGGCGCTGTGGACCGCCGCCGCGCTCCTCGCGGGCGCGTGGAGCGTGCGGCGCAGGGACGCCTGACGCGGGCGGTCCGATCCACGACGCCTGATCCGCGACGCCCGATCCGCGACGCACGCTCCACGACGCCCGATCCGCACGGTGGCTGACGCCACGCCACTTGTCAGTGGCGGCCTGTTTACTGGCTCGCATGGACATCGCACGCTGCCTCGCCACCGTCGACCTGCTGTGCGCCCGGGACCTCCCCGCGGAGCACGGCAGGACGGACGTGGGCACGGGCGGACCCGGTTATCTCGTCGCCGAGTTACAGACCAGCGGCGACTTCTGGGAGGACGACGGGACGGAGTGGGAGGAGACGGAGGCGCAGTACGAGGCCGACCGGGACGGGCTGACGGAGCGGCTCGCCGACCGCTGGGGCCCACCGCACCGCATCAGTCTGGCGAGCACGCTGGAGCGGTCCATGGACGGCGAGGACATACCCGAGCCCTGGGCCTCGCTCAGCGCGCACGTACCGGACCTCCACCTGTGGCGGTCGCCGGACACCGCGCGCTGGATAGCCCTCGGGGTCTCCCAGTGGGACAAGGAGCTGCCGTTCCAGCTGCTCGCCGTCGTCACCGAGACGGATCCCCCGTAGCGGGCGGATCCGTCTCGGCCGCGACCCGCAGCCGCGCGAACTCCTCCGCCATCGTCGCCGCCGTCCAATGGGCGTTGAGCCCGCTGGGATTGGGCAGCACCCACACCCGCGTGTCCCCGATGACCCGCTCCTGCGGGCCCACCGTGGCCTTGCGGTCGTCGAACGCCGCCCGGTAGGCCGTGACGCCCACCACGGCCAGCCGGCGCGGCTTCAGCCGGGCCACCTTCTCCGCCAGCAGCCGCCCGCCCTCGCGGTACTCCTCCGCCGTGATCTCGTCGGCGCGGGCGCTGGCCCGCGCGACCACGTTGGTGATGCCGAGCCCGTACTCCAGCAGCTCCCGCTGCTCCGCCGGCTTCAGCAGGCGCGGCGTGAAACCCGACAGGTGCAGCACCGGCCAGAAGCGGTTGCCGGGGCGGGCGAAGTGGTGGCCGGTCGCCGCCGTCATCAGCCCCGGGTTGATCCCGCAGAACAGCACACGCAGACCGCCCGCGACCACGTCCGGGACGAGACGGTCGCGGGCGGCCTCCAGGTCCGCCTGGGTGAAGCGGGTCAGAGGATCGCTCCGGGGGTGTAACCCGCGGCCTCGGGGCGCTGCTTCACGATCTCCTCGATCCGGCCGACGACGAGGGCCACCTGGTCGGCGGCGGCACCCGTGAAGGACAGCTTGTCGGCCATCAGCGCGTCGAGCCCGGCGCGGTCCAGCGGGATGCGCTCGTCGGCCGCGAGCCGGTCCAGCAGCTCGTTGCGCTCGGCGCCCTGCTCGCGCATCGCCAGCGCGCACGACACGGCGTTCTCCTTGATCGCCTCGTGTGCGATCTCCCGGCCCACGCCCGCGCGCACCGCGCCCATCAGCACCTTGGTGGTGGCGAGGAACGGCAGGTAGCGGTCCAGCTCACGCGCCACGACCGCCGGGAAGGCGCCGAACTCGTCGAGCACCGTCAGGAACGTCTCCAGCAGGCCGTCCAGGGCGAAGAACGCGTCGGGGAGCGCCACCCGGCGGACCACCGAGCAGGACACGTCGCCCTCGTTCCACTGGTCGCCGGCCAGCTCGCCCGTCATCGAGGCGTAGCCGCGCAGGATCACCATCAGGCCGTTGACGCGCTCGCAGGAGCGGGTGTTCATCTTGTGCGGCATCGCGGAGGAGCCGACCTGGCCCGGCTTGAAGCCCTCGGTCACCAGCTCGTGCCCGGCCATCAGCCGGACCGTCTTCGCCAGCGACGACGGCGCCGCCGCCAGCTGCACCAGCGCGGTGACGACCTCGTAGTCCAGCGACCGCGGGTACACCTGGCCGACCGAGGTGAAGGCCTGGGCGAAGCCCAGGTGGTCGGCGATGCGCTGCTCCAGCCCGGCCAGCTTGGATGCGTCCCCGCCGAGCAGGTCCAGCATGTCCTGCGCGGTGCCGACCGGGCCCTTGATGCCGCGCAGCGGGTAACGGCCCAGCAGCTCCTCGACCCGCCCGTACGCCACGAGCAGCTCGTCGGCGGCGCTCGCGAACCGCTTGCCGAGGGTGGTGGCCTGCGCGGCCACGTTGTGGGAGCGGCCGGCCATGACCAGCTCGCCGTACTCGCCGGCCAGCTTGCCCAGACGGGCGAGGACGGCCACCGTACGGTCGCGCATCAGCTCCAGCGAGAGGCGGATCTGGAGCTGTTCGACGTTCTCGGTGAGGTCGCGGGAGGTCATGCCCTTGTGCACGTGCTCGTGCCCGGCGAGGTCGTTGAACTCCTCGATCCGCGCCTTCACGTCGTGTCGCGTGACCTTCTCGCGCTCGGCGATGGAGGCCAGGTCGACCTGGTCGAGGACGCGCTCGTAGTCGGCGATCGCCGCGTCGGGCACCTCGATCCCGAGGTCCTTCTGCGCCTTCAGCACGGCGAGCCAGAGCTGACGCTCCAGCCTCACCTTGTGCTCGGGCGACCAGAGCGTGGCGAGCTCGGCGGAGGCGTAGCGTCCGGCGAGGACGTTCGGGATGCGGGGCTTGGCGGGAGCGGAAGTCACGTGTACGGAGTTTACCTACCGTCCACAGTGGTCCGTCACCGTCTACGCAGTGTGAGAACGCCCAGGTCAGGGGCGGTCGATGCGGTCACGTCACGAACAGTGCGTGACAGGTGTGTGACAGGGGCGGCCCCGCCCCGGTGGCCTTCCACCGGGGCGGGGCCGTGTTCCGGACGCTCCGCCGGGCCCGTGCGGCTCAGCAGTACCGCCGCTCGGCCCGGGCGTACCCGGAGCTGTAGCCGTCGGCGTAGCCGCGCGTGTAGTCGTCGTTGCTGAAGGCGTACTTCTTCGCCTTCTCGCGCCGGCAGTCGTCCCTGGCGTCCGCGTACCCGTCGCGGAAACCGTCCCTGAAGCCCCGTCGGTAGTCCCATGGACTGGCCACCACCGTGGACACGCCGGCGTGAGGTGTGCTCGGCGTGGCCGCCGATGCCTGCTGGAGGGTGACAGGGGTGAGGACCACGCCGACGGCGAGGAGGAGGGAACCGAGGGCTGTGGCCCGCTTTCCGCTGTGTGCACGCATGACTGTCCCCTTTCGGGGCGTGGGTCAATTGGTCACATTCCACTTTATTCACCCGAGCGGGTGCCGCAACTCGCCATGTTCGATGGCGAATTATCGACGTGCCGTTCTCCGTCGCACACCTACGCCGGCGGGACCTCGTAGGGCAGCAGCTCGGGGCGCTTGGGGGGCAGTCCGTCGCCGGACGAGCGGCCGGTGAGCCGGCGGCCTATCCACGGCAGCAGGTGCCGCCGGGCGAACCGGGCGTCCGCCACGCGCCGCGTGAGCCAGCCCGGCGGCAGCGTCGCGGGCATCGGCGTGTGCCAGTCGGTGTCCTCGGCCTCGTGGCCGAGTGCCTGCCAGACCGCCTCGGCGACCCGGCGGTGGCCCTCGGCCGTCAGGTGCAGCCGGTCCACGTCCCACATCCGCGGGTCGCCCAGGGAGGGGGCGCCGTACAGGTCGACGACCAGGGCGTCGTGGCGGGCGGCGAGGCCGTCGACGCAGGCGAACAGCTCCTCCATGCGCGGCCTGAACCGCTCCAGGACCGGGCCCTGCCGGCCGGGGCTGCGCATCAGCACCAGCCGCTTGCAGGACGGGGCCAGCCGCTCCACGGCCTCCGTCAGCAGGCCCGTGACCCGGCCCATGTCGCACTTCGGGCGCAGGGTGTCGTTCAGGCCGCCGACCAGGGTGATCACATCGGCGCCCATCGCGGCGGCCACGTCCACCTGCTCCTCGACGATCTGGCCGATCAGCTTGCCGCGCACCGCGAGGTTGGCGTACCGGAAGCCGGGCGTGCGGGCCGCCATCCGGCCCGCCAGGAGGTCCGCCCAGCCGCGGTAGGTGCCGTCGGGCAGCAGGTCCGACATGCCCTCGGTGAACGAGTCGCCGACCGCGACCAGGCTGGAGTACGGGGGTGTGGTGTTCGTCTGCATGGCGTCAGCGATGGTATCCCGCCGGGCATACCCAGCGGTCGGTCACCCCTGCCGCCCGCAGCCGCTCACCTCCCGCGCCCGCAGCCGCTCACCTCCCGCGCCCGCGCCCGCTCACCTCCCGCGCCCGCGCCCGCTCACCTCCCGCGCCCGCGCCCGCTCACCTCCCGCGCCCGCGCCCGCTCACCTCCCGCGCCCGCGCCCGCTCACCCCGCCCCCCGCTCAGGCCCGCTGCCCGAACAGCTCGCGCAGCACGTCCTCCATGGTCACCAGCCCGGCGAGCCGCCCGTCGGCGCCGATCACGGCCGCCAGGTGCGTCCGGCTGCCCCGCATGGCCGTGAGGACGTCGTCCAGGGGCGTCGTCTCCCGCACGCGCGCGATGGGCCGCAGGTCCCGCAGCCGGAACGCCTCGTCCCGGGGCGAGGCGTCGAGCGCGTCCTTCACGTGCAGGTACCCGACGATCCGGCGGCCCTCGTCGACGACGGGGAAGCGGGAGAACCCCGACTCGCCCGCGAGCCGCTCCAGCCCGTCCGGAGTGACGCCCACGCGCGCGTAGACGACCCGTTCCAGGGGGACGACGACGTCCCGCACCGGGCGCCGGCCCAGTTCCAGGGCGTCGTGCAGCCGCTCCTGGGCACGGTCGTCGAGGAGGCCGGCCTCCCCCGCGTCCTTGACGATCTGGGCCAGCTCCGCGTCCGAGAACGTGGCGGTGACCTCGTTCTTGGCCTCGATCCGCAGCAGCTTCAGCAGCGCGTTGGCGAAGGCGTTGATCGCGAAGATCACCGGACGCAGCGCCCGGGAGAGCGCGACCAGCGGCGGGCCGAGCAGCAGCGCGCTGCGCACCGGCTCGGCGAGCGCGATGTTCTTCGGCACCATCTCGCCCAGCAGCATGTGCAGGTACGTCGCCAGGGTCAGCGCGATCACGAAGGACACCGCGTGACCGGCCCCCTCGGGCACGCCGACCGCGTGGAACACCGGTTCCAGCAGGTGCTCGATCGCCGGTTCGGCGACCACACCGAGGACCAGGGTGCACAGCGTGATGCCGAGCTGGGCGGCCGCCATCAGCGCGGACACGTGCTCCAGGCCCCACAGCACGCTCCGGGCGCGCCGGTCGCCCTGTTCGGCGTACGGCTCGATCTGCGAGCGGCGTACGGAGATCAGCGCGAACTCCGCGCCGACGAAGAAGGCGTTGACGACCAGGGTCGCCAGGCCGATCAGCAACTGGACGGCGGTCACCGGCCGACCTCCTGTTCCGACGGGTCGTCGAGCGGCGCGTGCAGCAGCACCCGCGCGGCCCGGTGGCCGGACGCGTCGACCACGTCCATGCGCCAGCCGGCGGCCTCGACCCGGTCACCGACGGCCGGTATACGGCCCAGCTCGGTGGCGACCAGGCCGGCGAGCGTCTCGTAGGGGCCCTCCGGGACGTGCAGGCCCACGCGCGCGAGCTGGTCGGTGCGGGCGGCTCCGTCGGCGGTGTACAGGGCGCGGCCGGCGTCGTCCGTGCCCGCGGGGGCGAGGTCGGGCGTCTCGTGCGGGTCGTGCTCGTCACGGACCTCGCCGACGACTTCCTCGACGATGTCCTCCAGGGTCGCCACCCCGGCCGTTCCGCCGTACTCGTCGATGACCACGGCCATCGTCCGCTTGCCGGACAGCCGGTCCAGGAGACGGTCCACGGTCAGGCTCTCGGGCACCAGCAGCGGTTCGCGCATGATCTCGGCGACGGGCACGCGGGTACGGCGCTCCGCGGGCATCGCGATGACGTCCTTGACGTGGGCGGTGCCGACCACCTGGTCCAGGCTGTCCCGGTAGACGGGGAAGCGGGACAGACCGGTCGCCCGGGTCGCGTTCGCGACGTCCTCGCAGGTGGCCCGCGCCTCCAGGGCGACGACCTGGACGCGCGGTGTCATCACGTTCTCCGCGGTCAGGTCGGCCAGGTTCAGCGTGCGCACGAACAGCTCGGCGGTGTCCGCCTCCAGCGCGCCCTGCTTGGCGGAGTGCCGGGCCAGCGCGACCAGCTCCTGGGGGCCGCGGGCGGAGGCCAGCTCCTCGGCGGGCTCCAGCCCGAACCGGCGCACCACACGGTTCGCCGTGTTGTTCAGGTGCGTGATGAAGGGGCGGAAGGCGGCGCTGAACCAGCGCTGGGCGTTGCCCACCCGCTTGGCCACGGCCAGCGGCGAGGAGATCGCCCAGTTCTTCGGGACGAGCTCGCCGACGACCATCAGGAACACCGTCGACAGGGCTGTGCCCAGCACCAGCGCGACGGAGCTCGCCGCGGTGGCGGACAGACCGGCCGACTCCAGCGGCCCGGAGATCAGCGCGGCGATCGACGGCTCGGCGAGCATGCCGACGACCAGGTTGGTGACGGTGATGCCGAGCTGGGCGCCGGACAGCTGGAACGTGAGGTTGCGCACGGCCTTCAGGGCACCGGCCGCGCCGGTCTCGCCCCGCTCGACGGCCCGCTCCAGCTCGCTGCGCTCCACGGTCGTCAGCGAGAACTCGGCCGCGACGAAGGCGCCGCACGCGAGGGACAGCAGGATCGCCACCAGCAGCAGGAGGACTTCCGTCATCGTGTCACCTCCGTCCCATGGTCGGACAGGGCAGGGAGGATCGCGCGATGTCGCGTACTGGGAGGCTCGCCCATGGGCGGACGCTCACACCTTTCACGTTTCGGGACGGTAGGGGGACCGTACGATCCGCACGGTCCCCCAAGTGTAAAGGATCGGCAAAGCTGCTGGTGGGTGAGGTCAGTCGGTGAGCGGCTTCACCCAGCGCCGCCAGCGCTCCTCCGGCGTGTACCCCGCGGCCCGCCAGGCATGGTGCGCGGTCTCGTTCCGTGTCAGCACCATGGCGTCGCCGCGCCGCCCGCCCAGCCGGACGAACCGCTCCTCCGCGGCGGCCAGCAGCGCCGAGCCGATCCCCTGGCGGCGGTGGTGCGGATGCACCGCCAGCCGGTACAGGTGGCAGCGCCACCCGTCGAACCCGGCGATCACCGTGCCGGCCAGCCGCCCGTCCCGCTCGGCCAGGATCAGAGCGTCCGGGTCACGGGCGACCAGCCGCTCCACGCCCTCCCGGTCGTCACTGATGCTCGTGCCCTCGGCGGCGGTCTTCCAGAAGTCCAGCACGGCGTCGAGGTCGTCGGGCGTCGCGGCCCGTATCTGCAGTTCAGACATGCCGATGATCACACCACGGAGCACGGACCGAACGGCGGAATTCCAGCATCCGGACGGTTGTCAGCGGCCCCGCAGTTCCGCGATCACGGGCGCGAAGGCCTCCCTGTACGGATCCGGCACCGTCAGGCAGGAGAACCCGTAACCCGCGCCGGGCGAGCACCTGCGCGACGATCTCCCGCAGTGTGCCGACCGACAGGATGGGCGGCTCCGGCGCCTTTTCCGGCGTCAGGTGCGCCGTCCGCTGCGCTGCAGGAGGGGCCGGACGGCAGCCTCACGGTCCTAGGTGACGACCACCCTCTGGACGAGCAGGTCGAGCTCCGCCGGTTCCTCGCGCCCGCGCGCCGGCTCCCGGTAGCGCGCCACGCGCTCGTCGAGGGCGCCGGCCTTTGGTGAGGGTCCGCCAGTTATCGGGATGGGCGAAGCCGTGCTCGACCGGTGCCCGTCCGACGGCGAGGACGCGGACTGACCGCAGTGGTGTGAAAGCCGGAGCCGAGCACCTGCTGGACGTTTCACCCCGCAGGCTCTTGTAGTGTGGTCGTGTTTAGGGCGGCTCGGCATCCATGGAGCGGATCATCACTACCGACAATGCCTCGCAATCCCAGCCCGAGACCGCAACGCGTGCTGTTGATGAGCGCGCACTGGCTCAGGGCCCACTGACCGCTCTGCTGACGGCGGCCGCTCTCACCTACACCTTGGACCTCGGCAGCAAGCTTGTGGCTGTCTCGCGCTGGGAAGGCCAGGAGCCCGTCGCCATAGCGGGCCGCGTGCTCACGCTGCACGTGTTCCGTAACTCGGGTGCGGCTTTCAGTACGGGCCAGGCTTTCACGGCTGTGTTCACGGCGATCGCGGTCGCGATCGTCGTGGTCATCGTGCGTGTCGCGCGTAGGCTTCAGAGCCTTCCGTGGGCTGTCGCCCTGGGCCTTCTGCTGGGGGGCGCGCTCGGCAATCTGACTGACCGGATCTTCCGGGCGCCGGGGGTCTTTCGCGGGCACGTCGTCGACTTCATCTCCGTTGAGCACTTCGCGGTGTTCAATCTCGCCGATTCGGCCATTGTCTGCGGCGGTGCCCTGATGGTCCTCCTGTCGATCCGGGGCACTTCCCTGGACGGCTCGCCCCCGAAAGATCGGCAGGACCGGAGCATTCTCGCTCCACGGTGAGACGCTCCAGACCCGAGAGCTCGACTGGTGCGGTGCGGTGCGGTGCGGTGCGGTGCGCGGTGCGTGCTTCCATCGTGCGTGGGCTTCCGCAGCGCTGTCGTCAGGTGCGGGCACCCGCCCCGCTGCGGTCACTCGTGCGCTATGGCCGCCAGCACGTTCATCCGTGAGGCGCGCAGCGCCGGCAGCAGTGCCGCCACGACGCCGACCACCGCCGAGCCGACGACGACCACGACGACCGTCCCCCACGGGATCGCCAGCGCCTTCATGCCCTCCAGGGCCAGCACCCGCTGGATGCACACGCCCCACACCAGCCCCAGCCCGAGCCCCAGCACGGCGCCGAACACCGCGATCACCACCGCCTCCAGCCGGATCATCCGGCGCACCTGCCGCCGCGCCAGCCCGATGGCCCGCAGCAGCCCGATCTCCCGGGTCCGCTCCACCACCGACAGCGCCAGGGTGTTGACCACCCCGAGCACCGCGATGACGATCGCGAGCCCGAGCAGCGCGTACACCAGGTACAGCAGCACGGCGATCTGGCCGTGGACCAGCTCCTTGTAGTCGGCCTGGTCGCGCACCTGCACCTGCGGATACGGCTGCAGCGCCCGCTCCAGCCGGGGCCGCAGCTCGTCGGCGTCGGTGCCGGGGGCGGCGTTCAGGTACAGCACCGAGTCCTGGCCCCCGGGCACGTACTCCTCGACGGTCGCGGCGTTGAGGAACAGTCCGCCCCGCATGCCGAAGCCCTCGGTGTCCTGGTCGGTGAGCGCGCCCACCCTCAGCGGGACGGTCCGGTCGCCGGGGAACCGCACTGGCAGCACGCTGCCGATCCGCACGCCGTGCTCCGCGGCGAAGTCCGCGTCCATGCCGATCGCGCCGTCGGCCAGCGCGGCCGCCGAGTCACCCCGCGCGTACCGGACCCGGGCGACCTCGTCGACCCGGTCGTCGTACCCGGCGGCCGTCGTCTCGAGCCGCTCGCCGTCGGGCAGCCGCACGGCGACCGGCGCGAACCGCTGCCGTACGACGACCCCGACGCCGTCCGTGGCACGCACCCGGTCGGTCACCTCCCGCGGGAACGGCGTGAAGCCGGCGTCCTGGACGACGAAGTCGGCGCCGAGCGTCTCGTCGATCTGCCGGTCGAACGACTCCGACATCGAGGCGCTCGCCACCGACATGCCGCCCACCAGGGCGAGGCCCACCATGAGGGCGGCGGCGGTCGCGCCCGTGCGGCGCGGGTTGCGCAGCGCGTTGCGCCGGCTCATCCGGCCGACCGCGCCGAACAGGACCGGGAAACCCGCGCCGAGCACCCGGATCACCGGACGCACCAGCAGCGGGCCCGCCACGACGGTGGCGACGAGCGTGAGGACGACCCCCAGACCCAGCAGCGAGGCCGCCGTCGCCGTACGGGACGCGGTCACGCAGCCCACCAGGGCGGCGGCACCGAGCCCGCCGACGACCGCCCCCGCCACCGCGCGCACCCGCAGCGGCCGTCCCACACCGGCGACCTCCGCGTCCGCGAGGGCCGCCATGGGCGACACGGCCGCCGCGCGTCGGGCCGGGAGGTAGGCGGCCACGAAGGTGACGCCGACGCCGACGGCGTACGCCGACACCGGGGTCGCCCAGCCGACGACCATCTCCGTGGTCTTGAGGTTCATACCGAGCGCGCTCATCAGCCGGATCAGACCGGCCGCCAGACCGATGCCGGCCGCGAGGCCCAGCGTCGAGCCGGCCAGGCCCAGCAGCACCGCCTCGGTGAGCACCGAGCGCCGTACCTGACGCCGGTCCGCGCCGAGCGCGCGGAGCAGGCCCAGCTCACGGGTCCGCTGGGCGACCAGCATCGCGAACGTGTTGACGATCAGGAACACGCCCACCAGCACGGCGATCCCGGCGAAACCGAGCATCACGTACTTGATGACGTCGAGGAACCCGCCCAGCTCCTCCGCCGCCGACTTCGCCTGCTCGTCGGCCGTCTGCACGACGTAGGGGCCGGAGCCGACCGCGGCGGCGACGCGGCGCTTCAGCTCGGCGTCGGTCACGCCCTCCGCCGCGTCGACGGAGATGCCGGTGGCCAGGTCGGGCGAGCCCAGGAGCCGTGGGGCGGCCACCGCGGGGTCGAGGAAGACCAGGGCGGCGCCCGGGTTGGTGGTCCGGAAGGTGGCGATGCCGACGACGCGGACCGGGAACGACCCGGGCTGGGCCATCACCGTCAGCGTGTCGCCGATCTCCACGTCCTTGCGGCCGGCGGTGTCGGCGTCGATCAGGGCCTCCCCGGCGCCGCGCGGGGCGCGGCCGGAGGTCAGCTCCACGGCGCTGCGTTCGGTGACGTACCAGTCGGAGGCGATGGTCGGCGCTCCGCCGGACCGGCCCACGGACGTGTGGGCGGCGTCGACGACCGTGATGTTCTCCACGCTGACGTCGGCGTGGGCCGAGGCCACTCCGGCGGTGCGGGCCACCCGGTCGGCCAGGGCGGCGGGCAGGGTCCGGACCGCGCCGGTGGGCACGGAGGCGGTCAGGTCCTCCTCCGGCTCGACCGTCACATCGGCCGACGTGGACGCGAAGAGGCGGTCGAAGGTGCGCGCCACCGTGTCGGAGAAGATCAGGCTGCCCGCGACGAACGCCACCGACAGCACGACGGCGAGGGCGGACAGCAGCAGGCGGCCCTTGTGCGCGAGGAAGCTCCGGAGCGTGGCCCGCAGCACCGGCTCAGCCCTTTCCGGCGGGCTCGCCCGGAGCCGTGCCGGGCTCGTCCGGGGCCGCGCCGGCCTGGGCGGCAGGAGCCGTGCCGGGCTCGCCTGGAGCCGTGCCGGACTTGTCCTGGGCTGTGCCGGGCTCGTCCGGGGCCGCGCCGGCCTGGGCGGCAGGAGCCGTGCCGGACTCGTCCGGAGCCGTGCCGGGCTCCCCCGGATCCGTGCCGGACCTGTCCTGGGCTGTGCCGGGCTCGGCCGGGGCCGCGCCGGCCTGGGTGCGGATTCCGTCGAAGCGTTTCATGCGCTCCAGCACCGTCTCCGCCGTCGGACGCCCCATCTCGTCCACGATCCGTCCGTCGGCGAGGAAGAGCACCAGATCGGAGTGGGCGGCGGCACCCGGGTCGTGGGTGACCATGACGACGGTCTGGCCCAGGCCGTCCACGGCCTCCCGGAGGAAGGCGAGGACCTCCAGGCCGGCGCGCGAGTCCAGGTTGCCGGTCGGCTCGTCCGCGAAGATCAGCTCCGGGCGGGAGGCGAGCGCCCGCGCGCAGGCCACGC
The DNA here is from genome assembly GCF_044750285.1 of Streptomyces sp. NPDC088812. Taxonomy (NCBI): domain Bacteria; kingdom Bacillati; phylum Actinomycetota; class Actinomycetes; order Kitasatosporales; family Streptomycetaceae; genus Streptomyces; species Streptomyces sp. NPDC088812. The sequence continues at coordinate 71,990 of NZ_JBIVJP010000026.1, read as the reverse complement.
GCTGCTGCTGACCGCCGGACAGCTGGGCGGGCCGGTGCTTGAGACGGTCCCGCAGCCCCAGCGTGTCGATCACCCGGTCCAGCCACTCCCGGTCCGGCTCACGCCCCGCGATGTCCATCGGCAGCGTGATGTTCTCGGCCGCGTCGAGGGTCGGGATCAGGTTGAACGACTGGAACATGAACCCGACCCGGTCGCGGCGCAGCCGGGTCAGCTCCCGCTCCTTCAGCCCCGTGATCTCGGTGTCGCCGAGCCACACCTGCCCGCCCGAGACGGTGTCGAGCCCGGCCAGACAGTGCATCAGCGTGGACTTCCCCGAGCCCGACGGCCCCATCACGGCGGTGAAGCGTCCCCGCGCGATGTCCACGTCCACCGAGTCCAGCGCCAGCACGGCGGTCTCGCCCGAGCCGTAGGCCTTGGTCAGCGCACGGGCCCGGGCCGCCACGCCGTCGGCCGACGCCAGGCCGGGGGCGTGCCGCACAGCAGGTGTGGACAAGGCTGCCTCCTCGATCGGGGGGACGTGCCGACGTGCCGGTTCCGACGAGCGTAGTGTGACCGGGCGCACACCCGGTATCCCTTTTGCCCACCTGACCGCCCTTGCCGGTGCTAGCGTTCCGGCGCTAGCGTCGACGGTATGGCGAAGACCCAGCTGAACGTCCGCGTCGACGAGGGTACGGCCCGCGCCGCCCGCGAGCGGGCCACCGCGCGCGGCATGAGCGTCAACCGCTACATCGAAGAGCTGGTCCGACAGGACACCGGCGAGGCGGGCCACACCTTCCTGGAGGCCGCGGCCGACTTCATGAAGCAGTACGAGACCGTCTTCGCCGAGGAATTCGGCGCGGCCCGCGAGGGCCGAACGGCCGAGGGCCGCACGGCCGGGAGCGGCACGGCCGGGAGCGGCACGCACGAAGGTGGCCGCTGACCCCTTGGACGACCTGACCATCGACCTCGCCTGGCTGCTGATGCTCGCCGAGCAGAAGACGCCGGGAGACCCCCAGGTCACCGACTGGGGAGCACTGGTCGCGGCGGTGGCGCGCCACCAGGCCGAGATCTTCGACGTCCCCGTCTACGACACCCCGCACGCCCGCGCGGCGTCGCTGCTCCAGCTCCTCCTCCACGTCCCCGCGCTGGAGCGCTCCAACGCCCTCTTCGCCTGCTCCGTCGCCTACGCCTACCTCGTGGCCAGCGGGGTGAAGGTCGTCACCTCGCCCGAGCAGGTCCGCGACCTGGCCCGCCTGGTCAAGAACGGTGAGGCGTCGGTGCACGACATCGCCCGGGAGCTGCGCCAGTGGAGCCGGTGAGGGTCGGCCCGTGCCGGACGCCGGCGCCCTCAGACCTGAGCCGCCGCACCTGACACACCCGCCGCACCTGACACACCCGCCGCACCTGACGCACCCCCCGCGTCCGCCACGCCCGCCGCATTCGCTACGGCCCGGCGGAACGCCTCCGCCTCCCACGTCCCCTCCAGGCGCGCCGCCAGCCAACCCGGCGCCCGCTCACGGAAGTCGGCGGGCGTCAGCGTCCCGGCGCCGGCGGGCAGTGCCCCCAGCAGCGGGGCTCCCGCGACCTCCGGGAGGTCGGTGACGTTGCACCGCATCGCCAGATCGGGGGAGCCGGGCCAGCTGCCGATGACCACACCCAGCAACTCCACGCCACGACGCCGGAGTTCACGGGCCGTCAGTTCGGTGGTGTTCAGCGTGCCCAGGCCCGCCGACGCCACCACCAGCACCGGCGCCCGCAGCATCTCCGCGGCGTCGGCCAGGGTCCCGCCGGTCTCGTCGAAGCGGACGAGCAGCCCGCCCGCGCCCTCGACGAGGACCAGGTCGTGCTCGGTGGCCAGCTTCTCCGCGGCTTCGGCGACCCGACGCGGACGCACCGGTTCCCGGCCGGCCCGCCGGGCGGCGGTCGCCGGGGCCAACGGGTCGGGGTAGCGGGCGAGTTCGGCGGTCGTGACGGCGCCCGCGAGCCGCGCGACCTCGTCGGCGTCCCCGCACTCGTCCGGCCGTACGCCGGTCTGGGCGGCCTTCAGCACGGCCACCGACCGGCCCGCCGCGAGCGCCGACGCGGCGAGGGCCGCGGTCGTGACCGTCTTGCCGATCTCCGTACCCGTCCCCGTGATCACCAGGATCGGCATGTTCATCCCTCCCGCGCCGCGGCGCACACCGCGCGCGCGATCCGTGCCACGTCCGCGTCGTCCGTGACGTACGGCGGCATCGTGTAGACGAGGTCGCGGAACGGCCGCAGCCACACGCCCTCCCGTACGGCGGCGTCCGTGGCGGCCTTCATGTCGACGGCGTGGTCCAGCTGGACGACACCGATGGCCCCGAGGACCCGTACGTCCTTCACGCCCGGCACCTCCCGGGCGGGGGCCAGCCCCTCCCGCAGGCCGGTCCCGATCCGCTCGACCTCCGCGAGCCAGTCCTGGCCGAGCAGCAGCTCGATCGAGGCGCAGGCGACGGCCGCCGCCAGCGGGTTGCCCATGAAGGTGGGGCCGTGGGCGAGCACCGGGACCTCGCCCCGCGAGATCCCGTCGGCCACCCGTGCCGTGCACAGGGTGGCCGCCATGGTCAGGTAACCACCGGTCAGCGCCTTGCCGACGCACATCACGTCCGGTGTCACCGCGGCGTGCTCCGCCGCGAACAGGGCGCCCGTACGCCCGAACCCGGTCGCGATCTCGTCGAACACCAGCAGGACGTCGTGCGCGTCGCACGCCTCGCGCAGCACCCGCAGGTACGCGGGGGAGTGGAACCGCATCCCCCCGGCCCCCTGCACCACCGGCTCGACGATCACCGCGGCCAGGTCGTCGGCGTGCCGTTCGATCGCCGAGCGCAGCCGCTCCGCGTACGCCTCGTCGTGGTCGGCGGGCGGCGCGTCCACGAACACCTGGCGGGGCAGCACCCCGGCCCACAGGTCGTGCATGCCGCCCTCGGGGTCGCACACCGACATCGGCTGCCAGGTGTCGCCGTGGTAGCCACCGCGCCAGGTCAGCAGCCGCCGCTTGCCGGGCCGGCCCAGCGAACGCCAGTACTGGAGGCACATCTTGACCGCGACCTCGACGGACACCGATCCCGAGTCGGCGAGGAAGACGTGCTCCAGCCCTGCCGGCGACATGTCGACGAGGAGCTTCACCAGCCGAACGGCGGGCTCGTGGGTGAGCCCGCCGAACATCACGTGGCTCATCCGGCCGAGCTGCGCGCGCACCGCCTCGTTCAGCACCGGGTGGTTGTAGCCGTGGATCGCCGACCACCAGGACGCCATGCCGTCGACCAGCTCGCCCGAGCCGTCGGCGAGCCGCAGCCGGACCCCGCTCGCCGACTCCACGACGAGCGGCTCGGCCCGGCCGGGCATCGGACCGTACGGATGCCACACGTGCCGCCGGTCGAGATCCAGCAGCTCCGGCACGTTCGGGTCAGGCATTGGGCGCGAGGTCCGTCCCGGCACCCCGGCGGCGTACGGCGACCAGGTCCGTGCGGGGCTCGCCGGCCGCCGCCACCGGAGCGGAGCCACAGACGCCGCCCACCTCGTGCGACCCGCAGCCCGCGCCCTCGTGCGACCCGCACCCGGCGGTGCCGTGCGATCCGCACCCGGCGTTCCCGTGCGATCCGCCGCCCCCGCCCCCGCAGTCCCCGAAGTCGCCGCCGGCGGCGACGCGGTGCTCCGGCAGCGTCACCTGTTCCGCGCCCTCCACCTCGAAGCCGGCGTCCGCGATCATCTCCAGGTCGGCCCGGCCCGCCTGGCCCTCGCTGGTGAGGTAGTCGCCCAGGAAGATCGAGTTGGCCAGGTGCAGCGCGAGCGGCTGCATCGTGCGCAGATGGACCTCGCGCCCGCCCGCGATACGCACCTCGACGTCCGGGCACACGAACCGCACCATCGCCAGGATGCGCAGGCACCGCTGCGGGGTGAGGTTCCACTCCTTGGCGAGCGGGGTGCCCTCGAAGGGGATCAGGAAGTTGACCGGGACCGAGTCCGGGTCCAGCTCGCGCAGCGAGAAGACCACGTCGACCAGGTCCTCGTCGCTCTCGCCCATGCCGGCGATCAGCCCGGAGCAGGCGGACAGGCCCGCCGCGTGCGCCTTGTGGACCGTGTCCACCCGGTCGGCGTACGTGTGCGTGGTCGTGATGTCCGCGTACGTCCCCTCGGACGTGTTCAGGTTGTGGTTGTAGGCGTCGGCGCCCGCCGCGCGCAGCCGCTCCGCCTGTCCCTCGGAGAGCAGACCGAGACAGGCGCACACCTCGACCTCCTCGTTCCGCTCCTTGATGGCCTTGATGGTCTCGGAGACCCGGTCCACGTCCCGGTCCGTCGGACCGCGCCCGCTCGCCACCAGGCACACCCGCTTCGCGCCGCCGGCCAGCCCCGCGGCCGCCGCCTCGGAGGCCTCGTCGGGCTTGAGCCAGGTGTACTTGAGGATCCCGGCGGTGGAGCCGAGCCGCTGGGAGCAGTAGGAGCAGTCCTCGGGGCACAGCCCCGACTTGAGGTTGACGAGGTAGTTGAGCTTCACCCGTCGCCCGAACCAGTGCCGGCGCACCCGGCCGGCCGCGGCCACCACGTCGAGCAGGTCGTCGTCGGACGTCGCGAGGACGGCCAGCGCTTCCGCACGGGTCGGCAGCTCGCGCCGAAGCCCCTTGTCCACCAGCGTGTTCAACAGGTCCATGAGAGCCGATCCTGTCCTACCGAACCACTCCGGGCCAAGGTAGGGATCACACAACACGCCCGCTGCGACGTGTGGGTAGTGCCACACCATGGGCGGCCACACCTGCCGCTAGTGTCTGTCCGCTACCTACAAAAGCACCGGAGGACCCCATGGCGTTCGGCTGGATCGACGAGCAGGCGGAGCTGCGCCGCCGCGCCGGACTCGTACGGACCCTGCGTCCCCGGCCGGCCGACTCGCCGCTCCTCGACCTCGCGAGCAACGACTACCTGGGCCTGGCCCGTCACCCGGAGGTCACCGAGGGCGCGGCGCGGGCCGCCCGGACCTGGGGCGCCGGTGCCACCGGCTCCCGTCTCGTCACCGGCACCACCGAACTCCACGCCGAGCTGGAACGGGAACTGGCCGGCTTCTGCGGCTTCGAGGCGGCCCTGGTCCTCTCCTCCGGCTACGCCGCGAACCTGGCGGCGGTCACCGCGCTGGCCCCGCACGGCACCCTGATCGTCTCGGACGCCGGGAACCACGCCTCGCTCATCGACGGCTGCCGGCTGGCCCGCGGCACCACGCAGGTCGTCGCGCACGCCGACCCGGACGCCGTGCGCAAGGCGCTCGGCACGCACCCGGGCCCGGCGCTGACGGTCTCCGACACGGTGTTCTCGGTCGACGGCGACGCGGCGCCGCTGGCCGCCCTCGCCGAGGTGTGCCGGGAGCACGGGGCCGGGCTGGTCGTCGACGACGCCCACGGGCTCGGCGTCCTCGGCGCCGGCGGGCGCGGCGCCCCGCACGCCGCGGGACTGGCCGGCGCCGGCGACGTCGTCGTCACGGTCACGCTGTCCAAGTCGCTCGGCAGCCAGGGCGGGGCCGTGCTCGGACCCGCGCGGGTGATCGAGCACCTGGTGAACGCGGCCCGGACGTTCATCTTCGACACCGGTCTCGCCCCCGCGGCGGCGGGGGCGGCCCTGGCGGCCCTGCGGCTGCTGCGCCGCGAACCGGAACGCGCGGCACGCGCGCGTGCGGTCGCGGGCGACCTGCACGCGCGGCTGACGGCCGCGGGTCTGGAGGCGGTGCGTCCGGACGCCGCGGTCGTCTCCGTGCGTGCGCCGTCCCCGGAGCGGGCCGTGCGCTGGGCGGCGGACTGCCGGGCGGCAGGCCTGACCGTCGGCTGCTTCCGTCCTCCCTCCGTGCCCGACGGCGTCTCACGCCTGAGGCTGACCGCCCGTGCGGACCTCTCCGAGGCGCAGATCGAACGCGCTGTACGAGTGATCGGCGAGACACGGCCATGAGTCGGCGTGACACGGCCGGGCGGCGCCGGGATACGGGTGGGGGGCAGGGGTCCGGACGGTCCGGACGAAGGTCAGCGGAACGTGGCCGTGAAGCCCGTCCAGCTCTCGGGGGAGAAGAGCAGGGCGGGTCCGGCCGGGTCCTTGGAGTCGCGTACGGCGAGCAGGCCGGCCCACGGTCCGGTCTCCGGGCGGGCCGTCTCCACGCAGTTGTTGGCTCCCGTGCTGTAGCTGCTGCGCAGCCACCGCAGACCCTGCGGACGGCGGCGGTCGTGCAGGTCGGTACTGGAGGGTACGTTCCGAGGCAGTGCAGTCATGGTGCCTCCTTACGTGCCGGCGGCTTTCGCGGCGATGTATTCCAGTGTGTCCTCGGGTGAAAGGGCGTGCGCCCGAAGGGCGTCGAAGGCCTCGGTGTAGGCCTGGAGGTGTTCTTTCCGTTCGAGATAGAGGCTACTCGTCAAGTGGTCGAGAACAACCACATCCAGATCAGAAGTGCTCGTAAACGAGAAGATAACGAAAGAACCTGTGACTCCGATATGAGCTCCGGCACTGAACGGCAGTACCTGGAGCGTCACTTGGGGAAGCCGGCCCGCCTCCACGAGCCGTTCCAGCTGCCGGGCCATGACCTCCGGGCCGCCCACCTCCCGACGCAGCACGGCCTCGTCCAGCACCGCGTTCAGCGTCAGCGGCGGCTGTGCGCGCAGTACGTCCTGGCGGGCCAGCCGCACCTCCACCAGGGTGTCCAACTGGTCGTCGTCGGCGCCCTCGACAGCGGCCCTCGTCACCGCCCGCGCGTACTCGGGCGTCTGGAGCAGCCCCGGGACCACGGTCGTCTCCAGGGTGCGCATCGCGCTCGCCTGCGACTCCAGGCTGATGAAGTCCCGGTAGGCGGGCGGCAGTACGCCACGGTAGGCGTGCACCCAGTGATCCCGTCCGCCGCTGTCGGCGGACCCCGCCAGCGCCAGCATGAGCTCCCGCATCCGGGGATCGGACACGCCGTAGGCGTCGAGGAGTAACCGCACATCGGCGGGTTTCGTACCGCTGGTGCCGGTCTCGATCCGGCTCACCTTCGACTGGTGCCAGCCCACGAGCCGGGCCGCCTCGCCACTGGTCAGGCCGAGGCGGGCGCGCAGGGCCCGCAGTTCGGCGCCCAGTTTCCGGCGGCGCACCGCGGGACCGTGCTGCATGGAGTTCTCCTTACTCCCTACGAGCCGTCCAAATACGCTCTGCCGTGGCAGAGTTCACCGCATCGAGCGACAGATATATGCACATCTTGGGGGATCGCCACCGGTGGCGGCCCGCTGATGGCAATCTGGCGACGAAGCACCAGTCCGGGACCGTACTCGAACCATCCGCACCGTGTCGGACTCCGGTCCCGTGGGAAAGGGACGGCACCGCCATGGCAGACCATCTGGAAGCATCCCTCACTCTGCCGAGCGATCCCGCCTCGGTGTCCACGGCTCGCGCGTTCGTGCTGACCACGCTGGGGGGATGGGGTCTTCCCGCGGAGGCGGAGACGGCCGACACCGTCCGCCTCATCGTCTCCGAGCTCGCCACCAACGCTGTACAGCACACCTTCGGACAGTCGCCCACCTTCAGGGTGGACCTCCGGCTCGACCGGGACGAGCTGCTGCGCATCGGCGTCACGGACAGCCACCCGCGCTTCCCCAGGCGCCTGCCGGCCGCCGTCCAGCAGGACAACGGCCGTGGCCTGGTGATCATCCGGTGGCTGACCGCGGAGTGCGGTGGCAGACTCCGCGTCCGCCCCACCCGCGAGGGCGGCAAGACCATCTGCGTCGACCTCCCGTGGACGGTGCCCGTGGAGCCGGTGGCGACGGCGGGCCAACAGGAACCTTGACCCCGCTCGGATTCCGGTGGCGGAACGAGGAGCGGTGAGGGGGGTGGGGTGTGTGTGGGGGCGGGTGGCGGACGGCTGTGGGGACGGGGTGCGGGGACGGGGTGCGGAGGGCTCGGGGACGTGCGGGTGCGGGGCCAGTGGGAGGTGCGCGGGGAGGCGGGGGCCGCACGGGCGTGGCCGTCCGCCGGACGAGTGGTGTGCGGGGTGCGGGCGCGGGTGTCCGCCGAACGGGTGGTTTCGGAGGGCGTGAGGGCGGGCCGCGCGCTCGGCCGGCAGAGGCGGCGTGGGGGTGGCAGCGGCTGCCGCCGAGGGACCGGGAACGGCCGAGGGCGTGGTGCCGCGCAGCCGGGCGAGGTCCGAGGCGACCGGTGGGGACGGGCGGGGATCGGCGGCTGCGGAGGGCTGTGCAGCCGTGGAGGACTGCGAAGGCTACGGAGGGCCGCGAAGGCTACAGAGGGCTGTCACCGGCTGCGGGCGGCTGTGAACGGCTGTGTGACGGCCCTGGGCGTGGCGCAGACGGCGCGAGGCCGCCTGACCGGCCCCGGGCTCCGGGAGGCGGGCTCCGGAGGCGGTGGCGGCGCGTCAGGGACGCCGCCACCGCCTCCGGAGGGTCACTTGACCCGGCCGTACCAGACGCTCTTGGTCCAGATCTTCTGCAGCCTCACCACGTCCCCGGTCTTCGGGGAGTGCCAGATCTTGCCCTTACCGGCGTAGATCCCGACGTGGTAGACGTACGACCCCGAGTGGAAGAACACGAGGTCCCCGGCCTTGCGCTTGCTCGCCGAGATGTGGGTGGTCTTGTTGTACTGCTGGGCCGCCGTACGAGGCAGTTTCTTGCCCGCCTTCTTGAACGAGTACAGCGTGAGCCCGGAGCAGTCGAACCTGTTCGGCCCGGCGGCTCCGTACCGGTAGGGCGAACCCTTCTTGGAGGCCGCGATCTGGAGTGCCTTCGTCGCCGGGGTGGCGGCCGCCGCTTCGGAGGCGACACCCGGGACCACGATCGAGCCGCCCACGGCGGCGATGGCGAAGGCCGAGGCCGTGCCGGCCCGGGCCATGAGCGACGGGACACGATTCAGCGCAGTCATGCGCAACCCTTCGTCAGCCGCCTGTGAAGGATGACCTGTCGGATTCGGGCTGGCGAAGTTGCCCGGCCGCTGCTGCGGCTTCACCCCAAGGGCTGCTCGGTCCGGTCATGGCGCGACCGCTCCCGGCGACCCGTCGTGCTTGGGTCCTCCACTCCTGCCGATGCACTCCTGTCGACCGGTCATCCGGGCGGCGGCAGGACTCGGCGTCCGCCCGGACCGCCCCGCCGCTTGTGGCGGGGGCTTGTCGTCAGTCAGGGATCTTGGCGCACCGATGTCCGAAAATCCCAACGCAACCGGGGATTTGTGGGGTTACTCACCACTCACCCGTTCGGGTGGACACCCTGATGGCGGGTCAGGTGTCAAGGCGACGACATACCCCCCGACCAGCACTGGAACCCTCCGTTCCGGCGCGGTGCCCCTCATTTCGCGCAACCGCTGTGGGCTGGAAAAAGCAGCCGAGGATGGGCCGCCCGGGGGTACGCCGTTCGGTCCGTTTCAACTCGGGTCCGCGCGTCACGCTTTCGGCGAACACGGAGCCGTCGGGACACCCGTACGTCATCGGTCGGGGAGCGGAGGCATCGTGACGCGCGCCGTGCGGCGCTCCCCGTCGAGCACGCGCAGCGCCCGCGCGAGCGTCGGCGCGTGCAGTTCGCTCTCGCCCCGCTGGTGCATCAGCGTCAGCGCGTCGCGCAGCGCGGTCGCCCTGCTCACCAGCGCCTGGGCGGCGCGCAGTCCGCGGTAGGTGTCGCCGTCGCGGGCGGGGTTGATCCGGCCGAGCAGGTCGACCACCTCCAGGTAACGGTCGATCAACTCGGCCTCGGCCCGGGTCAGCGCGGGCAGCGGGGGCAGCTCGGGAGGCAGCATCGGCGGCTCACCCCACGCCCGGCAGGCCGCCGGAAGCCCTGCGGGCCGGGACCACCCGGTCCGCCAGGCCGTACTCCACGGCCTGGCGGGCGTCGAGGATCCGGTCGCGTTCGAGGTCGGCGCTCACCTGCTCCGGACGGCGCCCGGTGTGCCGTACGAGCATCTCCTCCAGGCGGGTGCGGGTGCGGGCCAGTTCCCCGGCCTGGACGACCAGGTCGCTGGTCTGCCCCCGCACCGGCTCCGGCAGCGCCGGCTGGCGGAGCACCACGCGCGCGCCCGGCAGCACGGACCGCTTGCCCGGTGTGCCCGCGGCCAGCAGGACGGCGGCGGACGAGTCGGCCCGGCCCAGGCAGACGGTCGCCACGTCGCAGGTGACGTACCGCAGCGTGTCGTAGACGGCCGACATCGCGCTGAACGAGCCGCCCGGGGAGTTGACGTACAGCGAGATGTCCCGGTCGGGGTCCCGGTGCTCCAGGTACATGAGCTGGGCCATCACGTCGTTCGCCGCGGTGTCGTCGATCGGCGTGCCCAGGAAGACGATGCGCTCCTCCAGCAGCTTGGAGTACGGGTCCAGCGTCCGGTGCCCAGAGCCGGTGCGTTCGGTGAACTCGGGCAGGACATGGCGGGCGGACGGTCGGGTCATGGGAACCCCCTCCTTGACGTCTGTAAAAAATGTACAGGACGTACGTGACGTTAGAATGGGGTCATGGCCTACGAGATTCCGGTGACGCAAGCCAGGGCAGAGCTCGCCGACCTGATCAACCGGGTGGTGTACGGCGGCGAGCGCGTCGTCGTGACGCGGCACGGCAAGCCCCTCGTCGCCCTGGTCTCCGCCGCCGACCTGGAACGGCTCGACGCGCTCGACGCCCCGGGGGGCGAGCAGGTGATCAGCTCCGTCTCCGCGGTGCGCGAGGCGGCGGCCTCGGCTCCCCGTGAACAGCAGCGGTTCGGGATCGCGGCCGAGCATCGGGGGCCGAACCACCGATAGGCGGCCGCGTCCGGCCGCACCCGGGCGGGTGCGGCCGGACGCGCAGGACCGTGTGCCCTCCGCCGAGGCGGAGGGCACACGGTCGGGGTCGGGGATCCGGTGGCGGCCGGTCCGGGCCGTCGGGCCGCTGGGGCGCCGGTGCGCGTGACTCCCGGTGGGTGCGGCCTGCCGGTGGGGGGGTCAGCCGACGAGGGCGGCCTCCCGGCCGGCGGTCGGTGCGGCGCTCCGCGCGCGGCCCTTCAGCGCGTTCCCCAGCAGCACCGCTCCCAGGCCCAGCGCGGCCCACCAGGTGAGGGTCAGGGCGGGGCCGGTGGCCGCCGCGCCGTCGAAGAAGGACACCGAGCGCAGCAGCGTCGTCCCCGCGCCCGGCGGCAGCCACTGGCCGACCGTGCCGACCGGCTCGGGCAGCATCTCCGGCGCCGAGGCCGCCCCGGAGAACGGGTTGCCGAGGAACATCACCGTGAACGCCGTCAGGCCGATGCCCGCGGGGCCCAGCAGGGCGGCGCACCCGGCCACGGCCGCGCTCACCGCCAGTGTCGACAGGCCGAACGTCGCCGCCTCCGCCCACCAGTCGCCGGGGAGCACCCCCAGCCAGCTGTGCGCGAGGGCCGCCGCGACGAGGCCCACCAGGGCGGCGGTGCCGACCAGCGCGAGCACGGCGCGGACGCCGCGCAGGCCGAGCAGGGTCACCACCGCGCCCGCCGCGATGCCGGCCAGCGCCAGCGGGAGCACGCTCGCGCTCAGCGCCGCCCCGCGCGGGTCGTTCGGGGAGGCGGCGACGACGTCCACCGTCCGGACGTCGGTGCCGTCGGCCGCGGCCTGCCGGTCGACCGCCTGCTGCAACAGCTGGGCGACGACCGGGCTCGCGGCCGACGCGGTCAGCAGCTCGGGGCCCTGGGGAGTGACGACCACGGCGCCGTACACCGTCCGGTCCGCCATGGCGGCTCGGGCCGCGGCCTCGTCGTCGTAGCGGTGGATCTCGAAGGCGCCCTCGTGCTGTTGGAGGGTCTGCTCCACCTGGGTGATCGCGGCCTCGGGGCCGGCCACGCCGAGCGGCAGGTCGCGGGGCGCGGTGCGGGCGGCCGGCCAGGCGAAGGCCCACAGGGCGAGCGCCGCGAGCACGGGGACGAGGACGACGACCGCGATCGCGCGCCGGGCGGGAGCCCTGGTGGCGGGGGTGGGGGCGGTGTTCATGGGGATCTCCTCCGGCTCCGGCTCGAAAAAGAAGGATCGTTCGTTTTAGTTCTGTCACCACCGTGCTCCGCCCCGGGGGCGCTTGTCAAGAAGGAACGTTCGTTTTAGTTTTGGGTCATGGCACGCGTATCCCAGGCCCACCTCGACGCCCGCCGCCGGCAGATCCTCGACGCCGCCGCGCTCTGCTTCGCGCGCAACGGCTTCCACGCCACCTCCATGCAGGACGTCCTGAAGGAGGCCGATCTCTCGGCCGGCGCCGTGTACCGGTACTTCGCCGGCAAGGACGAGCTGATCGCCGCGATCGTCTCGGAGGTGCTGGGCGAGGTCCGGGCCGCCTTCGAGGCGGCGGCCGAGCAGAGCCCGCCCCCGCCGCCCGACCGCCTCGTGCCCGCGGTCCTCGACCGGACCCTGGGCCTGCGCGAGTCCCTCACCGTGGACGGCGTTCCCGCCTTCCCCCGCCTGGTCGTCCAGGTCTGGTCGGAGATCCCGCGCAACGACACCCTCGCGGACGTCCTGCGCGAGGGCTACACCGTCGTGCGCGCGGCGTGGGCGCGGATCGTCGAGGCCCACCAGGCGGCCGGGACGATGCGCTCGGACGTACCGCCGGACCACGTGGCCCGCACGATGATCGCCACCGTCCTCGGCTTCATCGCCCAGCAGTCCCTGTTCGGGCCGGCCTCGGTGGACGTCCTGCGGGACGGCCTGCGCGCGTTGATGAGTATGCCGGGCACCGACCCCGGGACCTGACGCTCACACCGCTCGGGTAACGTGCGTGAAACGCGGCCCAACTACCCTGCCCCTTCACGCCACCTGGGACTTTTCCCTCGTGGCCGCGGCAACCGGGTCCCGCGAAGGTCCGGAGCGAGGATGTGAGGTGGGACGTGCAACTGACGCCGCACGAGCAAGAGAGGCTGCTGATCCACGTGGCGGCCGACGTCGCCGAGAAGCGCCGCGCGCGCGGGCTGAGGCTCAACCACCCCGAGGCCGTCGCCCTCATCACCGCGCACATCCTCGAAGGGGCACGGGACGGCCGGACGGTCGCCGAGCTCATGGCATCCGGCCGCAAGCTGCTCACCCGCGACGACGTCATGGAGGGCATCCCCGAGATGATCCACGACGTCCAGGTCGAGGCGACCTTCCCGGACGGAACCAAGCTCGTCACCGTCCACGACCCGATCGTCTGAGAGGGGCCCCGATGATTCCCGGAGAGATCCTCTTCGCCGAGGACCCGATCGTGTACAACGAGGGCCGCGAGGTCACCCGGCTCACCGTCCTCAACGCCGCCGACCGGCCCGTCCAGGTCGGCTCCCACTACCACTTCGCCGAGGCCAACCCCGGTCTGGAGTTCGACCGCGCCGCCGCCCGCGGCAAGCGGCTGAACGTTCCCGCGGGCACCGCCGTGCGCTTCGAGCCGGGGCTGCCCGTCGACGTCGCCCTCGTCCCCCTCACCGGCGCCCGCGTGGTGCCCGGGCTGCGCGGCGAGACCGGAGGCGCCCTCGATGCCTGAGATCTCCCGTGCCGCGTACGCCGACCTGTTCGGCCCCACCACCGGTGACCGTATCCGGCTCGCCGACACCGACCTGATCGTCGAGATCGAGGAGGACCGCTCCGGCGGTCCCGGACTCGCCGGTGACGAGGCCGTGTTCGGCGGCGGCAAGGTCATCCGCGAGTCCATGGGCCAGTCCCGCGCCACCCGCGCGGACGGCGCGCCCGACACCGTCGTCACCGGCGCCGTGATCGTGGACCACTGGGGGATCGTCAAGGCCGACGTCGGCATCCGCGACGGCCGGATCACCGGCATCGGCAAAGCGGGCAACCCCGACACCATGGACGGGGTCCACCCGGACCTGGTGATCGGCCCGGAGACCGAGATCATCGCCGGCAACGGCCGCATCCTCACCGCCGGAGCCGTCGACGCGCACGTCCACTTCATCTGCCCGCAGATCGCCGACGAGGCGCTCGCGGCGGGCGTCACCACGCTCGTCGGCGGCGGCACCGGGCCCGCCGAGGGCTCCAAGGCGACGACCGTGACGCCCGGCCCCTGGCACCTCGCCCGCATGCTGGAGGCGATGGAGCAGTACCCGCTGAACATCGGCTTCCTCGGCAAGGGCAACACCGTCTCCCACGAGGCGATGCTGTCGCAGATCCGGGGCGGGGCGCTGGGCCTCAAACTGCACGAGGACTGGGGCTCCACGCCGGCCGTCATCGACGCCTCGCTGACCGTCGCAGAGCAGACCGGCATCCAGGTCGCCATCCACACTGACACCCTCAACGAGGCCGGATTCGTGGGCGACACGCTCGCCGCGATCGCCGGCCGCGGCATCCACGCCTACCACACCGAGGGCGCCGGCGGCGGGCACGCGCCCGACATCATGACCGTCGTCTCCGAGCCGCACGTCCTGCCCAGCTCGACCAACCCGACGCGGCCGTACACCGTGAACACCGCCGAGGAACACCTCGACATGCTGATGGTGTGCCACCACCTCAACCCCGCGGTGCCCGAGGACCTGGCGTTCGCCGAGTCCCGGATCCGGCCCTCGACCATCGGCGCGGAGGACGTCCTCCACGACCTGGGCGCCATCTCCATCATCTCCTCCGACGCGCAGGCCATGGGGCGGGTCGGCGAGGTCGTCCTGCGGACCTGGCAGACCGCGCACGTGATGAAGCGGCGGCGGGGCGCGCTGCCCGGGGACGGCCGGGCCGACAACCGGCGGGTACGGCGGTACGTCGCCAAGTACACGATCAACCCGGCGCTCGCCCAGGGCCTCGCCCGGGAGATCGGCTCCGTCGAGACGGGCAAGCTCGCCGACCTCGTGCTGTGGGAACCGGCGTTCTTCGGCGTCAAGCCGCACCTCGTCCTCAAGGGCGGGCAGATCGCGTACGCGCAGATGGGCGACGCCAACGCCTCCATCCCGACCCCGCAGCCCATCCTGCCCCGCCCGATGTACGGGGCGATCGGCCGGGCACCGGCCGCCAACTCCGTCAACTTCGTGGCCCCGCTCGCCCTCGACGACGGGCTGCCGGAACGGCTGGGCCTCGGCAAGAGGTTCGTCGCCATCGACTCCACGCGGGGCGTGACCAAGGCGGACATGCGGGAGAACGACGCCCGGCCCCGGGTCGAGGTCGACCCCGACAGCTTCGCCGTGCGCGTCGACGGGGAACTCGTCGAGGCGACACCGGCCGCGGAACTGCCCATGGCCCAGCGCTACTTCCTCTTCTGAGGACGCCGGTATGACAAGGGCAGCACTTCTTGTCCTGGCCGACGGCCGCTTCCCCGCGGGAGGGCACGCGCACTCCGGCGGGGCGGAGGAAGCCGTCAAGGCCGGACGGATCACCGGCGCGGCGAGCCTGGAGGACTTCTGCCGCGGACGGTTGCACACGGCGGGGCTGGTGGCGGCCGCCCTGGCGGCGGCCGCCGCGGCCGGCGCCGACCCGGCGGAACTCGACGCGGCGGCCGACGCCCGGACCCCGTCCCCCGCGCTGCGCACGGCCGCGCGGAAACTGGGACGGCAGCTGACGCGAGCGGCCCGCGCGGTCTGGCCGAGCGACGAACTGGACGCCCTGGCGCGGGCGTTCCCCAAGGGCGCCCACCAGCCGGTGGTACTGGGC
Source organism: Streptomyces sp. NPDC088812 (assembly GCF_044750285.1). NCBI lineage: Bacteria > Bacillati > Actinomycetota > Actinomycetes > Kitasatosporales > Streptomycetaceae > Streptomyces > Streptomyces sp. NPDC088812. Next base: position 56,470 of record NZ_JBIVJP010000026.1, on the reverse strand, counting down.
CTGGCGGCCCGCGCGGCCGGACTCGGACCCGAGGACGCGGCGCACTGCGCGGCGTACGAGAGCGTGAGCGGACCGGCGACGGCGGTGGTGCGGCTGCTGAGCCTCGACCCCTTCTCGGCCACGGCGGTGCTGGCACGGCTGGCGCCGGAGACGGACCGGGTGGTCGACCGGGCGGTCGCGGCGGGGCGGGCGGCGGTGGCCGCCGGGATCGACGCGCTGCCGTCCGCCTCCGCACCGCTGCTCGAGATCGGGGCGGAGGGGCATGCGGGGTGGCCGGTGCGGCTGTTCGCGTCGTGAGAGTGCCTCTCCCTGAAGGGGCTCCGCCCCTTCGACCCCGTCAGGGGGCTGCCGCCCCCTGGCCCCCGCTTCGGCCCTGAACGGGCCTCGTCCTCAAACGCCGGACGGGCTGGATGGGCCTGACCGGCGTTCGCAAGCGAAGGAGTTCCACGTGCACCTCGATCACTCCCACCCCGTCACCCCGGCCGTCGGTGCCGACGCCCGTCGTCCCGACGGCTCGCGGCGCGCCCTCCGTATCGGGCTCGGCGGTCCCGTCGGGTCGGGGAAGACCGCGACCGTCGCCGCGCTCTGCCGTGCCCTGCGGGACGAACTCTCCCTGGCCGTCGTGACCAACGACATCTACACGCGGGAGGACGCGGAGTTCCTGCTCCGGGAGGCGGTGCTGCCGCCGGAACGGATCGCTGCCGTCGAGACGGGTGCCTGTCCGCACACCGCCATCCGGGACGACATCTCCGCCAACCTCGAGGCCGTGGAGGACCTGGAGGACGAGGTGGGGCCGCTGGACCTGATCCTCGTCGAGTCCGGGGGCGACAACCTGACCGCCACCTTCTCCAAGGGCCTGGTGGACGCCCAGATCTTCGTCATCGACGTCGCCGGCGGGGACGACATCCCGCGCAAGGGAGGGCCCGGCGTCACCACCGCCGACCTGCTCGTCGTCAACAAGACCGACCTCGCCCCGTACGTCGGGTCCGATCTCGCCCGGATGGCCGCCGACGCCAAGGCACAGCGCGCCGAACTGCCCGTCGTGTTCCAGTCGCTGAGGGGTGCGACCGGTGTGCGGGACGTCGCCGGGTGGGTGCGGGAGCAGCGCGCCGCGTGGGTGGCGTGAGATGAGCGGTGTGCACGCCACCGCCCGGATCCGCGCGCGGGTGGACGGGCGCGGCGGGACCGCCCTGCCCGTCCTGGAGAGCGACGGACCCCTCGCGCTGCGGCGTACCCGCGGCGGTGACGGCGGCCAGGCGCGCGTCCTGCTCGTCGGCGCGATGAGCGGCCCCCTCGGCGGCGACCGCCTCGCCGTCGAGGCGGCCGTCGACAGCGGTGCCCGGCTGCGCCTGGGCTCGGCCGCCGCCACCATCGCCCTGCCGGGCCAGGGCAAGGAGGAGGCCCGCTACGACGTACGGATCGACGTCGCCGACGACGGTGAACTGCACTGGCTGCCCGAGCCGTTGATCTCCGCACAGGGCAGTGACCTGTATGTCACCACGCACGTCGGACTGGCGCCCCGGGCCCGGCTCGTGCTGCGTGAGGAGCAGGTGCTCGGGCGGGTGGGGGAGGAGCCGGGGCGCCTGACCAGCCGCCTCGTCGTACGGGTCGGCGGACGGCCCGTGCTCGACCAGCAGCTGGCCTGCGGTCCGGGCGCCCCCGGCGGCTGGGACGGGCCCGCCGTCCTCGGGGGACACCGCGCCCTCGGCCAACTGGTCGTCGTACGGCCCGAGTTCCGTGACCGGCCGGTGACCGCCCAGGCCCTCGGCGACACCGCCACCCTCGTGCCGCTGGCCGGGCCGGCCGCCCTGGTGACCGCCGTCGCCCCGGACGGTCTGCGGCTGCGGCGCATCCTCGACGAGGCGCTCATGTCCCTGGAGTGACGTCCGCGTTCGTTCGGGCGCGGCGTGCGGTCGGCGGCGCGTGGCGGGAGGCCTACGCAGCACGCCGGCAGCCGGTCTTCTCCGGGCCGGTGGGACGGGCGCGGACCGCGCCGATCGCCGCTGCCGTCGTCGTACGGCGCGTGTCAGCTGAGCGGCAGCCGCGGGAACCTGCGCGCCTTCGCCCGGGCGGACTCCTCCTCCGCCTTGACCACGGCCGCGTACCGGTCGACGTACTCCTGCTCCGACAACGTGAGGATCGTGTACATGATCTCGTCGGTGACCGCGCGCAGGACCGTCTTGTCGTTCTCCATGCCGGCGTAGCGGGAGAAGTCCAGGGGCTCGCCGAAGCGGATGACCACGGGACGGAAGGAGGGGATCTTCTTGCCGGGCGGCTGCGCCTCGAAGGTGCCGATCATGGCGCAGGGGACGACCGGCACCCCGGCCTTCAGGGCCATCACCGCGACGCCCACCTTGCCCTTGTAGAGGCGCCCGTCGTGCGAGCGGGTGCCCTCCGGGTAGATGCCCAGCAACTCGTCCTTGCGCAGGACGCCGAGGCCCTCGCGGATCGCGGCCTGGCCGGCCTCCTTGCCGGAGCGGTCGACCGGGATCTGCCCGACGCTGCGGAAGAACGCGGCGGTCAGCCGGCCCTTGATGCCGGGGCCGGTGAAGTACTCGGCCTTGGCGAGGAAGGTGATCCGCCGTTTGAGGACCGCCGGCATCAGGAAGTGGTCGGAGAACGACAGGTGGTTGCCGGCGATGATCGCCGCGCCGGACGCCGGTACGTGCTCCAGCCCCTCTGTCCGGGGCCGGAACAGCAGCCGCAGCAGCGGCCCCAGCACCACGTACTTCAGGAGGTGGTAGAACAAGGCGTCGCTCCTCAGTCCGGCCGACCGGCGGGGCCGCCGTGTTCCGGCAGGTCGACCGGCACGGTGTGGGTGCCAGTGTAGGCGGGGGCGGGTGCGCCCGGAACCCGGAGGCTGACGGCACGTCACTCCGGACCACGGGGTACCCCTTCACAGCCGCACGATGACGAGCGCCGTGTCGTCGGTCGTGCCACCGGGCGGCAGCAGCTCCAGCAGGACGGAGTCGGCCAGGGTCTCGGGGTCCTCGGTCCGGTGCCGGGCGAGGGCCTCCGTCAGACGGGCCAGGCCGGTGTCGATGGCCTCGCGCCGCCGTTCCACCAGGCCGTCGGTGTACAGCGCCAGTGTGGCGCCGGTGTCGAAGGAGGTGGTCGCCTGCGGCCGGGGGACCGGGTCGGGCCGGGCGTCGAGCGGGGGATCGGTCGCCCGGTCGAGCAGTTCCACCCGGCCCGAGGGGTGCACCAGCACGGGCGGGAGGTGGCCGGCGCTGCTGTACGTGATGGTGTGGTGGTCGAAGTCGACGAACGTGGTGACCGCCGTGGCCGCCTCCGCGCCGTCCACCACGTGCGCGTACCGGCCCAGCACGTCCAGGGCCTGGGCGGGACCCGCGGCCATCCGGGAGGCGGCGCTGAGCGCGCTGCGCAGCTGGCCCATCACCCCGGCCGCCGCCAGGCCGTGCCCGACGACGTCGCCGACGGCCACGCCGATGCGGTGGCCGCCGACGAGGTCGACCAGGTCGTACCAGTCCCCGCAGACGTTGAGCGCGCCGACCGCGGGCCGGTAGCGCACGGCCGCGCTGTGGTGGCGGACCCGTCCGGGCGCGGGCAGCATCGCCTCCTGGAGGGCGAGGGCAACCTCGCGCTCACGGGCGTGGGCCCGCCGCAGCCGCTCGTTGACCTCCTGGAGTTCGCGGGCGCGGGTGTACAGCTCGGCCTCCAGCGCGTGCGGCGGGCTCTCCGTCCGGCCTGCCGACCGGTTCTCCGTCCGGCCTGCCGACCGGTTCTCCGACTGGCTCCCCGGCTGGTTTTTTGACTGGCTCCCCGGCTGGTTCCCGGACCGGCCGCCGCCACGGGCCCGGAGCAGTTCGGTGATCTCCTCGACGCGGTGCACCACCAGCACCACGGAGCCGTCCGCCCCGCGTACGGGCGCGTTGACCGGGCTCCAGTAGCGCTCCTCCCACTCGTCGGGCCGGTCGACCGGCTGGACGTCGTAGCGTTGCAGGGCCATGGCGTCGCGCTCGCCGGTGGCCAGCACCCGGCGCAGCGAGGCCTCCAGATTGCGCACGCCGTCCGCGGAGGGGTTGTTCGGGTTGTCCGGGAAGACCTCGAAGAGATGGCGTCCGACCACCTGCTCGCGCCGGCGTCCAGCCAGGCGCAGGAACGCCTCGTTGGCGTCGGCGAAGACCAGCCCGGGGGTCAGCAGGGACACGCTGCCGGGCAGCGCCTGGAACACCGCGGCGTAGTCGACCGCCGCTTCGGCCCCCGTTCCGCTCCCCGTCCCGGTCCCGGGGCGGGTTTCCTCGCCGACGGCGGTCCCGCTCCCGGTCGCGACTCCGGCACCGGCAGTGGTGCCGATGCCGGTACCGGCCCCGTCCGTTCCGCCCGATCCATGCCCCATCCGACCCACGCCCCGTCCGACCCTTGCCGCGTATGTCGATATTGGGACATTTTGTCACGAACGTCGCTCGGCGGGGAGCGGCGGCCGCGTCACAGCTCCGGTCCCGTGAGCGACTGCTCGGCCCAGATGATCTTCCCGCCGGGGACGAAACGGGTGCCCCAGCGCCGGGTGACCTGCGAGACCAGCAGCAGCCCCCGCCCACCCTCGTCCGTGGTGCGCGGATGACGCAGATGGGGCGCGGTGGTGACGCCGTCGTGCACTTCGCAGACCAGGGCGCGCTCACGGATCAGCCGCAGCCGGATGGGACCGGCGGCGTGCCGGATCGCGTTGGTGACGAGTTCGCTGACCACCAGTTCCGTGGTGAAGGACAGCTCGGTGAGGTCCCACTCGGCCAGCCGGCGGCTCGCGGCCTTGCGGGCCTCGGCGACCGCGGCCGGGTCGGCGGGCAGCTCCCAGTCCGCGACCTGGCCGGGGGAGAGACGGCGGGTGCGGGCCATCAGCAGCGCCACGTCGTCGTGCGGCCGGTCCGGGACGAGGACGTCGATCACCGCCCGGCAGCGCAGGTCCAGCGCGGAGTCCTGCCGGGCGAGGGCCCGCCGCAGCCGCTCCCGGTCGGTGTGCAGCGCCCACTCCTCGCCCCCGGCCAGCAGACCGTCGGTGTGCAGGGCGAGCGTGCTGTCCGGCGCCAGCAGCAGCTCGGTCGACTCGAACGGCGGCCCGCCGGCGCCCAGGGGCGGCCCCTGCGGCAGGTCGACGAAGGTGACCGTGCCGTCGGGCAGCACGACGGCCGGCGCGGGATGCCCGGCGGCGGCCATCGCGCAGTGGCCGTCGACGGGGTCGTACACGACGTACAGGCACCCCGACCCCACCGCCTCCGGGGCCTCCACCTCCGCCTCCGGCCCGCCGACCTCCTCCCGGGCCGTGCAGGCGACCAGGTCGTCGAGGTGGGCGAGGATCTCGTCCGGCGGCAGGTCCAGGGCGGCGAGCGTCCGCACGGCGGTCCGCAGCCGCCCCATGGCCGCGGCGGCGTAGATGCCGTGTCCGGGCACCTCGCCCACCACGAGCGCCACCCGTGCGCCCGACAGCGGGATCAGGTCGTACCAGTCCCCGCCGATGCCGGTCAGTTCGTCGGCCGGCAGGTAGCAGGCGGCCACCTCGACGGCGTCCTGCTCGGGCAGCCGGTGGGGGAGCAGGCTGCGCTGGAGCACGAGCGCCGCGTCGCGCTCGCGGGTGTAGCGGCGGGCGTTGTCCACGCAGACGGCCGCCCGCGACACCAGGTCCTCGGCCAGCGCGACGTCGTCCTCGGCGAAGGGCTCCTTGCCGGGGTGGCGCAGGAACGTCGTGATGCCCAGGGTCGTGCCGCGCGCCCGGACCGGCACCACCAGCACACGGGGCGGCCCGGCGTGCGCCCCGCCGACCGCGGGCAGCGCGGGCCCCCATTCCCCGGCCTCCTCGAGCCGCTCCGCCCGCCAGGGCCGCCCGGTGACCAGACAGCCCACGGGAGGCGACCCGGCCGGGTACGCGACGACGGGATACGCCCCGGCCCCGGCACCGACCCCAGCCCCGACGTCGGCGCGCCCGGAGCCGGAGCCGCACGCCGTACCCGTGCCGGAGCCCGTGCCCGAGCCGCACGCCGTACCCGAGCCGGAGCCGGAGCCGGAGCCCGTGCCGGACGCCGTACCCGTGCCGGAGCCCGCGCCGGACGCCGTACCCGAGCCGGAGCCGGAGCCGGAATCCGTGCCCGAGCCCGTGCCCGTGCCGGACGCCGTACCCGTGCCGGAGCCCGCGCCGGACGCCGTACCCGAGCCGGAGCCGGAGCCGGAGCCCGTGCCCGAGCCGGTGAGGTCGTCACCGGTTTCCTCCGTTCCCGACCGCTGCCCGACCCTGAGCAGCACCACGGTCTCGCCCGGCACCCGCTCCACGGCGGGTTCCGCCCCCCGCAGCACCGGCTCCAGCAGGTCCACGGCGACGGCGTCGGCGAAACCGGCCGCCGCCACGTCGGCGAGCTCCTGCGCGGTCCGCGCGATGTCCAGACTGCGGCCGATGCGCCGCCCGGCCCGGTCCAGCAGGGCCAGGCGCCGCCGGGCACGGTGGCGGTCGGTGATGTCCACGACCGTGTAGTACACGCCCATCGGACGCCCGTGCTCGTCGTCGAGGCGGGTGAACGACATGACGTGCGCCGTCTCCCGGTGCGGCGCCGCCCGGACGCGCCCCACGTGCTCGTAGCCGACGACGGTCTCACCGCTCTCCAGCACGCGCCGCATCTCGGCCTCGACCGCCTCCGCGTCCAGGCCCGGCTGGACGTCCGCGAACCGCAGACCCAGCCGGCGCTCGGGCGGGCCGCCGCCGAACCGGCTCAGGGCCGTGTTCGACCACACGAAGCGCAGATCGGTGTCGACGATGGCGATACCGATCGGCGAACCGGCCACCAGCTGCTCCAGCACCTGACGGCTCATGCTCCAGCCGGGGGCGTCGCCCCTCTCGCACAGCAGCATCAGCCAGCGCCCCGGCCCGCCGAGCTCGTCCGCCGAGGTGATCCGGACCATGAGCGGCATCGGCCGGCCGTCCGCGCGGCGGGCCGCCAGCAGCCCCGCCCACCCGCCGTCCCGGCGGCACCGCTCCAGCACGTCCGGCATCCGCTCGGCGTCCCCGTGGGCCAGCAGCCCGGCCAGGTCCTTGCCCACCGCCTCGACGGCCGCGTACCCCAGCAGCCGCTCGGCGTCCCGGGTCCAGCTCGTCACCACACCCCGTGCGTCGAGCAGCAGGGGCGCGGCGTCCGCCACGTCGAACCGCCGGCGGGCAACGTCGTCCTCGTCGTATGAGCCCACGGTCGACCTCTCTGTCGCTGAGAGTGGTCCGCCACCACCTGCCTCCATCTTCACCCTGCGCATCCACGATGTGCGCGACGCGGGTCCCCCCCGGCGGGGGCGGGTTCCTGCGGCGGCGGCGGTCCCCACGGCGAAGGGGGGCGGCAGGGGAGGCCGCCCCGGTACGCGACCGCGGTGCGCCCCGTCCCGTGCCGCGCACCGGAACGGCACGGCGTGCGGCGGCCGCGGGCCCGCGGCCGCCCTCCTCCCGTGTCCCGTCGGGCGGAGCCCTCAGCCCGCCCGGCGCAACACCCGCTCCAGCGCCCCCAGGGCCGACTCCAGCTCCTCCGCGGTGATCGTCAGCGGCGGTGCCAGCCGGATCGTGGAGCCGTGCGTGTCCTTGACCAGGACGCCCTCCGCCAGCAGCCGCTCCCCGATCTCCCGACCGGTGCCCACCGCCGGGTCCACGTCGACCCCCGCCCACAGCCCGCGCGCGCGGAAGCCCACCACGCCCTTGCCGACCAGCCCGGCCAGACCGTCCCGCAGCACGACGCCCAGCTCGGCCGCCCGCCGCTGGAACTCGCCCGTCGCCAGCAGCTCCACCACCGCCGTGCCGACCGCGGCCGCCAGCGGATTGCCCCCGAAGGTCGACCCGTGCTCACCCGGACGCAGGACGCCCAGCACCTCACGCCGCGCGACGACCGCCGACACCGGCACGATGCCGCCGCCCAGCGCCTTGCCGAGCAGCAGCACGTCGGGCACGACGCCCTCGTGCTCCACGGCCAGTGTGCGGCCCGTGCGGCCCAGCCCGGACTGGATCTCGTCGGCGACGAACAGGCACCCGGCCCGTCGGGTCAGCTCACGGACGCCCGCGAGGTAGCCGTCGTCGGGGATGACGACGCCCGCCTCGCCCTGGATCGGCTCGATCAGCACCGCCGCGGTCGTCTCGTCGACCGCCGCCTCCATCGCCGCGAGGTCGTTGTACGGCACGATCCGGAAGCCGGGGGTGAACGGCCCGAAGCCCCGCCGGGCCGTCTCGTCCGTCGAGAAGCTCACGATCGTCGTCGTACGGCCGTGGAAGTTGTCCGCCGCCACCACGATCGTGGCCCGGTCGGCCGGGACGCCCTTCACCTCGTACGCCCATTTGCGGGCCACCTTGACGCCGCTCTCGACCGCCTCGGCGCCGGTGTTCATCGGCAGCACCATGTCCAGGCCCGTCAGCTCCGCGAGCCGCTCGGCGAACTCGGCGAGCCGGTCGTTGTGGAAGGCGCGGGAGGTGAGGGTGAGACGGTCCAGCTGGCGGTGCGCCGCCTCGACCAGCGCCGGATGGCGGTGGCCGAAGTTCAGCGCCGAGTAGCCGGCCAGCATGTCGAGGTACCGGCGCCCCTCGACGTCCTCCACCCAGGCGCCCTCGGCGCGCGCCACCACCACGGGCAGCGGGTGGTAGTTCTGGGCCAGGACGGGCTCCTCGGCCCGGATCAGGTCGGCGGAGGTACGCGTACGGGCGGGTGCGGTCATGAGCGGATCTCCTGGGTGCAGCACTTGATGCCGCCGCCGGCCTTCTGGAACTCCGAGAGGTCGACGGGGACGGGGACATAGCCACGATCGGCCAGACGGGCCGCGAGCGCCTCCGCACGCGGGGCGATGAAGACGTGACGGCCGTCGGAGACGGAGTTGAGCCCGAACGCCAGCGCGTCCTCGCGGGTCGCGAGCACCGCGTCCGGGTACAGCCGCGCCAGCACCTCCCGGCTGCCCGGCGAGAACGCCTCCGGGTAGTACGCGATGTTCGCGATGTCCGCGACGCCCTCCGCGGGGCCTCCGTCCAGCACGAACAGCGCCGTGTCGAGGTGGTAGAAGTGCGGGTCCACCAGCGTCAGGCCGATGACCGGGTGGCCGAAGAACTCCTGCGCCTCGCGGTGCGCCTCCCGGGTCGTGCGGAACCCGGTGCCCGCCAGCAGGTACCGTCCCGTCCACACCAGGTCGCCCTCGCCCTCGCAGACGGACTCGGGCCGGTGGACGTCGTAGCCCGCCGCCTTGAACCAGGTGTCGTAGTGCACGGACTCGGGGCGCCGCTGCGGCGCGTGGAAGAGGGAGCCGAAGACGCGGCCGTCCACGACGACCGCCGAGTTCGCGGCGAAGACCATGTCGGGCAGCCCGGGGACCGGCTCCACGGTGTCCACGGTGTGGCCGTGGGCGCGGTAGGCGCGGATCAGGGCCTGCCACTGGTCACGGGCGAGGTCGACGTCGACGGGGGTGTCGGGATGCATCCAGGGGTTGATCGCGTACTGCACGGCGAAGTGTCTGGGGTCACAGACCAGGAAGCGCCGAGAACGCGGCACACGGCTGACGGTCACAGAGGGGTTCCTCCGCTTTTCCTACGGCGTCGACGGTGATGTCGACTTGTGGTTGACACCACGGTAGGAAGCGACAGGACGCCCGACAAGGAACGATCACTGCGTGTTCACGCACGATCGCTGCGCAGTCGCCCCACCGGACGCACGACCGCTGCGTCAGCCGCCGTCGTCGGGAGCCACCTGGGTGGCGCCGGCCTCCGGGCTCTCCGGCAACAGGTGCGACAGCACCATCACACTGATCGTCTTCCGGATGAACGGCTCGACCCGGATGCGCTCCAGCACCTCCTCGAAGTGCTCCACGTCCCGCGCCCGCACGTGCAGCAGGGCGTCCGCCCCACCGGTCACCGTCATCGCCGCGGTGATCTCCGGATGGTTGCGCACCACCTCCGCGAGCCGCCGCGGCGGCGCCGCGCCCTCGCAGTACACCTCCACGTACGCCTCCGTGCGCCAGCCCAGCGCCGACGGCCGCACCGTCGCCGTGAACCCCGTGATCACCCCGCTGTCCCGCAGCCGGTCCACCCGGCGCTTGACCGCCGTCGCCGACAGCCCGACCGCCGAGCCGATCTCGGCGAAGCTCGTCCTGGCGTTTGCCATCAACGCGGTGAGGATCTTCCGGTCGAGTCCGTCGAACGGCGGCGGTGTGCTGCTCATGTCGGCACTGTATCCAGCGGATACGTCCATGCCCCGGCACGTGTCCAGCCGTGCGGATCGCCCCTACACTCCACGTTCATGCTGCGCGCCCTCGCCGTCGACGACGAACGCCCCTCGCTGGAGGAACTGCTGTACCTGCTCGCCGCCGATCCCCGGATCGGCAGCGTGGAGGGCGCCGGTGACGCGACCGAGGCACTGCGCCGGATCAACCGCGCCCTGGAGTCCGGCCCCGACGGCCCCGAAGCCGTCGACGTCGTCTTCCTCGACATCCAGATGCCCGGCCTCGACGGCCTCGACCTGGCCCGGCTGCTCACCGGCTTCGCCCGCCCGCCGCTGGTCGTGTTCGTCACCGCCCACGAGGACTTCGCCGTCCAGGCCTTCGACCTCAAGGCCGTCGACTACGTCCTCAAGCCGGTCCGCGCGGAACGCCTCGCCGAGGCCGTACGCCGGGCCGCCGAGCTGCGCGGCACCGCACCCCGCATCCCGGTCCACGAGCCCGACCCCGACCACATACCCGTCGAGCTCGGCGGAGTGACCCGGTTCGTCGCCGTCGACGACATCACCCACGTCGAGGCCCGGGGCGACTACGCCCGGCTGCACACCGACCGCGGCAGCCACCTCGTGCGGATCCCGCTCTCCACCCTGGAGGAGCGCTGGCGGGCCCGCGGCTTCGTCCGCATCCACCGCCGGCACCTCGTCGCCCTGCGCCACGTCGCCGAGCTCCGCCTCGACGCGGGCACCGTGAGCGTCCTGGTCGGCGGCGAGGAGCTCCAGGTCAGCCGCCGGCACGCCCGTGAACTGCGGGACCTGCTGATGAGGAGGCCGTGACGTGCCCCCGCAGGACCCCGCCGAGCGCCGCGTCGTCGTCACCGGCCCGCCCCGGCGCGCCCGGCGCACCCCCGGCCACCACCGCCCGCGCACCGAGATCGAGGAGCAGACCACCCTCGGCCACACCTACGTCCGCTCCCTGATGCGCACCCAGCTGCGCGCCGCGCTCACCGCCCTCGCCGTCCTCGCCCTCCTCGTCGGCCCGCTGCCCCTGCTGTTCGCGGCGATGCCCGACGCCCGCCGCCTGGAGTGGGCGGTCCTCGGCTTCGGCCTCTACACCCCGCTCGTCCTGCTCGCCCGCTGGTACGTCCGCCGCGCCGAACGCAACGAACGCGACCTGGTCCGCCTGGTGGAGGACCGATGAACTCGGCGTTCGCCGTCCCCGCCGTCGCCCTCGTCGTCGTGGTGACCGTCCTGGTCGGCGCGTTCGGCCTGCGGATCTCCCGCACGACCTCCGACTTCTACGTCGCCTCCCGCACCGTCGGCCCCCGCCTGAACGCCGCCGCCATCAGCGGCGAGTACCTGTCCGCCGCGTCCTTCCTGGGCATCGCCGGCCTCGTCCTCGTCCAGGGCCCGGACATGCTCTGGTACCCGGTCGGCTACACCGCCGGATACCTGGTGCTGCTGCTGTTCGTCGCCGCCCCGCTGCGCCGCTCCGGCGCCTACACCCTTCCCGACTTCGCCGAGGCCCGCCTCGCCTCCCAGGCGGTACGACGGCTCGCGGGCGCCTTCGTCGTGGGCGTCGGCTGGCTCTACCTGCTGCCGCAGCTCCAGGGCGCCGGGCTGACGCTGACCGTCCTCACCGGGGCCCCCGACACCCTCGGCGGACTGATCGTGGCCGTCGTCGTCACCGCGACCGTCGCCGCGGGCGGCATGCGCAGCATCACCTTCGTCCAGGCCTTCCAGTACTGGCTCAAGCTGACCGCGCTCCTCGTCCCGGCCCTCTTCCTGGTCCTCGCCTGGCAGGGCGACGGCGCGCCCCGGCACGTCTTCGAGGAACCCCCTGCCTTCCGCGAGCAGCGCTCCGTCCGGGTCGACGACCGGCTCGACCTCAGGCTGGACCGGCCCCTGACCGTGACCGTGGACGGCACCGTCGACGGCCTGCGGCACCACGGCGCCGAACTCCGCCTCCCGGCCGGCACCCACCGCATCGAACCGGGCACCCGCCTCACCTTCCCGCGCGGCACCGCCGTCCCCACCGCCGACCGCGGCGGCAACGGCGGCCTGTCCACCTCCCTCGCCGCCGGCCGGGAGGAACGCCCCCTGTACGCCACGTACGGACTGATCCTCGCGACCTTCCTCGGCACCATGGGCCTGCCCCACGTGGTCGTCCGCTTCTACACCAGCCCGCACGGCGTCGCCGCCCGCCGCACCACCGTCGCCGTCCTCGCCCTCATCGGCGGCTTCTACCTGCTCCCGCCCCTCTACGGCGCCCTGGGCCGCATCTACGCCCCCGAACTCGCCCTCACCGGCGACGCCGACGCCGCCGTGCTGCTCCTGCCGGACCGGGTGATCGGCGGCCTCGGCGGCGACCTGCTCGGCGCGCTGGTCGCCGGGGGTGCCTTCGCCGCGTTCCTGTCCACCGCGTCGGGGCTGACCATGGCCGTGGCGGGTGTGCTCACCCAGGACGTGCTGCCCGCGCGCGGCGTGCGCCACTTCCGGCTCGGCACCGGCCTCGCCATGGCCGTCCCGCTGGGGGCGAGCCTGCTGGTGGGCGGGCTGCCGGTGGCGGACGCGGTGGGGCTGGCCTTCGCGGTCTCCGCGTCCTCGTTCTGTCCGCTGCTCGTCCTCGGCATCTGGTGGCGGCGGCTCACCCCGCCCGGCGCGGCCTGCGGGATGCTGGTGGGCGGCGGTTCGGCGTTCGTCGCGGTCGCCGCGACCATGGCCGGCCTGCCCGTGACGGGAACCGCGCACGCCCTGCTCGCCTGGCCCGCCCTGTGGTCCGTCCCGCTGGGCTTCCTCACCATGGTCCTGGTGTCCCTGGCCACCGCGGGCCGGGTCCCGCCCGGCACGGCGGCGGTCCTGGCCCGCTTCCACCTCCCCGAGGAGCTGCGGGCGGCGGAGGTGAAGGCGTGAGCGGCTTCCTGGCGGGCCTGTGCATCGCGATCCTGCCGTTCCTTGCCGCCGGGTTCTGGCTCGGCCGGCGCACCGCCCGCCCCGAGACCCTGGGCGGCCTCGGCACCCCCGTCGAGCACGCCACCTTCCAGACCCTGCACACCGCCTCGCTCGCCGCACCCCCGCTGCGGGCCGGCCTGACGGAGGAGACGGCCCGCAGGTCGGCCCGCCGGCTGCGCACCCTCCTCGGCACGGACGCCCTCTGCCTGGCCGACCGCCGGCAGGTGCTGGTCTGGGACGGCGTGGGCGCCCACCACCGCGCCGAGATCACGGCCCGGCTGGCCGGCCCGCTCGACACCGGCCGCGGCGAGGCCTTCCCGCTGGCCTGCGACGCCCCCGACTGCCCCGTCCGCTGGGCCGTCGTCGCCCCGCTCACCGTCGACGACCGGGTGCACGGCGCCCTCGTCGCCTGCGCGCCCCGCGAGTCCGCCGTCCTGGTCCGGGCCGCCGGGGAGGTCGCCCGCTGGGTCAGCGTCCAGCTGGAGCTGGCCGACCTCGACCAGTCCCGCACCCGCCTCATCGAGGCCGAGCTCAAGGCGCTGCGCGCCCAGATCTCGCCGCACTTCGTGTTCAACTCGCTCGCGGTGATCGCGTCGTTCGTCCGCACCGACCCCGAGCACGCCCGGGAGCTGCTGCTGGAGTTCGCCGACTTCACCCGCTACTCGTTCCGGCGGCACGGCGACTTCACGACCCTCGCCGACGAGCTCCACGCCATCGACCACTACCTGGCGCTGGTCCGCGCACGCTTCGGCGACCGCCTCTCCGTCACCCTCCAGATCGCCCCGGAGGTCCTCCCGGTCGCCCTGCCGTTCCTGTGCCTCCAGCCCCTGGTGGAGAACGCCGTCAAGCACGGCCTGGAGGGCAAGACCGACAAGTGCCACATCCAGATCACCGCCCAGGACGCCGGCGCCGAGGCGCTCGTCGTGATCGAGGACGACGGCGCCGGCATGGACCCGGTCCTGCTGCGGCGCATCCTGGCGGGCGAGGTGAGCCCCTCCGGCGGGATCGGCCTGTCCAACGTCGACGACCGGCTCCGCCAGGTGTACGGCGACGACCACGGCCTGGTCATAGAGACCGCGCCCGGGGCCGGGATGAAGATCACCGCCCGGCTGCCGAAGTACCGGCCGGGGGTGCACCCGGCGGCCCGGCCCGGACCCGGCTGAACGCCGCCCGCCGCCCGGAGCCGTCTGTCGCCCGGAGCCGTCTGTCGTCCGGGGCCGTCTGTCGTCCGGGGCCGTCTGTCGTCCGGGGCCGTCTGCCGTCCGGGGCCGTCTGTCGCCCGGGGCCGTCTGCCGTCCTGAGCCGTCTGTCGCCCGGGGCCGCCTGTCGCCCGGAGCCGTCTGTCGCCCGGAGCCGTCTGCCGTCCTGAGCCGTCCGCCGCCCGGGGCCGTCCGCCGCCGTCCGCGGCCAGGCCCGGGCGGCCTCAGGGCGTGCGCGTCACCACCAGCGCGAGCGTGATCAGCCCGAGCACCACCCAGCCGAACCACAGCCAGCCGTTGCTGCCGAGCGCCACCGTGTAGGCGGTCACCACCACGAGCCCGCCGAGGGTGATCACCCCCATGGTCTTCGTGGAGCCGTCCGTGGTACCGGGCATCGCGACACCCTCCTCCGGCGCACCCTGGGCAGGGCGCGTCCCCCTCCATGGTGCCCTGGTTCCGCCGTTCGGGGCAGGCGGTCAGTCCTGGCGGGCGCTCAGCGAGGCCAGATAGGCGTTGTACGCCTGGAGCTCCTTGTCGCCGTCCCGGTCGGCGGCCCGGTCCTTGCGCTTGGCCTGCCGCTGCTCCGACCCGTACCACTGGAAGAGCAGGGCGATCAGGACCAGCACGGACGGGACCTCGCTGAACGCCCAGGCGATGCCGCCGGCCGCGTTCTGGTCGGAGAGGGCGTCGATGCCGAGGGAGGCCGGCGGGTTCTCGAACGACGTGACCATCGGCGTCGACGCCATCATCAGCGCGATGCCGAAGAACGCGTGGAACGGCATGCCGGCGAACAGCTCCAGCATCCGCATCAGGTGGCCCGGCCGGTTGGGCCCCGGGTCCACGCCCATGATCGGCCAGAAGAACACCACACCGACCGCGAGGAAGTGCACCATCATCGCCAGGTGCCCCGCCCTGGAGCCCATCAGGAAGTCGAAGAGCGGCGTGAAGTACAGCGCGTACAGGCTCGCGATGAACAGCGGGATCGTGAAGGCGAAGTGCGTGATCACCCGCAGGTACCGGCTGTGCAGCAGCATCAGCAGCAGCTCACGCGGCCCCTTGCGCCCCCGGCCCGCCGTCGGCAGCGCGCGCAGCGCCAGGGTGACGGGCGCGCCGAGCAGGATCAGGATCGGCGACAGCATGCTGATCACCATGTGCTGCACCATGTGCACGCTGAACATGACCATGCCGTAGTCGTTCAGCCGGGTGCACATCACCAGCGCCACGGTCAGCACGCCCACGACGTACGCCACCGTCCGCGACACCGGCCACGCGTCCCCGCGCCGCCGCAACCGGACGACGCCCCACGCGTACAGGCCGAGCCCCAGCAGGCAGGCGACGAGGAAGAAGGGGTCCGCCGACCACTGAAGACCCCGCCCCAGCGTGAACGGCGGCAGATCCATGGTCATGCCGTGCCCGCTGTGATCCATCCGCCGGCTCCTGATTCGTGGGGGGTTCGTACGTTTCCGGCCCCCAAGACTAGAGCGGCCCCCGGCGACCTTCGTCACCGGGGGCACGTGGACCCGCCGAGGGGCGGGACAGGCCACGACGGACCCGCACCCGCCGGACGGCTAGAGCACGGTCTCCGCCTCCGCGTACCGCTCGGCCGGCACGGTCTTGAGCGACTCGACCGCCTCCGCCAGCGACACCATCACGATGTCCGTGCCGCGCAGCGCCGTCATCATCCCGAACTCGCCCCGGTGCACCGCCTCCACCGCGTGCCACCCGAACCGGGTGGCCAGCACCCGGTCGTACGCGGTGGGCGTACCGCCCCGCTGCACGTGCCCGAGGATCACCGGACGGGCCTCCTTGCCGAGCCGGGACTCCAGCTCGAGGGAGAGCTGCCGCGCGATGCCGGCGAACCGCTCGTGCCCGTAGATGTCCTTGCCGCCCTCGTCGAAGGCCATGCTCCCGGGCTTCGGCTTGGCCCCCTCCGCGGCGACGACGATCGCGAACCGCTTGCCCGCCTCGAACCGCTCGCCCACGCGCGCGGCGAGCTCCTCGATGTCGAAGGGCCGTTCGGGCACGACGATGGCGTGGGCGCCGGCCGCCATGCCCGAGTGCAGCGCTATCCAGCCGGTGTGGCGGCCCATGACCTCCACGACGAGGACCCGCTGGTGGGACTCGGCGGTGGTCTTCAGCCGGTCGAGGGCCTCCGTCGCCACGCCCACGGCCGTGTCGAAGCCGAAGGTGACGTCGGTGACCGCGATGTCGTTGTCGATGGTCTTCGGCACGCCCACCACGGGCAGGCCGCTGTCCGACATCAGACGGGCCGCCTTGAGCGTGCCCTCGCCGCCGATCGGGATGATGGCGTCGAGGCCGAGCTCCGCGACATGGCCGCGGGCCCGCTCCACGCCGTCCCGCAGGTGCGAGGGCTGGACGCGGGAGGAGCCGAGGATCGTGCCGCCGCGGGCGAGGATGCCGCCCACCGCGTCGAGGTCGAGCTTGAGGTAGTCGCACTCCAGGAGGCCCTTCCAGCCGTCCCGGAAACCGATGACCTCGTCGCCGTGGTCGGCGACGGCACGGTGCACGACGGACCGGATGACGGCGTTCAGGCCGGGGCAGTCGCCGCCGGACGTGAGGACACCAATGCGCATAGCCCGATACAACCTTCTTCGCGGGGGCCGGTCCGGACCGCGTCGTCCGGCTCGATCCCCGCCACCCTAGCGGCAGGAGGGGGCGGGGCCGAAGAACACGTCCGCCTGCTGGACGGACCCGCTCACCTGTGCGGATGCACGGTCAGACGGGCTGCTGACGGTGGATCGACCATCGGGTGAACAGCTGGTCGGACGGACCGCCGCGGCAGGCGGTCAGGCCGGCTGCTGCGCCGCCGCGATGCGCTCGTTGCGCAGCGCCTCGTACCAGTGGTCGTCGATCGGCGGGAGCGCGTTCACGTCGAGCGCCAGCTTCAGCAGCAGGTCCGCGATGAGCGGGTTGCGGGCGAGCACCGGGCCGTGCATGTACGTGCCGAACACGGTGTCGTTGTAGGCGCCCTCGGTGCCGTCGCCGGTGCCGTTGCCCTTGCCGATCTGGGTCCGGGCGAAGGGACGGGCGGTCGGGCCGAGGTGGGTGACGCCCTGGTGGTTCTCGAAGCCGGTCAGCGGCGGCAGGCCCAGGCGCGGGTCGATGTCGGCGAGGACGTCGCCGACGCACCGCTCGCCCTGGCCGCGCACCGTGGTGACGTCGAGCAGGCCGAGGCCCGGCTCGCGCTGCCCGAGGTCATTGACGAACTCGTGGCCCAGGATCTGGTAGCCGGCGCAGACCGCGAACACGATCGCGCCGTTGTTCACCGCCTGGTACAGGTGCCCGTCGCGGCGCAGCCGCTCGGCCGCGAGCCGCTGCGGCCGGTCCTCGCCGCCGCCGATGAGGTAGATGTCGCCGGAGGTCGGGATCGGCTGGTCGCTGCGGACGTCGAGACGCGCCACGTCGAGGCCGCGCTGCCGCGCCCGGCGCTCCACGACCAGGGCGTTGCCCTGGTCGCCGTAGGTGCTGAGCAGGTCCGGGTAGACCCAGACGACGCGCAGTTGGTTGTCGCTCATCACGTGATGGTTCCTCGTCTCAGTTGCCGACGCGGCGGCGCAGGTCCTGGAAGGCGGTGTAGTTCGCGATGACCTCGATCCGGCCGGGCGGCGCCAGCTGCACCGCCTGGTCGATGCTGTCGCACACCTGGAAGTGCTGGTTGGCCACCTCCAGCCGCACCGCGAGGTCCAGCTTGCGGTCGCCGAGGACGAAGATCGGGTGGCCGGTGAGGCGGGTGTAGTCGACGTCCCACAGCCAGGAGGTGTCGGTGCCGTCGGCGCCGCGCGCGTTCACCGACAGGATGACCGGGGTGGGCGGCGGGTCGATCAGGCTGAACGTCTCGAGCCAGCCCGCGGGGTTCTTCGCCAGCAGCAGCCGCAGGTCGCGCTCCATGAACTGGACGACGTCGTAGCGTCCGGCGACGGCCTGCACCTGGTACATGCGCTCCAGGGCCACCTGCGGCGGCACCCCGAAGACGGCGGCCACGGCGGCCGAGGAAGCGGCGTTGGCCTTGTTGGCGCGGCCCGGCAGCTGGAGGTGGATCGGCCAGGCGGAGCCGTGCGGGTCGAGCACGTGGTCGCCGGAGAGCACCCAGCTCGGGGTCGGCCGGCGGAAGCCGCACTCGCCGCAGAACCAGTCGTCCCCCGGGCGCTGCATCACACCGCCGCAGGAGGGGCAGGACCAGGCGTCGTCCTTCCACATCTGCCCCGCGGCGACCCAGACCACGTTGGGGGAGGAGGACGCGGCCCACACCACCAGCGGGTCGTCGGCGTTCGCCACGACGACGGCCTTGGAGCCGGCCAGCCCCTCGCGCCAGTTCTCCGCGAGCATCCGGGTCTCGGCGGCGC
This sequence comes from Streptomyces sp. NPDC088812, assembly GCF_044750285.1. Classification (NCBI taxonomy): domain Bacteria; kingdom Bacillati; phylum Actinomycetota; class Actinomycetes; order Kitasatosporales; family Streptomycetaceae; genus Streptomyces; species Streptomyces sp. NPDC088812. The sequence goes on along the minus strand of NZ_JBIVJP010000026.1, from coordinate 37,792 downwards.
GGTCGAGCTGGTCGCGGGAGAGGTTGAGCAGCGCGATGCACTTGGGCGCGGTGTCCCGGGCCACGCCCGCGAGGTACTTCTCGTCGACCTCGATCACGCCGAACTTGGCGTCCGAGCCGCCCGCCAGCGCCGAGGTGATGCCCGCGGGCATGTTGGCGCCGAGCGCGTTGGACACGACCTGGCCCGCGGCCCGCAGCGCCTCCGCGATCAGCCGGGTGGTGGTGGTCTTGCCGTTGGTCGCCGAGACGAGGACGACGTCCAGGTTCTGTGCGAGCCGGGCGAGGAGGTCGGGGTCGAGTTTCAGCGCCACCCGGCCGCCGATCACCGAACCGCTGCCGCGCCCCGCGGCGCGTGATGCCGCCGCGACCGCCTTGCCCGCGGTCACGGCCAGCTTGGCCCGTGGCGTGAGCGGGTCCGAGTTGCCTGCCATCAGTTCTCGATCCTCCTTGCGTACGCGCCGCGCCTGAAGCCTGACGGCAACGTGGTGGGTGGTCAGCCTATCGAGATCCATTCGCACTCCCGAATCCCGGCACCGGCCGACCCCGTGCGCGGCATGCCCGTGTCAGAAAGGACCGTACCCTTGCCGCCATGCGAAACGGCTCCATCCCGGGCGCCCACGGGCGGGTCCGGCCCCTCACCCTGCTCGGCGACCCCGTCCTGCGGGAACCCTGTCACGCGGTCACCGGCTTCGGCCCGGAGCTCGCCCGTCTGGTGGAGGACATGTTCGCCACGATGTACGCGGCCCAGGGCGTCGGCCTCGCCGCGAACCAGGTGGGGGAGTCCCTGCGGGTGTTCGTCTACGACTGCCCCGACGACGAGGAGGTCCGCCACCTGGGGCATGTGGTGAACCCGCGTCTGGTGGAGGCCGACGGGGTGGTGGTCCGGGGCCCGGAGGGCTGTCTGTCCCTGCCGGGCCTGGAGGCGGGGACGGAACGGTACGACCACGCGGTGGTCGAGGGCGTGACCGTGACGGGGGAGCCGGTGACGGTCCACGGCACGGGCTTCTTCGCCCGGTGCCTCCAGCACGAGTTCGATCACCTGGAGGGCCGCGTCTACGCGGACCACCTGACCGGCTGGCGCCGGCGCAGACTGATGCGGCAGGCGGCGCGGGCCTCCTGGCACGGGGGCGCCGGATCGGCTTAGGCCCGGTCGTCGCGCCTCCGTTCGCGCCCGGGTTCCGTCGGCGTCCTCCCGTCCGCGCCGGTTCTGCCGGCGCCTCCCCGGCCGTTCCGCGGCGCGGGCACCGTCAGAACCCCGGGCCTCCGATCCGGTCCCCCGCGGCCGCGAGCCGTCCCCACAGCAGGTCCGCCAGGCTCCGCACCAGCTCGGCGCGGGAGCAGGGCCGTTCGCCCAGCCACCAGTCGCCGGCCGCGTGCATCATCCCGACGATGCCGTGCCCCCACACCCGGGCGAGCTGCTGGCTCCCGGGCCCGAGGTCCAGCCGGTCCCCGATGACCTGGGCCAGTTCCTCGCCCATCCGCCGCAGCAGCGGGGCCGAGTGCTTGCCGACGTCGAAGCCCTGGTCGCCGGGCGACCCCTCCGCCGGATGCATCAGGAACCGGTACACCTGGGGGCGGGCCTCGATCGCCGCGAGGTAGGTGTCCAGCGTGGCCTCGACCCGCTCCCGCCGCTCGGCCGGGGCGTCCAGCGCCGCCCGCAGGGAGTCCAGCAGCGCGTCCGTGTGCCGGGTGGCGAGGGCGGCGTACAGGCCGCCCTTGTCCCCGAAGTGCCGGTACAGGATCGGCTTGGTGATGCCGGCCTCGGCGGCGATGGCGTTCATCGAGGCCTGGGGGCCGTCCCGGAGCACCACTCTGTCCGCGGCCTCCAGCAGCTCGCGCCGTCGGCGGTCGGCGGACCGCTGCTGCTCGGTCCGCTGCGTGGTGTCCATGTGCTCTCCCCACCTGTGCTGATTCGGTGACGCCTGCGCAAACTAACACCTGACAACAGCCTGACATCGAATGGGTCTGCCGAGGTGTCATCGGGAGTTGACTTTTCCTACCGACGGGTAACAGACTTTGGTTACCGGTAGTAACAAGCACCGCCCGCCGCTGGAGGGGACATGGCCGAGTTCACCATGGAGCTCAACGACGAACAGAAGGAGGTACGGGACTGGCTGCACGGCTTCGCCGCCGACGTCATCCGGCCCGCGGCCGCCGAATGGGACGAGCGTGAGGAGACTCCCTGGCCGGTCATCCAGGAGGCCGCCAAGGTCGGCATCTACTCCCTCGACTTCTACGCCCAGCAGTACTTCGACCCGACCGGCCTCGGCATCCCGATGGCGATGGAGGAGCTCTTCTGGGGCGACGCCGGCATCGCCCTGTCCATCGTCGGCACCGGCCTCGCCGCCGTGGGCGTCCTCGCCAACGGCACCGAGGAGCAGATCGGCACCTGGATCCCCCAGATGTACGGCGACGCCAATGACGTCAAGGTCGCCGCCTTCTGCTCCTCCGAGCCCGACGCCGGCTCCGACGTCGCCTCCCTGCGCACCCGGGCCGTGTACGACGAGGCCAAGGACGAGTGGGTGATCAACGGCACCAAGACGTGGGCGACCAACGGCGGCATCGCCAACGTCCACGTGGTCGTCGCGGTCGTCGACCCGGAGCTCGGCTCCAAGGGCCACGCGTCCTTCATCGTCCCGCCCGGCACGCCCGGCCTCTCCCAGGGCCAGAAGTTCAAGAAGCACGGCATCCGCGCCTCGCACACCGCCGAGGTCGTCCTCGACCAGGTGCGCGTCCCCGGCTCCTGCCTGCTCGGCGGCAAGGAGAAGCTGGACGAGCGCCTCGCGCGGGCCCGTGAGCGGGCCAAGTCCGGCGAGCGGGTGAAGAACGCGGCGATGGCCACCTTCGAGGCCTCACGGCCGGCGGTCGGCGCGATGGCCGTCGGCACGGCCCGCGCCGCCTACGAGGTCGCCCTCGACTACGCCATGACGCGCGAGCAGTTCGGCCGCCCGATCATCGACAACCAGGGGGTCGCCTTCCAGCTCGCCGACATGCGGACCTCCGTCGACGCGGCCCGGCTCCTCGTCTGGCGCGCCTCCTGGATGGCGATCAACGGCAAGCCGTTCACCGCGGCCGAGGGCTCGATGTCCAAGCTGTTCGCGAGCGAGACGGCCAAGAAGGTGACGGCGCAGGCCGTCCAGATCCTCGGCGGCAACGGCTACACCCGGGAGTACCCGGTGGAGCGCATGCACCGCGACAGCGCGATCTACACCATCTTCGAGGGGACCAGCGAGATCCAGCGGCTCGTCATCGCCCGGACGCTGTCCGGGATGCCGATCCGGTAGCGCCCTGCGGGGAGCTGCGCGATGCGGTCCGCGGGTGCGTCGTGGCCGATCGCGCAGTTCCCCCGCGCCCCTGGGTGGGTGCGGTCGGCGGCGCCTTCGAGGCGAACGGCGGAACAGCATGCCTCAGGGGCGCGGGGCCGTGCCGACGTGAGGCTCCGCCGCGTGGGCGCGACAAGCCACGACGCACCCGCACCCGGCAACACACCGCCCCCTACGGAGTGCTCCCGCTGCTGTGCGCGATGCACGCCACGTCGATGCGATCCGCCAGCTTCGCCAGCTCGATGGTCAGCGCGGCGACGGTGTCCTCGTCCAGCCCCTCCGCGCCCGCCTCGACGAGATGCAGCCACCGGCCGCCCAGCGTCCGCAGCAGCTTGCTCACGTCGGCCGCGGACACCTGGAGGGTCCCGCGGTCGTCGACGATCAGCGGCAGAGTCACTTCGCGGTTCACACCCGGGATCGTAGCCGCGCGACGGTCACGCACCGTGCCAAACCGTGGTGATGTTGCAGAACTCGCGGATTCCGTGCCCGGACAGCTCACGCCCGTAACCCGACCGCTTGACCCCGCCGAACGGGAACGCCGGGTGGGACGCCGTCATGCCGTTGACGTACACCCCGCCCGCCTCCAGATCCCGGACGAAACGGTCGACCTCGGCCTCGTCGCGCGTCCAGACGTTGGAGCTCAGGCCGAACGGGCTGTCGTTGGCGATGAGGACCGCCTCGTCCAGGTCGGCGGCCCGGTACAGCGTCGCGACCGGCCCGAACGCCTCCTCGCGGTGGATCCGCATCTCACGGGTGACGCCGGCCAGGACGGTCGGCGGGTAGTACCAGCCGGGCCCCTCCGGGCGTTCCCCACCGCACAGCACGCCGGCGCCGCCGCGCCGCGCGTCGTCCACCAGCTCCTCCAGGTCGGCGCGCCCCCGCTCGCTCGCCAGCGGGCCGACCTCGGTGTCCTCCTCCAGCGGGTCCCCGACCTTCAGCGCCTTCATCCCTTCGGTGAAGCGCTCGGCGAAACGGTCGTACACGTCCGTGTGGACGACGAACCGCTTGGCGGCGATGCACGACTGCCCGTTGTTCTGCACCCGCGCCGTCACCGCGACCTCGGCGGCCCGGTCGACGTCCGCGGACGGCATCACGACGAACGGGTCGCTGCCGCCCAGCTCCAGCACCGTCTTCTTGACCATCTCGCCGGCGGTGGAGGCGACCGCGCGTCCGGCCGGCTCGCTGCCGGTCAGGGTCGCGGCCTTGACCCGCTCGTCGCGCAGGATCTCGTCGACCGCGCCGGAGCCGATCAGCAGGGTCTGGAAACAGCCCTCCGTGAAGCCGGCCCGGTGGAACAGGTCCTCCAGGTAGAGGGCGGTCTGCGGGACGTTCGAGGCGTGCTTGAGCAGACCCACGTTGCCGGCCATCAGCGCCGGCGCGGCGAACCGGACCACCTGCCACAGCGGGAAGTTCCACGGCATCACCGCCAGGACCGGGCCCAGCGGCCGGTAGCGGACCAGGGCGCGGGAGGCGCCGGAGTCCTTCACGTCGGCCTCGGCCGGCTCCTCGTCGGCGAGCAGCGCCTCCGCGTGCCCGGCGTACCAGCGCATCGCCCGCGCGCACTTCGCGGCCTCGGCCCGCGCCTGCTTGACCGGCTTGCCCATCTCGGTGGTCATCACCCGGGCGATCTCCGGCGCGTCCTCGTCGAGCAGGCCGGCGGCCTGCTCCATCAGCCGGGCCCGCTCGGCGGGCGCCGACGTGCGGTACGTGCGGAACGTGGCCTGCGCGAGCTGGAGCCGGCGTTCGAGCTCCTCCTCGCCCATGGCCTCGTACGTCTTGAGCGTCTCGCCGTTCGCCGGGTTCACCGTCGCGATGGGCATGACCGACCTCCTGGAAACCGACTGTGCTACGACCTTCGCGCGGCGCGCCGGGCCCCGCAACGCGTGCGCTCTCAGCCCGAGTGCTCCGCCAGCCGGTCCAGAAACGCGGACTGCGCCCTGACGATCACCTCGCGCGCCCGGTCCAGGCCGTACCAGGCGACCCGGTCCAGCTCGGGGAACTCCCGCATCCGCCCGGACCGCGGCGGCCACTCCATGACGAACGTGCCGGGTTCGACCGCCGCCGGATCGAGGTCCGCCTCGACCGCCCAGACCGTGACGATCTTGCCGTTCGTCTGCCGGACCTCACCGAGTCCGACCGCCTCCCCGTCGGGCGGCGCGACGCCCAGTTCCTCCCGGAACTCGCGGCGGGCGGCCTCCCAGGCGGGCTCGCCGGGCTCGTACTCGCCCTTGGGCACGGTCCACGCCCCGGCCTCCCGGCGCACCCAGAACGGGCCGCCCATGTGCCCCAGCAGCACCTCCACGCCGCCATCGGTGCGCCGGAACAGCAGCAGGCCCGCGCTGCGCCGCGCCGTCACGGACGCACCCCGGGGTGCGCGGCGAGCAGGGTCTCGACGGTGTCGGCCTCCTCGGGCCGCTTGTCCTCGCGGTAGCGCAGCACCCGGGCGAAGCGCAGGGTGACGCCGGCCGGGTAGCGGGTGGAGCGCTGGAGGCCGTCGTAGGCGATCTCCACGACGAGGGCGGGGCGTACGGTCAGTCCCCAGCCGTGCTCCTGGACGGCCAGCTCCCTCAGGTGCCCGGTCTGCCAGGTGAGCATCGCGTCCGTCATGCCCTTGAAGGTCTTGCCGAGCATGGCGAAGCCGCCGTCGGCGGTGCGGGCGCCGAGATGCAGGTTGGAGAGCTTGCCGGTGCGCCGTCCATGGCCCCACTCGGCGGCCAGGACCACCAGGTCAAGGGTGTGCACGGGCTTCACCTTCAGCCAGGACGCGCCGCGCCGGCCGGCGCTGTAGGGCGCGTCGAGGGCCTTGACGACGACGCCCTCGTGACCGCGCCGCAGGGTCTCCTCGAGGAACTCCTCGGCCGCCGCCGTGTCCTGGACGCCGGACACGACCGTGCGCCGCACCCGCATCGGCTCGGGCACCAGCCGGGCCAGTTCCGCGTGGCGTTCGGTGAACGGCAGGTCGAGCAGGTCCCGGCCGTCCACGGACAGCGCGTCGAAGAAGACGGGGGAGACGGGGACCTCCCGGGCCGCCGTCGCCACGTCCACGCGGGAGCCGACGCGGCCGGCGGTCTCCTGGAAGGAGCGCGGCCGGCCGGCGCCGTCGAGGGCGATGACCTCGCCGTCCAGGATGAACCGCTCCCCGCGCAGCTCCCGTGCCGCCGCGGTCAGTTCGGGCAGGCGGTCGGTGATGTCGTCGAGGGTGCGGGTGTGGACCCGCACGCTGTCGCCGTCGCGGTGGACCTGGACGCGGATGCCGTCCAGCTTCTCCTCGACCGCGCAGGCGCCGAGCTTCCCGACCGCCTCGGTCACCGAGGACGCCGAGTGGGCCAGCATCGGCAGGACCGGGCGGCCCACCGTCAACCGGAACCGCTCCAGCGCCGCCGGACCGTCCGTGAGCAGCGCCTGTGCCACCGTCTGCAACGAGCCCGCCAGCATCACCGCCCGCCGCACCTCGGGCGGGGACGCCCCGGTGGCCTGTGCCAGCCCCTCCACCGCGACCGCGTCCAGCGCGCCCTGCCGGACCTCGCCGGTGAGCAGCCCGAGCAGGAAGCGCTGCTCCCGCTCGGTGGCCGCGCCCATCAGCTCCCCGACCAGCCGGACCCGTTCGGCCTGCGCACCGGGTCCGGCCACCGTGCCGAGCTCATCGAGCCGGGCGTCCACCTCGCGCACGGTCAGGGTCGGTTCGACGGCCGGGGCGACCGGGCGGCCCAGCACCTTCCAGCCGACGCCCAGCCGGCCCTGGGGAAGCCGTCCGGCCAGGTAGGGGATGACGATCGGCACGTCCGCGGCCTCCGCGTCCCGGAAGAGCTCGGCGAGCAGAGCGATCTTGCGGGAGCGCGCCGAGGCGGCGGCGACCTCCCGGGACACGTCGGCGAGCCGGGTCAGCAGCATGCAGCCATGGTGCACCGGCCGCGTCCCCGCTACACCCGCAGCACCGGGGCGGTCGCGTCCCCGTTGCCCCCGGCACAGCGTCCGGGCGGCCGCGTCGCCGCTGTCCCCGCTGTGTCGGGGTGGGTGCGGCGGCGGTTCCGCCCGCTGCGTCGGGGTGGGTGCGGCGGGGACGGCAGCCGCAGCGTCGGGGCGGTCGCGTCCCGGTTGCCCCCGGCACAGCGTCCGGGCGGCCGCGTCGCCGCTGTCCCCGCTGTGTCGGGGTGGGTGCGGCGGGGACGGCACCCGCGGCGTCGGGGCGGCCGCGTCGCCGTTGCCCCCCGGCAGCGTCCGGGCGGCCGCGTCCCCGTTGCCCCCGGCAGCGCCCGGGCGGCCGCGTCGCCGCTGTCCCCGCTGTGTCGCGGTGGGTGCGGCGGCGGTTCCGCCCGCTGCGTCGGGGGAGGGTGCGGCGGGGACGGCAGCCGCAGCGCCGGGGCGGCCGCGTCGCCGCTGCACCCGCGGCGTCGGGGCGGGTGCGGACGCGACTACGTCCGCGGCGTCGCGACGGCCCGGTCGAGGTCCGCCAGCAGCAGTTCCCCGTTGATCGCGGCGCCGGCCCGGTAGCCGCGGCTGGCCGCGTTCACCACCTGTTCGGCGAAGCCGGCGGCGTTGCCGACCGCCCACAGGCCCGGCACGGTCGTCAGGCCCCGGGCGTCGACCACCGGGTAGGTGCCGAAGGGCGTCTCGGTCGTCTCGGCGCCCAGCCGTCGCAGCAGGTCGGTCCGCGGGACGGCCCGGGGCGCGACGAACAGAATCTCCCGCGCGTGGACTTCGCCGGCGGTGAGCCGGACGCCGGTGAGCCGGTCGTCCTCCACGACCAGCCCGGCCACCTCGCCCGGCACCACCCGCACGCCGGCCGCGGCCAGCCGGCGCAGGTCCTCATCGGACAGCTCCCGCTGGTCGACCGAGTGCAGGAACAACGTCACGTCCTTCGACCACTGGGTCACCATCAGCGCCTGGTGGACGCTCAGCGGGCTCGTCGCGAGCACCCCGAACGCCTGGTCGCGCACCTCCCAGCCGTGGCAGTACGGGCAGTGCAGCACGTCCCTGCCGAAGCGGGCGGCGACGCCCTCGACCGGGGGCAGTTCGTCCTTCAGGCCGGTGGCGACCACGAGGGCGCGGGCCCGCACGGTCCGCCCTCCCCCGGAGGGGGTGCCCCCGGCGAGCCGCACGGCGAAGTCCTCGCCCCGCTCGGCGTCCACCGCCCGGTCCCGGACCAGCTCCACGCCGTACCGGGCGATCTCCTCGCGGCCGGCCGCCAGGAACTCGGCGGGCGGCATACCGTCCCGCGACAGGTAGCCCTGCATGTGGGCGGCGGGCGCGTTGCGCGGCTCGCCCGCGTCCACGACCAGCGTCCGGCGCCGGGCCCGGCCCAGGACGAGGGCGGCGGACAGACCCGCCGCGCCACCGCCGATCACGATCACTTCGTAGTCCTCGGTCATGAGTGACCACCTCCACGGACACGGTCACCCGTTCACTGCCGTGTTGACAAACTCATTTGCCGAAACTGCAATGGACTCATGAGTGACGACGGCGTGGAAGAGGTACTCGCGGAGGTCGGCCCGCGGCTGCGGCGGATCCGCAAGGAGCGGGGCGCGACGCTGGGCGGACTGTCCGAGGCGACCGGCATCTCGGTGAGCACGCTCTCCCGGCTGGAGTCGGGCCTGCGCAAGCCCAGCCTGGAACTGCTGCTGCCGATCGCCCGGGCCCACGAGGTGGCACTGGACGAACTCGTGGGCGCGCCGTCGGTGCGTGATCCCCGGGTGCGGGCCCAGCCGGTCGTGCGGCACGGGCGCACGTACTGGCCGCTGACCCGCCAGCCCGGCGGCCTCCAGGCCTTCAAGGTGCTGGTCCCGCCGCGCACGGACGAGCCGGAGCCACGCACCCACGAGGGGTACGAGTGGCTGTACGTGCTGTCCGGGCGGTTGCGGCTGGTCCTCGGCGATCACGACCTGGTGCTGCCCGCGGGGGAGGCCGTCGAGTTCGACACCCGGGTGCCGCACTGGTTCGGGTCGACGGGGGAGGGACCGGCGGAGTTCCTGAGCCTGTTCGGACCGCAGGGGGAACGCATGCACGTGCGGGCGCGCCCCAAGCGGTCGTGAGGAGCGTCATGGGTTCCCCCACGGCAAGCGACCGCTTAGTATGCTCCTCGACCCGGTCGGAGAGCCGGTCGGACGCAGCAGTCCCCTGGAGGCCCCGCATGCAGGCATGGCAGGTGCACGAGAACGGCGAGCCGAGCGAGGTGATGCGGCTCCGGCAGGTCGAGCGGCCCGCCCCCGGCGACGGCCAGGTCCTGCTCCGGGTGCGCGCCGCGAACGTCAACTTCCCGGACGCGCTGATGTGCCGGGGCCACTACCAGGTGCGGCCGCCGCTGCCGTTCACGCCCGGGGTGGAGATCTGCGGCGAGACCGAGGACGGCCGCCGGGTGCTCGCCACCCCCGCGCTGCCGCACGGCGGATTCGCCGAGTACGCCGTCGCGGACGCCGCCGCCGTCCTGCCCGCCCCCGACGCGCTGGACGACGCCGAGACCGCCGCGCTGCACATCGGCTACCAGACGGGCTGGTTCGCCCTGCACCGCCGGGCCGGCCTCGAAGCGGGCGAGACGCTGCTGGTCCACGCCGCCGCCGGAGGCGTCGGCAGCGCCGCCGTCCAGCTCGGCAAGGCGGCCGGCGCCACCGTGATCGGCGTCGTCGGCGGCGCCGACAAGGCGGCCGTCGCCCGGGAGCTGGGCTGCGACGTGGTGGTCGACCGGCGGAGCGAGGACGTCGTCGCCGCCGTGAAGGAGGCCACCGCCGGGCGCGGCGCCGACGTGATCTACGACCCGGTCGGCGGCCAGGCCTACGCCCAGTCGGCCAAGACCGTCGCCTTCGAGGGCCGGATCGTCGTCGTGGGCTTCGCGAGCGGCACCATCCCGAATCCCGCGCTGAACCACGCCCTGATCAAGAACTACTCGATCCTCGGCCTGCACTGGGGCCTGTACAACACCCGCAACCCCAAGCTGGTCCAGCACTGCCACGAGCAGCTCACCGACCTGGCCGCCCGGGGCGCGATCAAGCCGCTGGTCAGCGAGCGGGTGCCGCTGGAGGACGCCGCCGCCGCCGTCCAGCGGGTCGCCGACGGCGTCACCACCGGCCGGGTCGCCGTCGTCCCGCGGAACGGAGCGGCCGCATGACCGACGCAGCCGAACTCGAGCGCCGCACCCGGGAGTTCCTGGCGGCTCACCCCCCGGCCGGCACCGACCGCCTCGCCTTCCTGCGGGCCCGCTTCGACGCCGGGCTGGCGTGGGTGCACTTCCCGGAGGGACTCGGCGGACTCGGCGCCCCGCGGTCCCTCCAGGCCGTGGTGGACACCGCGCTGGAGGCCGCGGGCGCCCCCGACAACGACCCCCGGCGCATCGGCATCGGCCTGGGGATGGCCGCGCCCACGATCCTCGCGTACGGCACCGAGGAGCAGAAGCGGCGCTTCCTGCGGCCCCTGTGGACCGGCGAGGAGGTGTGGTGCCAGCTGTTCAGCGAGCCCGGCGCCGGGTCGGACCTGGCCGCGCTCGGCACCCGCGCCGTCCGCGAGGGCGACACCTGGGTGGTCGACGGGCAGAAGGTGTGGACGTCCAGCGCCCACCTCGCCCGCTGGGCCATCCTCATCGCCCGCACCGACCCGGACGTGCCCAAGCACCGGGGCATCACGTACTTCGTCTGCGACATGACCGACCCCGGCGTCGAGGTCCGGCCGCTGCGCCAGATCACCGGCGAGGCCGAGTTCAACGAGGTCTTCCTCACCGGCGTCCGCCTCCCCGACTCCCACCGCCTCGGCGAGGTCGGCGACGGCTGGCGGGTCGCGCAGACCACGCTGAACAACGAACGCGTCGCCATCGGCGGTATGCGGCTGCCCCGCGAGGGTGGCATGATCGGCCCGGTCTCCAGGACCTGGCGCGCACGCCCCGAGCTGCGCACCCACGACCTGCACCAGCGGCTGCTCACCCTGTGGGTGGAGGCCGAGGTCGCCCGCCTCACCGGCGAGCGGCTGCGCCAGCAGCTCGTCGCCGGCCAGCCCGGCCCCGAGGGCGCCGGCATGAAACTCGCCTTCGCCCGCCTCAACCAGGAGATCAGCGGCCTGGAGGTCGAACTCCTCGGCGAGGAGGGCCTGCTGTACGACGACTGGACCATGCGCCGCCCGGAACACGTCGACTTCACCGGACGCGAGGCCGGCTACCGCTACCTGCGTTCCAAGGGCAACAGCATCGAGGGCGGGACCAGCGAGGTCCTGCTGAACATCGTCGCCGAGCGCGTCCTGGGCCTGCCCGCCGAGCCGCGCACCGACAAGGACGTCGCCTGGAAGGACCTGGCCCGATGAGCGCACAGCCCGACCTGCTGTACTCGGAGGAGGAACAGGCCCTCCGCGCCGCCGTCCGGGGCCTGCTCGCCGACCACTGCGACGCGCCGGGCGTGATCGCCCGGACGGAGTCGGACGCCCCGCACGACGTGGCGCTGTGGAAGGCGCTCGCCGGGGGGATGGGCCTCGCGGGCCTGCTCGTCCCCGAGGAGCTGGACGGTCAGGGCGCCACCCACCGCGAGGTCGCCGTCGTCCTGGAGGAGCTCGGGCGTGCGGTGGCTCCCGTGCCGTATCTGACGAGCGCCGTCGTCGCCACCGAGGCGCTGCTGGAGTGCGGGGCCGACGACCTGCTCACCGAGCTGGCGTCCGCCACGGCGATCGGGGCGCTCGCGGTCGGGCTGCACACCGCCCCCGGCGCCGGCTTCCCGACCGTACGGCTCGAAGGCGGCCGTCTGCACGGTGAGCTGACCGGCATCGCGGACGCCGCGGTCGCCGACGTGCTGCTCGTGCCCGCGGACGACGGCGGGCTCTACGCGGTCGCCGCCTCCGCGGCCACGATCACCGCGCGGACGGCCCTGGACCTGACCCGGCCGGTGGCCACCGTGACCCTCGCCGGGGCGTCCGGCCGTCGGCTCGGCGATGCCGCACCCGCCGTCCGCCGCGCCCTGCGGGCCGCCGCCGGGCTGCTCGCCTCCGAGCAACTCGGCGTCGCGGAGTGGGCGTTGGCGGAGACCGTGCGCTACCTGAAGGAGCGCACCCAGTTCAACCGGCCCGTCGGCGGCTTCCAGGCGCTCAAGCACCGGCTCGCCCGGCTGTGGCTGGAGACCGTCAGCCTCCGGGCCGCCGCCCGGGCCGCGGCCGACGCGCTCACCACCGGCGAGGACACCGACGTGGCCGTCGCCGTCGCGCAGGCCTACGCGGCCCCCGTCGCCGTCCGTGCCGCCGAGGAGGCCCTCCAACTGCACGGCGGCATCGGCATGACGTGGGAGCACCCCGTCCACCTCTACCTGAAGCGGGCCAAGGCCGACGCGATCGCGTACGGCACGGCCGGCGCCCACCGGGAGGCCCTGGCCGAACTGGTCGACCTCCGCGCCCCCTGACATCCGACGGCCGGCGCACCGGGAAGGCCCGCCCTTGCTTGGGCGGGCCTTCCCCGTGCCCGGTGAACGACCGGCGGCGGTCCGGCCAACTCCTGTCGTGTACAGGCCCATCGAGGGTCCTGGCGCGTGATACTCCCTGAGGTCCCGTACGGCATCCCAGGGAGGCAGGAGCCATGCCCCTCACCACCCGTCGCAGAGCCCTCAGCACCCTCGGCGCCGCCCTCGCCGGAGCGGTCGCCCTGCCCGCCGGCCAGGCGCTGGCGGCCGAACGCACGCCGCCCGTCCGCCCGTTGTGGCGCGCCCACGCCCACAACGACTACGAGCACCCGCGCCCCCTCCTGGACGCCCTCGACCACCGCTTCGGCAGCGTCGAGGCCGACGTCTTCCTCGTCGACGGCCAACTCCTGGTCGCCCACGACGCCGTGGACCTCGACCCGGCGCGCACCCTGGAGTCCCTCTACCTCGCCCCGCTCGCCGCCCGGGTACGCGCCCACCACGGCTCGGTGTACCGCGGTGCGCGCACCCCGCTGCAACTGCTGATCGACCTCAAGACCGAGGGCGCGTCCACGTACCTCGAACTCGACCGCCAACTGAGCCGCTACCGGCAGCTGTTCACCACGTACACCCACGGCCGGGTGCGCCGGGGGCCGGTCACCGCCGTCGTCTCGGGCGACCGCGCGGCCCGCACGCCCCTGGCGGCGCAGACCGTGCGCCGCGCCTTCTACGACGGCCGCCTCACCGATCTCGGCAGCACCGAGGCCTCCTTCGCCGCGCTGATCAGCGACAACTGGACCTCGCACTTCACCTGGCAGGGCGTCGGTTCCTTCCCCGACGCCGAACGGCTCAAGCTGCGCACGATCGTCGGCGCGGCCCACGAGCGCGGGCAGCGGGTGCGGTTCTGGGCCACCCCGGACGTGCCCGGACCCGCCCGGGACGCGCTCTGGGGCGAACTGCTCGCCGCCGGCGTCGACCACCTCAACACCGACGACCTGGCGGGCCTGGAGGCGTTCCTCGACGCCCACGGGACGGACTAGCCGTACCGAATCGCAGAGTTGTTCGACCCGGCCGACACCACTCGTTCGGAGCACGGCCCAGCCGCACGGACGAACCCTCCGCTACGCCACACTTGCGGCCGAATGCCGCGAAAGCGGACGTGGCGGAGGAGGTTCACGTGGTCGTTTCCCTTTCCGTGGTGGTGTTGTTGTTCGCCCTGGCTGTGATCTTCACGCGCAACGGCGGACTGAAGGTCTCGCACGCGCTGGTCTGTCTGCTGCTCGGGTTCCTCCTGGCCGGCACGAGCATGGCCCCCACCATCCACAGCGGCCTCACGGCGACCGCCGACATCGTCAGCAGCCTGCGTCCGTGAGGCCGTGCGGGGTCACTGCGTGAAGACGCCGATGCCGTTCGGCACGGGACGCTCCGCACCACCGGAGGGGTGGTTGCGCACCGTGACCTCGGAGGCGCCCGGAGCCCGGGCGACGAGCGTCGTCGAGCCGCCGCCGTCCAGGCTGAAGCCCTCGGTGGCGCCCAGGCTCTTCAACGCCTTGGCGACCTCGGCGATGGTCAGCCCCGAGCGGTTGGCCGGCGCGCCGTCCACCGCGAACAGCAGCACGCGCCGCCCGCCGTTCGCCAGGCCCACGGCCGTCCGCACGGCCGAGGTCCGGGTGTCGAGTCCGGCCAGGGCCTGACCGCCCGAGAGCACCGGATAGCCGCCGAGGGCGAAGCGGTACGCGCGCCGCGACGCGGCCGTCAGGCCGTACCGCACCGCCACCCGCTGCCCCTTGACGAGCGTGCGCAGGCGCTGCGCGCCCGCCTCCCGGCCGACGAGCACGGTGGTGCCCGCCGCGATGGTGCCGCTGCCCGGGGTCGCCGACGACGACACCACCACGCCGTTGCGCACGGTCACCTCGTAGGTGTTCGTGCTGCACGCGGCGGCCCGTTCGGTGTCCGTGCCGCAGGTGGCCCGGAGCCGGGAGACGCTGCCCCAGCCGGACGTGTACGCGCCGATGGAGTTCTCCGCCAGGGCGTACTGGTTGAGCCCGCCCAGCGGCAGGCGGCGCCCGACGGTGGTGACCCGTCCGTCCAGGGTCAGGCTGTCCAGCCGGGCCCTGCCGTCGGTGCCGACACCGACGACGTTCTTCGTGGTGGTGCCCGGCGGCAGTTCGGGCCCGAACCGCTGGCCGTCCGGAACGGCGCCCTTCAGCGCCTTTCCGTCCGCGACGGCCGGCCCCACGGAGGCGCCGGTCGCGACGACACCGGGGTGCTGGACCTCGGAGATGTTGAAGAAGTCCCCGTTGACGCCCGCCACGGCCTTCTGCGCCGTGGCCAGCTGGGAGACCGTCGCGCGGGACGCGACCTTCCCCGGGTGCAGCAGGCCGAGGCGGACGTGGCTGTTCGTCAGGTCGACGCTCAACACGTGCACATGGGTGCTGCCGGCCGCGGCCGTCAGGTCGTACTGGCGGTAGGACACGCCCGCCGCGACGGTGGTCCAGGTCGCCGCGCCGGCGGGCGTCGCCCCCACGAGGAGGCCGCCCGCCAGCGTGCCGAGCGCCGTCAGGACCGTCAGCGTCGTCCGGCGCGCTCCGTACCGTTCCTGATGTGGCCTCTGGTGCGGTCTCTGATGCAGTTTCTGATGTGGTGTCACGGACCCCCCTGGGTGGTTTCGGGCCCGCAACTTTCTCACGACCGCCAGAGGGCACCCTCGCGGGTCCCGCGAACACCACGAGAACGGGTGAGGAAGGGGCAGATCGCGACCGAAGCCCGGTCACTCGTGCGAGGAACGGTCCTCGTACGGTGTGAAGTGGGCCGGCGCGTGGTCGATCGGCAGGTCCGGGCGCCAGGCGGTGAGGGCCTGGGCGCTGCACACGAACAGGGACGGCGGCAGCCGGTCCAGGGCGTACCAGCGCCAGTCGCCGACGCGTTCGCCGGGCTGGTCGGCCGGTTCGCCCCGCCAGTCGGTGACGACGGCGCCCACCGTCACCCGGACGACACCGCCGGCGTCGTCGAGCAGCGTGCCCAGCAGCCGTACGTCCGAGGGGTCCGCCCGCAGCCCGGTCTCCTCCCGCAACTCCCGTACGACCGCCTCCTGGAGCGACTCCCCGGGCTCCACCGTGCCGCCGGGCAGCTCCCAGGTGCCCCGGTGGTGGCGGCCCAGCAGCAGCCCGCGCGGGCCGTGCAGGACGGCGCCGACGCCGAGGGCCGCGTGGGCGACGGGCGGCAGCGCGGTGCGCGGGCGGGAGGTGACGCGCGCGGGGCGCCGGGCCCGGAAGACGCGGTGGGAGGCGGGGCGGTCCGGATCAGGCGCCGGCACCTCCACCACCTCCTCGACGCGCAGTCCGTGGTCGGCGAGGAGCCGCTCCCACACCTGCGCGGCCGGCTCCCACCGGTGGACCGGTGCCTCGCCGCCGCCCGGCAACGGCAGGGATCCGGGCCGTGCCACGAGCTCCGTCGAGGGGTCCGTCCCGGGCGCACCGGTGTGCGGCACCGAGAAGCACAGCGTCCCGCCGGGCGCCAGCGCCGTCGCCAGCGCGGGCAGCAGACGGCGCGGATCGATGTACGGCACGGCGCCGACGGAGTAGACGACGTCGTACGGGCCGGCGGCGTGCAGGTGGGCCACGGCGTCCGCGTGGACGAGGCGCAGGCCGGGGAGGTCGCCGTGGCGGGCCCGGGCCCGTTCGATCTGACCGGGCGCACGGTCGACGGCGTCCACCTCGGCGCCGTACGCGCGCACGAGCCGGGCGGCGTGCCCGGCCGTGCCGCACCCGAGGTCCAGCACCCGACGGCCCCTCAGCTCCCCCAGGAAGGCCTCGTCGGGTCCGGCGCCCGGGAACCCCCGGTCGATCCTCTCCGCCTCCGCGACGGCCGTACCGCGCCGCAGGTGGCGCTCCGCGTAGGCCTGCCAGGCATCGGCGTTGACGGCCTCCGGGCCGTCCGGGACGAGAGGGTGCGGCATGGACGGCCTCCGGGGCGGGGCGGACGGGTGCACGGGCCGGGAGATCCTTACCGGCGGCCGGGGCGGGCAATCACCCGGGCGTACGGGAGGTCTTTCGGGGACGCGGGACGGGGGACGGGGGACGGAAGGCGGGGCACGGAAGGCGGGGGCGGGGGCCGCGACCGCGGCGGGCGTGTCCGCGCCCGGGACGATCACCTGTGACGGTCGGCACGGCCGCGACGGGGTGCCCGCCCTGGCGTGGGGGAGGGGCGTGGGGTGCTCGCCGGGGCGTGCAGGAGGACCGTGGTGGGGTGCTCGCCCGGGGTGTGCAGGACGACCGTGGTGGGGTGCTCGCCCGGGGTGTGCAGGACGACCGTGGTGGGGTGCTCGCCCGGGGCGTGCAGGACGACCGTGGTGGGGTGCTTGCCCGGGGCGTACCGGAGGACCGTGGTGGGGTGCTCGCCCGGGGTGTGCAGGACGACCGTGGTGGGGTGCTCGCCCGGGGCGTGCAGGACGACCGTGGCCGGGTGCTCGCCCAGGGCGTACCGGAGGACCGTGGCTGGGTGCTCGCCCAGGGCCGTACGGGGGGCGGTCCCAGGGGCGCTCGCCGGGGACGATCACCCGTGGCGCACGGGACAGGCGCGACGGGGTACCCAGGGGAAAGCAGCCCGACCGGCGGAGGTGGCGTGGTGGAAAAGGGACCCGACCGCATCGAGGACCCCTGGGGTCCCCGCACTCCTCGACGCCCGGACGCCCTACGGACCCGGCGCGCCGTGGCCCGCCCGCACCGACCTGCACCTGGCCGACGGGCTCACCGAGGACGACGTGGAACGCTGGGTGCCCACCGCATCGCTGCTCCACTCCAACGGCGACGCCATGGACATCGCCGTGCGGGACGGCCGGATCGTCGGCGTGCGGGGCAGGGCCGCGGACCGGGTCAACCACGGCCGGCTGGGACCCAAGGACCTGTACGGCTGGCAGGCCAACCACTCCCCGGACCGGCTGACCCGGCCGCTGGTGCGCGAGGGCGGACGGCTGGTGGAGTGCGACTGGGACACCGCGATGGACCGGATCGCCGCCCGCTCCCGCGCACTGCTGGACGAGCGGGGACCGGGCGCCCTCGGTTTCTACACCAGCGGGCAGCTCTTCCTGGAGGAGTACTACACGCTCGCCGTCCTCGCCCGCGCCGGCATCGGGACCAACCACCTCGACGGCAACACCCGCCTGTGCACGGCCACCGCCGCCGAGGCACTGAAGGAGACGTTCGGCTGCGACGGGCAGCCCGGCTCCTACGAGGACATCGACCACGCCGACACCATCGCCCTGTTCGGCCACAACATGGCCGAGACGCAGACGGTGCTGTGGGCGCGCGTCCTGGACCGGCTCGCCGGCCCCGAACCGCCCACGCTGCTGTGCGTGGACCCGCGCCGCACCCACGTCGCCCGCCACGCCCACGTCCACCTCGCCCCCCGCCCCGGCACGAACGTCGCCCTGCTCAACGCCCTGCTGCACGAGCTGATCCGCACCGACCGGATCGACCACGCCTACCTGGAGCGGTACACCGTCGGCTTCGACGAGCTGGCCGCCGCCGTCGAGCGGTGCACCCCGAAGTGGGCCGCCGGCGTCTGCGACGTCCCGGCCGCCGACATCGAACGGGCGGCGGAGGCCCTAGGCACCGCGAAGCGGCTGCTGTCCACGGTCCTCCAGGGCGTCTACCAGTCCCACCAGGCCACCGCGGCCGCCGTCCAGGTCAACAACCTGCACCTGCTCCGGGGCATGCTGGGCCGCCCCGGCTGCGGACTGCTCCAGATGAACGGCCAGCCCAGCGCCGAGAACACCCGCGAGTGCGGCGCCGACGGAGATCTGCCGGGCTTCCGCAACTGGCAGAACGACGCACACGTCGCCGAGCTGGCCCGGATCTGGAACGTCGAGCCCGAACGCATCCCGCACCACGCGCCGCCCACCCACGCGATGCAGATCTTCCGCAACGCCGAGCAGGGCTCGATCCGGTTCCTGTGGATCACCGGCACCAACCCGGCCGTCTCCCTGCCGGAACTGTCCCGCATCCGGGCGATCCTCGCCCAGGAAGGGCTGTTCACCGTCGTCCAGGACCTCTTCCTCACCGAGACCGCGCAGCTCGCGGACGTCGTCCTGCCCGCCGCCACCTGGGGCGAGAAGACGGGCACCCTCACCAACGCCGACCGCACCGTCCACCTCTCGGAGAAGGCCGTCGACCCGCCCGGCGAGGCCCGCGCCGACCTCGACATCCTCCTCGCCTACGCCGCCCGCATGGACTTCCGCGACAAGGACGGCGCCCCGCTGATCACCTGGCACGACCCGGAGTCGGCGTTCGCGGCCTGGCAGCGGTGCAGTGCCGGCCGCCCCTGCGACTACACCGGCCTGTCCTCGAGCCCGAACGCATCCCGCACCACGCGCCGCCCACCCACGCGATGGGCGAACACGACCTGGAGCGGGACCTGCTGGCCGTGGCGGAACGGCACCGCGCGGAGCACGAGGTCCACCACGTCGCCAGGGACCTCGCCCGCTGGTCCCACGAGCACACCGCCCGGCTGGCCGCCACGGGCCGCCGCCACGGCCTCGACCTGCCGGGACCGCCGGACGACCCGGGCCCCGGCGCCCTCGCCGCGCTGCGCGAAAAGACCGCCGGCGCGCTCGGCCGGCGCCCCACGACGGGCCTGCTCCTCCTGCACGACCTGCGCGACCTCCACCTGGCCGCCGCCCGCAACTCGCTGCACTGGGAGATGCTCGCCCAGGCCGCCCAGGCCCTGCGCGACGAGGAACTGCTGGACCTCGTCGGCTCCTGCCACCCGCAGACTCTGCGCCAGATGCGCTGGACCAACACGTTGATCAAGGCACAGGCAGCGCAGATCCTCACCTCCGTCTAGGAGGCCGTCCGTGGCGTCGGTGCCCGGCGGACCGGCCGTCAGTGGACGGGATGCTTGCTCAGGATGGACACCCGGTTGAAGGCGTTGATGGTGACCGCGACCCAGATCACCGCCGAGATCTGGTCCTCGGTGAGGACCTCCCGGGCCTCGGCGTAAGCGCTCTCCTGCGCGGCGGCGTCCAAGGGGTGGGTGGTCGCCTCCGCCAGGGCGAGGGCCGCCCGCTCCAGCGGGGTGAACAGGTCGGTGTCCCGCCACGCCGCGAGCACCCCCAGCCGGCGCGTGGTCTCACCCCCGCGCAGGGCGGCCCCGGTGTGCAGGTCGAGGCAGTACGCGCAGCCGTTGAGCTGCGAGACGCGCAGGTTGACCAGCTCCACGACGGTGCGCTCCAGGCCCGCGTCGGCCGCCGTCGCGCGCACGGCCTCGGATGTCTGGACCAGCGCGTGGTAGGCCTTGGGGCTCTGCTTGTCTATGAAGATCCGTCGAGTCATAGTTGAATATGTAACATTCCTGGGAGGGTCGGGATGGAACCGACGAGAGGTGGCCCGCAGTGAGCAAGGTCGAGGTACTCACCCCGCGGGACGTGCCGCTGGGCGGCCCACGGGCCATGACCGTACGGCGGACGCTGCCGCAGCGTACCCGTTCCCTGATCGGCGCCTGGTGCTTCGCCGACCACTACGGACCCGACGACGTCGCCGACACCGGCGGCATGGACGTCGCGCCGCACCCGCACACCGGACTCCAGACCGTGAGCTGGCTGTTCAGCGGTGAGATCGAACACCGCGACAGCCTCGGCAGCCACGCCTTCGTCCGCCCCGGCGAGCTCAACCTCATGACCGGCGGCCACGGCATCAGCCACACCGAGGTCTCCACCCCGGGCACCACCGTCCTGCACGGCGTCCAGCTCTGGGTGGCCCTCCCCGACGCGCACCGCGCCACCGCGCGCGACTTCCAGCACCACGCCCCCGAGCCGGTACGGCTGGACGGCGCCGAGATCCGCGTCTTCCTCGGCACCCTCGCCGGGACGACCTCCCCCGTACGGACCTTCACGCCCCTCCTCGGCGCGGAGATCCTCCTGCGGCCGGGCGCCACGGTCACCCTGCCCGTCGACCCCGCCTTCGAGCACGGCCTCCTGGTCGACACCGGGGCGGTCCGCTTCGCCGACACATCGCTGCGGCCCGCGGAACTCGGCTACCTGGAGCCCGGCGCCGCCCACCTCACCCTGACGAACGAGTCCGACGACACGGCCCGCGCCGTCCTGCTGGGCGGCCCTCCGTTCGAGGAGGAGATCGTCATGTGGTGGAACTTCATCGCCCGGTCGACGGAGGAGATCGCGCAGGCGCGCCAGGACTGGATGGCAGAGCTCGGCGGCCCCCGGTTCGGTGAGGTGCAGGGGTACGACGGGGATCCGCTGCCTGCCCCCGAGCTCCCGACGGTACCGTTGAAACCCCGGGGGAACCGGCGTTGACCTGCGCGGACGTCGATATCGCCGGTGGGTGAGCGGTGGGTTCCCGAGATACCGAGCCGCCTGGCCCGAGGCGCCCGCAGGGCTGCCGGCCGACCGCCCGGTATGCCCGGCGCCGGTGGTCGGCATTCCGAAGTGTGGCTGTATGCAGGCGGCTGCGGGCATCCTTTCGCTGACCTGATGCTGACTTTGCTGACGTTTCGTCAGGTGTGAGTCGGGTGCTGTCGTCGCAGCTCCATCGCTCGTAGCGGGCTTCTTGTTCAGCCATCGGGGGACGGTTGCTGACCACGGATCGGCTGGGCTCGGTGTGGCCTCACGCACCTGCCCCGGCGAATGAGACGGCACGCGCCGCCGATCGCCCAGGATGCCCGGTCAGGGTCACGCCCCCGGTCGTTGTGCGGCGCGGGAGGAGCCGGCACCCGGCGCGAACCTGCGGTCGGCTGGTGACGGTCCCGGAGGAACCGCAGCCGTACGCAGGGCTCGCCGGGCTTCCGGGGCGTACGGTCCGCCGGCGCGATGCGCGCGGCGAGCAGCTCCTGGAGGGCGAAGGCCGCCGTCACCGCCGCCGGATCAACGGAGCCGTACCGGCCCCGCGTCGATCGGTACGCGGACCAGCAGGTGGGGCTTGCGGCGCAGATCCCGGCCCTCGTGGTAGTCCGCCTGGCGGTTGAGCTGGTTGGCGATGGCGTACAGGTGACCGTCGGCGGCCACGGAGAGGGTGTCGATCCAGACCAGGTCCGGCCCTTGGGCGAGGGTGTCGTAGGTGCCGTCCGGGTTGCGACGCCACAAGGCGTCGTGTTCCAGGTCGCCGCCGTAGATCCGGCCCTTGTCGTCGCTCTCCAGGCCGTCCGCCATGGGCTTGGAGCCCAGGTCGACAACGGTCGCGGCGACATCCGCGTCGGAGGCGTCCGGGTCGGCGAGCGCGTCGAGGGCCACGCTGTGCAGGCGACGGCTGGACAGCGGGCAGTAGTGGAGCCGTTCGCCGTCGGCGTCGATGGCGATACCGTCCGAGCCCACCTCGTAGTACGTGGGCGCGGCCCCCGCCGGACGGTTCATGAAGGGTTCGCCGTCGATGACCGGCAGGAAGTCCTCGTCGGGCAGCGTGGAGGGGTGGCCGGCCAGGCGGCGCCACGAGCGGCCCGTGGCCAGGTCGACGACGATGATGCCGTTGCCGCCGCCGGAGTCGGTGATGAACGCCGTTCCCGCGGCACCGCGCCGCAGATCGAAGCGGACGTCGTTGGGGTAACTGTCGGACGGCACCACGTCGGACGGGAACAGGATGGTGCGGACGATCCGGTTCGTGCGCAGATCGACCGCGACCAGTTTCGGACCGCCGTAGGAGGAGGCGGCGAACAGCGGGCTGCCGGTGTCGAGGATCCACAGCCGGTCGAGGGGGTCGACGACGACGCTCTGCACGGACTGGAAGTGCCCGGCCAGGTCGGCCGCGTCCTCCCGGTTCACCTCGGCGTCCGGATAGGCCACGGCCTTCCCGTCGCGCAGCTCGGCCACGGTGAAGGGCACGTCGTCACCCCAGCGGGGGAAGTTGACGAAGATGCGGCCGTGGCGGGAGACGGTGACGCCGGTGGGCATCGCCGCCCGGAAGCGGGCGACGACCTCGTACCCGGTGGCCCGACCTGCCGTGGCGTACGCCGGTGCGACGAGACCGGCGACCGTCACGGAGGCCGCGGTGACCGTGGTGGCGGTGAGGAACGTGCGGCGCCTCATGCGCTTGCCTTTCCGTCATGGTGTTCGGAGGTCGCGGTGCTCATCCGGCGGAGCACCTCCTGCTGGGCCGGGATCGGCCGGACGGCGCCGTGTCCCGTGGTGGTCAGGGCCGCGGCGACGGCCGCGTACCGGGCGGCCTCCAGCGGCGAGGCGCCCTCGACCAGACGGGCGGCGAAGGCCCCGTCGAAGGTGTCGCCCGCGCCCGAGGCGTCCACGGGGGTGACCGGGTGGGCCGGGACGTGGGTGATGTCGCCGTGGTCGGCGACCAGCGCACCCTGCTCCCCCAGTTTCAGCACGATCACCTGGGGGCCTCGGGCACCGAGCGCCCGCAGCACCGCCTCCGGGCTCTCTTCGCCCGTCAGCATCCGGCCCTCGTCGATGTCGGGCAGGGCGATGTCGCACAGTTCCAGGCTGCGCAGGATGACCGCGCGGGCCCGGTCCTGGGGCCAGAGCGCGGGGCGGTGGTTCGGGTCGTAGGTGATGAGGGTGCCGTGGGCGCGGGCGACGGCCATGGCGTGGAAGGCGGCGTCACAGGCAGTGGTGCTGATGGCCTGGGTGATGCCGGTGACGTGCAGCAACCGGGCCTGTGCGACAGCGTGTCCGGGCACGTCGGCGGGGCTGAGCCGGCTCGCGGGGGAGCCGGCCCGGTAGTAGGTGAAGCCGTGTCCGGCCGGGCCGCGGGCGATGAAGTAGAGGCCCGTACGGCCGTCCGGTTCGCGGACGACGTGAGCGGTGTCCACGTCCTCGCGTTCTCACAGCCGGGTGAGCACGGTGCCGAAGGCGTCGTCGCCGATTCTGCTCACATAGCCGGTGCGGGCGCCGGAACGGGCGGCGGCGACGAGGAAGTTGGAGGTGTCGCCGCCGTACCCGACCGCGAAGGACTCGGCGTTCTCCAACGCTCCGTCGGCGTCGGCGTTGAACTCGAGCATCGGCTCGCCCAGGGCGAGGATGTCGGCGGCGGGGGCGGACCGCGTCTCGGGGTTGGTGGGGGTGTCGGTCATGGCCTCAGATCCGGTTGTACTTCGCCAGGCCTTCGCGCAGCGAACCGGCCTGGAGGATGAGCTTGGTCTGCTCCTTCTCGCGTTCCTCGATGTCGGTCGCGATGCGCAGCACCTCGTCGACGTGGCGGGCGGGGACGCGGACGACGCCGTCGCTGTCGGCGACGATCAGGTCGCCGGGCTCGACGGTCACACCGCCCATGACCACGGGTTCGTTGAGGGAGAGGGTCTTGATCCGGCCGAGGGTGGTGGCGGGCACCGCGCTGCGGGCCTGGACCGGGAAGCCGAAGTCGCGCTTGATCTCCTCGACGTCGCGCACTCCCGCGTCGAGGACGGCGCCGGCGTGCTGGTGGGCGACGGCGCCCGCGGTCATCAGACCACCCCAGACGGCGACGTCGGCGCCGTCGGCCGCGATGCAGATGACGCTGCCCGCCTCGGACTCGTCGATGGCACGCAACGCGTGCACCGGGGCCTCGGCGTCCTCGGCGGGCACTTCGCGGACGGTGACCGCGGGACCGACGATCTTTCCGGGGACGACCGGCTTGATGGCGCCGTCGAGGTAGCCGCGCAGGCCCACCTGTTCGACGGCGTCGGCGACGGAGGCGGTGGTGATGGCGCGGAAGGCGTCGAGGACGTGCTGCGGGTAGGTCGCGGGCATGGGGGCTCCTTCGGTCCGGCCCCGAGGTTCGCTCGGGGCGTGGGGTGTGGGTGGGACAGGGGGGTTACGGGGTGGCGCGGCCCGTGGCCGGGCCGTGCCGGAGACCGCCGGTCAGGCGGCGGTGCGGGTACCGGTGACCACCGGGTGGTCCGGCAGGCCGGTGCGGACCCAGGTGGCGACGTTGAGGGCGGCGCGGCGCCGTACCTCCTCCTCGGCCTCCTGGGAGCACCAGGCGGCGTGCGGGGTGGCGATGACCTTGGGGTGGCCGACGAGCGGGTGGCCGGCGGGCACCGGTTCGTCGGTCCAGGTGTCGATCGCGGCGAGCGCGAGGTGCCCGCTCTCCAGAGCGGCGTGCAGTGCCCGTTCGTCCACGAGGCCGCCGCGTGCGGTGTTGACCAGGATCGCGCCGCGGGGCATCAGTCCGAGGCGGCGGGTGTCGGCGATGTGCCGGGTGCCGTCGTCGAGCGGCAGGTGCAGGGAGAGGATGTCGGACCGCTCGAACAACTCGTCCAGGCCGACGCGCTCGACGCCGGACGGCCACGCCTCGTCGGACAGCGCCGGGTCGTAGGCGACGACCGTGCCGAACCAGGGTGCCGCCCCGGCGGCCAGGGTGCGGCCGATGCGGCCCAGCCCCAGGATGCCGATGGTCAGCGACGACAGCCGACGGACGGAGCCGGTGGCCAGGTAGTCCCAGGTGCCCTGGGCGCTGAGCGTGTCGTACTGCTTGAGGTGGCGGGCGCCCGCCATGACGCCGGCGAAGGCGTGTGCGGCGACGTCCTGGGTGCCGTAGTCGGGGACGTTGGCGATCCAGATGCCGCGCTTCTCGGCGCCCGCGACGTCGAAGTTGTCGACGCCGACGCCGTAGCGGGAGACCAGGCCCACGGAGGGTGCGGCCTCGTACACCTCGTCGGTGACGGTGGCCCACTGGACGATGAGCGCGTCGGCTCCCCGCGCGGCCTCGGTGACCTCCTCGGGGCTGCGGACCTGCGCGCGGACGACGGTCAGTCCGGCCTCTTCGAGGACCGCGCGCTCGATGTCGAAGTCGGGGTACTCGGAATCGGTGATGACGACCTTCACGGGGTGGCTCCTGTGGGGGTGGTGGTACGTGCGGTGCGTATCCGGGCCAGCAGTGCGGCGGCCGTTTCCCGGGCCCGGTCGAGAGCGGCGGGCTCGGCGTCGGCCGGGGCGAGCGAGCCGCCTGCGCCGACGGCCGGAGCCCCGGCCCGGATCCAGTCGGCGGCGTTGTCGGGGCCGATGCCCCCGGTGGGCACGAACGGAAGGCCGGGGAAGGGGCCCCGCAGAGCCTTCAGATAGCCGGGACCGAAGGCCGAGGCGGGGAACAGCTTGACGGCGGCGGGTCCGTAGGCGGCGGCCGCCATGACCTCGCCCGGGGTCAGCGCCCCCGCCAGGAAGGGCACGCCACCGTCGGCCAGCGCCCGGCCCAGCTCGGGCGTGGTCCCCGGGCTGACCAGGAAACCGGCACCCGCGGCCACCGCCTCCTCGACCTGGGCGGGCCGGGTCACGCTGCCGAGGCCGACCAGGACGTCGTCGGGCGGCTCGGTGCGCAGCCGGTCCACGGCGGTGAGGACGTCAGGTACGGAGAACGTGAGTTCCACGGCCCGGATCCCCGCCTCGACGAGGGCGTGAGCGGTGGTCACGGCGTCGGCGGCGGACCGGCTGCGCAGCACCGCCACGCAGCCCGCGTCCGTCAGCGCGTCGAGGAAGGTCACTTGGCGCTCCCCAGCGGCTCGATGCGTCCGATGACCAGGCCGTAGACGAGGGCGCCCGCGATCGACACGACACCGGCGACCGTCAGCGGCACCGCGTACGAGCCTCCGCCCGCGTCGAGCAGGGCGCCGACGACGATCGGGCTGAGGAAGCCCGCGAAGTTGGATCCGAAGCCCTGGATGCCGGCGAGCGAGGCCACGTTGCCCGGGGCGGGCGCCACGTCGGAGGGCAGGGCCCACAGACTGGAGGCGGCGAAGGTCAGCGCGGAGTAGGAGACGGTGAGCAGGATCAGGGCGGTGGCCGCGTTGGGGGCGGAACCGGCGAACACGATCACCGAGGCCACCAGCAGACCGCTGACCAGAGGGACCTTGCGGGCGAAGGAGACGCTGCGGCCGCGGGCGATCAGACGGCCCTGGAGGAGTCCGCCGAGCCACTGGGCGGGCATGGCGCACAGCGCCGGGATCATGCCGAAGAAGCCGAGCTTGAGCAGGTCGAAGCCACGCTCGTCGACCAGGTAGGACGGGAACCAGGTGATGAAGAAGTACAGGACGAAGGAGAGGCAGAAGAAGCCGAGCATCATGCCCCAGGTGGCGCGGTGCGCGAACAGGGCGCGCCAGGGCAGGGCTTCGCGCTCGTCCCGGCCGTCGGCCGGTGTGTCGGCCTGGATGTAGGCGCGTTCTTCCGCGGACAGCTTGGGGTGGTCCTCGGGGTCGCGGTCGAACCGCAGCCAGAACACTCCGAAGAGCGCACCCACGACACCGGCGGCGACGAACGCGCCACGCCAGCCGAGCAGGGCGATGACCCCCGTGATCAGCGGCAGGGAGACGGCACTGCCCATGCGGGCCCCGCTGTCGAAGAGGGAGGAGGCCAGCCCGCGTTCCTTCTGCGGGAACCACCGGGAGACGATCTTCGCACTGGACGGGTAGGCGGGGGACTCGCCCGACGCCCAGCAGCATGCGCAGCAGGACCAGGACGAGCAGCCCGGTGGCGGCGCCGACCAGCATGGTGATGACCGACCAGACGATCAGCGCGTAGCCGTAGAGCCTGCGCGGTCCCACCTTGTCCACCAGCCATCCGGCCGGGAACTGCATCAGCGCATAGGTCAGCGAGAACGCGCCGAGCAGGACGCCGGACGCGGTGCTCGACAGGTGGAGGTCGTCCGACATGTAGGGCAGCGCGATGCTGAGGTTGGCGCGGTCGATGTAGTTGATGGCGGTGCCGGCGAAGACCACGGAGATGATTCCCCAGCGGGTGCCCCGGAACGCCCTCCCCCCGGACGGCGTCAGGTCACCTCTACGAGCATGCAGATCGTTACTCTCCGTAGTGGAAGGCGTGTGGACTCCAGGACGTTACGGCCGGGCGGACCGGCGGCGGGACGACGGTGAATGGGGTGAAGCGGCCGTTCGGCCGGTGGGGGACGTCCTTCGCCGGACGGCCCGGAAGCGGCTCGGGCCGTCTGCGACAAGAGGCTATGTGCGCGTGTCACCCGCGTTGAGCACGGGTTTCGAATGGCTGTATTCGCATTGCTGATGAAGCGCGGGGAGGGTGCGCGACCGGCAGGGCGGTGTTCGTGGCCCCCCCGGGGGCCTCGTCGGCCAGGTCGTCGTCGAAGCCGACGATCATCTCCAGCTCGGCGATCGTCTCGTCCTCGCCGTCGATCGCCCGGAGCGTGTGGGGCGTCGCGCGGGCCGCGTCGGCGATGATGAACGCGTCCCTCGCGTCGGTCTTCGCCTCACCCGGGCAGAGGTCGGCGATCCGCCGCATCGTCAGCTCCACGTCACGGAGAGCTCGTCCGGCTCGGGTGAAGCCGGTGCTCAAGCCCCTCATCAGCCTGTGGCGGCTCGGTGCCCTGGCAAGGCCGGACGAAAGCGTGATGGAGGAGCCTGCACGTGATCGACACCGGCGACATCGACGTCTGCCTCGGCCTGGACGTCGGCAAGGGTCCGTCGATCCTTGCGGAGCCGGTGACACCACCCCCCGGATCATGAACGACAAGGGGGGAAGTCATGCCGGACCCGAAGTCGGAGGCCCCATCGTGGAGCCATGAAAATGGTAACGGGGGGCGGCTCAGGGGGTGTCGGCCGTGTCCTGGGCCGGCGGGGGCTCGGTCCCGTCCGGGATCGTGGTGGAGCCCAGGAGACGGAAGAGGGTGCGTGCGGCGGGGGTCAGGGCGCGGGAGGTGTCCCAGAAGGCGGCGACCTTGCGGCCGCAGTCGCCCTCCAGCCGGCGCACCGCGACACCCGTGGTGTCCGAGACGTTCGCGGCCAGGGCGTTCACGATGCCGACGCCCAGGTTCTCCCGGACCAGCCCGATGACCGTCTGGGGCTGGTTGGTGGTGTGCACGGGCTGGAGGTCCTGTCCGCGGTCGCGGAAGAGCTTGTACCACTCGAACGCCATGTCCTCCGCGCGGCCGATGGTGATCACCGGGTACTCGGCGACGGCGGCCGCCGGCAGCGGGTCGGCGAGCGCGGCGAGCGGATGGCCCAACGGATGCACGATCACCAGCGGCTCACGCCACAGCACGCGGTGCCGCAGGGACTGGGAGACGGGTGGCGGGGTGAGGGGACGCAGGCAGACGTCGATCTTCCCCGCGGTGAACGCCTCGTCCAGCACCGGGATCGAGTGGTCCGAGAGGATGACCTGGATGTCGGGGTCGGTCCGGGCGAGCGCGGCGAGCACGCGGGGGACGAAGGCCGCGCTGGGACTGGGGTAGCTGCCGAGCGTCACCACGCCCCGCGCGGTTGCCGCGCCGGGCGGCCATGGCCTCCTCCGCCGCATGGAGTTCGCCCAGGATGCGGCGGGCGTGCTCGGCGAGCGCCCTGCCCGCGTCGGTCAGTGCGACCGGACGCTTTCTCCGGTCGAACAGCGCGATCCCCGCCTCCCGCTCCAGCGCGGCGACGTGCATGCTCACTCGGGGCTGCGAACGGTGTGTCGCCTCGGCGGCGGCGCCGAAGCTGCCCGTGTCCACCACGGCGAGGAACGAGACGAACCATTCCAGCCGGACGTCGCTCTTGAGCACTGCGGCCACCTCATCTCGACGCGGTCACGCCGGGGCGGGGCGCACGCCATTGACCGGAACGCCGATTTTCGGCCACCTGGGCGACACCATAGGAAACCGTCCTGTGACGGCGTCGCCACCGGGTGCACTGTGCGCCGGCCGCCGCAGGACAGGGTTCCGCGCCCGGCACCCCGGCCGCGCCGGACTCAGCCGGCGATCTCGATCGCGAAGGCGTCCCGCACCCCGCCCCGGCCGGCGTCGGTGAGATGGACCACGCGCGGCGAGACGCCGTACCGCAGCCAGTCCAGGTCGAAGAACCGGGCGGCCACCGCGGCTCCCAGCGCACCGGCGAGATGGTGGCGCCGCTCGCTCCAGTCGACGCAGTAGCGCACCACCGGGCGCCGCCCCTGGACCAGCTCGTCCACGTCGATGCCGAACCTGGTGAACCGCTCGGTCCCTCGGGGCGTCAGGTGATACGTCGCCTGCCTGCCGAAGGAGGCCGGCTGGTCGGGGCGGGAACCGGACGCGGAGTCGCTCTTCTCCTGCCGCAGCAGCCCCTGGCCGAGGAAGGCGCCCATGAGCGCCACGCCCAGAGACCCCGCGAGGTGGTCGTAACAGGTGCGCGACCGCCGCAGCGCGTCGTGCCTGCTGTGAGCGCGCAAGGTGGTCACCGGGGTGGGATCGGGCGGCGCGATGACGGCCAGCGCCTCGAGTGCGGCGGCGACGTCGGGACCGGCCAGGCGGAAGTAGCGGTGCCGTCCCGAGTGTTCGGCCCGCACGAGCCCGGCCTCGGCCAGCTGCGTGAGGTGCACGCTCGCCGTCGGCACGCTGACGCCGGCCTCGGCCGCCAGGACCGTGACCGCCAGCGGTCGGCCGTCGGACAGAGCCTTGAGCATGCGGGCTCTGGAGGCGCTGGCCAGCAGGCGCGCGGCGCGCGCCAGCTCCGGCTCGGTCTTGTCCGTGGCTTGGTTCGTGGCTTGGTTCGTGGCTCGGCCTTCGGCTCGGTCTGCGCCTGTGTCCATGTCCGCCATACAAGCACACTTTGATGAGCAGCTAACCGTTGCAGGGTGAGGATCTGCCGCATGAGGACAACGACCGGAACGGCAGCGGCGAACGAGGCACCGCCCCCCGCGACCGAGCGACTCTCGTGGCCCCCGCTCATCGCCCTCAGCCTGGGCTACTTCCTGGTGATGCTGGACGTCACCGTCGTCACTGTCGCCGTCCCCGTCATCCGTGACTCGGTCCACGCCGGGGCCTCCGAGATGGCCTGGGTCGTCGACGGCTACAGCGCCGTCTTCGGCGGTCTGCTGCTGATGGGCGGCGGATTCGGCGACCGGCTCGGGCACCGGAAGGTGTTCCTCACCGGCCTCGGATTCTTCGCTGTCGCCTCGGTCGGCTGCGCCCTGGCCACCACGCCGGCGGCCCTCATCGCCTCGCGC
Source organism: Streptomyces sp. NPDC088812 (assembly GCF_044750285.1). NCBI lineage: Bacteria > Bacillati > Actinomycetota > Actinomycetes > Kitasatosporales > Streptomycetaceae > Streptomyces > Streptomyces sp. NPDC088812. Next base: position 7,269 of record NZ_JBIVJP010000026.1, on the reverse strand, counting down.
CTCGCCCAGGGGGCCGGCGGTGCCCTGCTGGTCCCCACCTCCCTGGCCCTGTTGACCGCGGCCTACCCGGCCCCGGCCGTGCGGGCCAAGGCCCTCGGCGTCTGGGCCGGCATCTCCGGCGTCGCGTTCGCGGCGGGGCCCCTCGTGGGCGGTCTGCTGGTGGCGGGCCTGAACTGGCGCGCCGCCTTCTGGCTCAACGTTCCCGTCGCCCTGCTGGGCGTCCGGCTCACCCGCAAGAACGTTCCCGCACCCGCCGGCCGGGCGGGCGCACGCGGCCTGGATCCCCTCGGCCAGGTCCTGGGCATCGTCGCCGTGCTGGCGCCGGCCGGCATGCTCAACGAGGCCGGCACCCAGGGCTGGACCTCGCCGGTGGTGCTGGGCGCCGGAGCCCTCGGCGTGGTCGCGCTCGTCCTGTTCGTCCTGGCCGAGCGGCGGACGGAGGCCCGCGGGAACGCGGAGAAGCCGCCGCTGCTGCCCCTGTCGCTCTTCCGCTCACCGGGCTTCTCCTCCACCGCCGCGGTGGGCGTCCTGCTCAACCTCGGCTACTACGGCATGCTCTACCTGTCCACGCTCTATCTGCAGAACGAGCGCGGCTACGACGCCCTGGGCGCCGGTCTGGCCCTGCTCCCCACGGTGTGCATGGCCGTCGTCGCGGCGCCGCTGTCCGGCCGACTGACCGCCCGCTACGGCCCGTACGTCCCGATGACCGTGGCTCTCCTGCTCGGTGCCGTCGGGTTCGTCGGCTGGCTGCTCGCTGGTCCTGACACCCCGTACTGGATGCTGCTGCCCGCCCTCATCGCGACCGGCCTCGCCACCCCTGGCACGGTCCCGGCGGCCACCGCCGCCGTCGTGCAGGCCGCTCCCCCCGAGAATGCCGGTGTGGCGTCAGCGGTGTTCAACGTGGCACGCCAGATCGGCAACTCGCTCGGTGTCGCCCTCTTCGCCTCCCTCATCGCGGGCCGGGACCTGGTCTCCGGCCTGCACATCTCGGCGCTCATCGCCTCGGCGGCGTTCTTCGCCGCAGCGCTGCTCGCCCTGTCCTCCTGGCGGCATGCAAAGGCGCGCACCGCTGCCTGACCTTCTGGAACAAGGAGTACCGGCACCATGGCAACCCGCGCGCCGAAAATGACACGCAGTCAGCGAGGTCCATCCGTTCGAGGTGGGGGAACGACGAGGTTGCGCTCTGTTCCCTGCGCCATGGTGCGGACGACATTCGGGGGAAACACATGGCGGCGTACGAAACGTCCCGCTGCTTGTTCACGGCTACGACTCTGACTGAGCCCGTGCCCGGAGAGACGGGCCGCGTGCTCCGTCCGCCCGGTCACGCCGTGCGCACCGACGCGCCCAGTGGCAGCGTGCGATGTACCGGCCGCGCGTTCTGGGCGCCGACCACCCCGACACCCTCAACGCCGCCGGCGACCTCGCCTCCTGGCGGGGGGAGGCGGGAGATCCGGTCGCGGCCGCCGCCTTAGCCGACCTCCTGGAAGACATGGTCCGAGTGCTGGGCGCCGACCAGTGCGCTGACCCGAGGACTTGTCTCCCGAGCCCGGTCAGTGCCCCGAGCGCGGATGGGGCCCGTCAGTTCCAGTCACCCACCAGCGTGAACGCAGCCCAGTAGTGAGGGTGTTCGTAGGGCCGCAACGCGTAGTCGACTGCGAGACCGGTCCGCTGGGCCCGTCGGCAGCGGGTCACCATGGCCTGTAGCTCCCCGTGCTCCTCGCCCTCCGGCGGGCACATGTCGGCCAGCGCTTCGTACCCGGCTGCAGCTGCTGCGAAGTCCCGGGCGAGATACTGCAGGTCGGCGATGTCGCGGGCGATCGTCCGGGCGGAGGGCCTGGCAGGAGGCAGTCGTCGCAGTAGCTCTTCGCAGTGCGCGATCGCTTCGGCGACGGTCAGCGCCCGGACAGTCCGCTGGGCGTGCCGCAGTGCGGCAGCCTTGCCGTCGGGCAAGGCCCGGTAGAACGCCTGCATCAGGACGCTGGTGGAGATCTCGTCAGCGGACCATAGGCTGACCAGCACGGATGGCGCGCCAGCGTGGATCAGTGCGCGGGTGAGCCCGATGAGTTCGTCTCCGGTGAGTCGCGTGGACAGCGCGGTGTCGCATACGCTCAGCGTCACGAGCTCGGTCCTCAGCAGCAGTTGGAACAGGTCTGCGGCCGTCAGCCGCCCGTCGTTGTCGCTCGTGGGAGCCAGCAGCACTCCCGACCGCATCGGCCGGGACGCGTCGAGCTCGCCGTGACATGCGATGTGCCAGAGGTCCACTGATGTTGCCGAGGCTCGTGTCCGCAGGACCTCCGCTGTGGCGTCCTCGCCTACACGCACCTCGGCGTGCGGAGCGAAGAGATCGGCGATCGCCTGCGCCTGCGCCCGCGCGTGCGCGATGGGCCGGTCGGCACGGGAGTCGGCCAGTACCACGGCAGTGTGCAGCTGCCCGGTCCCCTTGTTGCGGCAGTACCGAAGGACTGAGGCGCTGGGTGTGGCACAGACCGGGTTGCGTTCGACGAGCGGGCGACCGCCGACCTCCAAAGCCTGGAGCGGAATCAGGTGCAGCGCGTCGTGGGGCACCAGCCACAGCAGCTCACCCTCGGCGCTTGCGGAGGCGAGGGGGGCCACGAGCTGCCTCAGGGGGGCAGCACTTGGTGAGGCGGGATCCGCCCGCCAGGCGTTGACGGCGTCGCGGACGTCCTGGCGTGTCAGATCGACGGTGAAGATATCCGGCTCGCGCCGATGCGCTCTGCTGACGAAGAGAAGAGCGGCCGACGGGGTGAGACACCACTGGGCGAGCACCACCCCCGGTTCGCTGTCCAGCAGCGCCTGGATCTCGCTGTAGGGCAGCGGTATGCCCCGGCGCAGCTGCGCGTACTCCACGCCGGCTGGTCCGGCGGCGGCGACGGCCTGCCAGGCACGTTCCAGCGCGCCGTGCGCACGGCGGATCCGGTTGCCGGGGTCTACCCGACCGGCGCGACCTTCGAGCACGGTTTCCTGGTACTCGTCCTCGGCCTTCTGCTGGGCGGCGACCAAGTCCTCGAGCCCGGGTGGCGGCGCGACGGCGGCCCTGCTGCCGAGCAGCTCCAAGAACACGCGTGAGCGGACACGCTCCGCCAGGTCGAACGCCTCAACAGCGGGGTGCAGCGGCCACGCCGCGTGCCCCTCGGCACCTTCGAGACGCTGTGCCAGAAGCAGCATCGCGGCGTGGTACGCGTCCTCACCGTCCAGAGCACCGACCCGGAGGCCCGGATCCAGCACCCGGCTGCGCATCTCCTCGAGAGCAGCGATAGCCGGGAGGAGCTCCGCATAGGCGGCTCCGGGGCTGTCGCTGAGCATCGCGAGCCGGAGGCGGGCTTGGTGCACCCAGGTGAGGTGGCCATCCCGCTCAGCTCGCCGCAAGGCCCGCTGGGCCATCCGCCGGGCTGCGGCCGGCCTGCCCCTGGCGAGGAGGCTGTCCGCGCTGAGCGTCAAGCGCATGGCGGGCACCGCGAACAGAGGATGAACGCCTCGATAGGAGGCCGCGACCGCTTCGGCGCCCGCCGGGACAGCTCCAGACTGCTGCCCCTCGATCGCTCGCTCCAGCAGCGTCTCCGACTGCTGGAACATCTCCTGCAGGATGGCGACCTCGTTGTCAGGCCGCGTGCCGGGCAGAACCTCCCGGCGAAGCGCACGGCCGGCACCGGGCGCGTCACGCAGGGCCTTGGCAGCTTCTGACGACTGTGCGGCCCGCTCCAAGTCGCCTGCGCCGAAGAAGGCGACCCCCTGGGCTATCAGCAGGTGACGGCGTACCAGAGGGTCGAGGTCGTCGCGCTCCAGCGGCTCCTGGAGTACGTCCAGAGCCTGCTGGTACTGCTCCAGCCGCCCGGTCAGTAGGAGAGCCGTCATGGCACAGGTACCAGCAGCCGAGTTCGGGGCACCGGCCTCCTCCTGCAGGGAGGCTGCCTGGTGCCAGGCGGCAACGGCCTTGTCCCGTTCGTTGAGGATGATCAGCAGGTTCGCCCGGGCGACCGCGCAGTAAGCCCGCGCCAACGCCTGGGTGCGTCGCAGCCGTACCGCGTCCTCCGGGCCGAGACCCGACATCACTTCCCGGTCGATCATGTCCAGCAGCTGTTCGGCGGTGGCGAGTAACTGCACCGCGTGCTTGGGCCAGGCAGGCGCCGACGGCGGACGCAGCACACGCGTTCCCCGGGCGATCTGGACGGCGCGGACGGCCAACGCCGCGACCAGTGTGTAGTCGCCGTGCCCGCGGCGGTGCAGGAAGCCGTCGTGTACCCAGCCGCGCAGCGCTGCCTGCGCATCACGCCCGCTGAAGTCGAGGGCGAGCGTGTCCAGGGCCGTGAACACCATCTTGTCGCGATGCAGACCGCGTGCTCGCAGCTCCCACGCCTCTACCACCACCAGCAGCAGCGCACCGGGCAGGAGATCCGGCGCCGGGTGGAACAGCGCCACTGCAGCGAACACAGCCAGGCCGTACTGCAGCGGCGCGCCGCGCAGCAACGCGGCCACCGCGGTGCCCACCCGCAACCCCGCAGACGGGTGCCCCCTCCGCCCCGCGGCCATGATCACCCGGACACAAGCCAGGTCCACCGCCACGAGCAGGAGTCCCCCAGCAAGCCCGCCGGGCCCCGGCACAGACCGCCACGCCCCGATCGCAGCCGCACCGGCCGATGAAGCCGCCAGCCCGACAGCACCCGCAGCCACCATGGCGACGACGACATACGCCTGACGGCGAGCCGGACGCGTCAACGTACCGACGGGACGGTCGTAAGCCCACAGCTGGGCGGAGATCAGAGCCGCCCCCACCAGCCGCAATGCCTGGTCCACAGCGTCCGCCCCCGACAGCGGCACGAGAACCGCCACAGCCACCGGACCCGTGGCCGCGAGCAGGAACACGGCCCGAGCCACCCGGTCCCCGACCGACGGCGGCGGCAGCCCGACGTCGTCACCGGCCCCGGCCCCGCGCCACCGTCGTGCCGCCGCCCGCCACGCCACGCCCACCGCAGCGCCCACCACCAGCGGTACCGCCCACCAGCCAGTCAGCTGTGGAACGGGATGCCACACCCCGTACACGAGCATGGCCCCCAGACCCAGGCCCGGCGAAAGCACGGAGCCGACCAACACCCCGGTAGCGGCAAGGACCGCCACACCCGTGCTCCCCCAGCCCACGACGGCCCCGAGCGGCACCCTCAGCACCCAGGCCCCCGCGATCCCGCCTGCCGCCGTCCCGATGAACGCCCCGGCAGCATGGCTGACCAGCTCCACCCGCGTCAGGGCCCGTTCGTCCACGGCGAGCCCGACCCGTCCCCAGTGGAACCGGACTGTGAGAACCGCCGCCAGTACCGACAGCGCCAACGCCCACGGCGCATTCAGCGTCATGGGGCCTCCTCGGGCAGGTCGTAAGGAATCCCGGCGTCCCAGAACCGGACAAGCCGTTCCCACAGCGCGATCTCCGCGTCCAGGGCGTCCGGAGGCTCCAGACCGAGCTGCTGCAGCAGCGTGTGCCGGTACAGGTCGAAAGCCACCTTGAGATGCAGGCTGTAGTGCGCGGCCGCGGACACCGCCGCACGCTGCGCCAAAACAGCAACCCCCAACCCCGCCAGCAGACATACGGTCAGAGAACGCACCGGTCCACCCCACCCCAGCAGCACCACGGCCGACGCCACCGCGAACACCGCCCCGGCCGAGCTGAGGGTGATCAGCAGCACCAAGTTGGTGCGGGCCGCCGCGAGACTGACCAGTGACGGCTCGGCCACCAACGGCTGCAGACGCGGCCACACCACCACCGGGTCCATCCCGTACTGCCGCCGCGGGTACTGCTCTGCGTGCCGCAGCACATTGCCCAGACGGGTCGGCAGCACCTCATCGGGCAACGCAGGAGAGGGATACACCTCACGCAGCGCCCGCCGCACACGCCCCACATGGTCAGCCGATCCCGACCCGGCCTGCACGGCCAGCTCCCGCAGCCGCGCACGGTGGGCACCGCCACGCCATCCGGCCAGCGCCCGGCCCACCCGAGTGGGCCACTCACCCGAGAACAGCGCCAGCAGCCGGGGCTGCACGGCCGACGTCAGCAGCGACAGCAAACCAACCGCGACAGCGAACCCGGCACAGCGCAGCCAGCGTGTGCCGGCATCCAACCTCCCCCAACCGGCGAGCGTGTCCGCCAGGCCGTGCGCGTAACCCCACAACAGCAGCAGGCCCCCACTCAACGTCAGCGTCGGCAACACGGCAGTGAGCAGGAACCGGCGATCCACCGGCACCGCGGGCAGTGGAAGCATCGACCGGCCTCCCGGAGCGCAACGGATGCGAAGCAGTGCAGTACGGGCGTCAGCGCAGCCGCACGACGTGCGGGGGCACACCGTCCCCAGCACACTGCGGAGGAGCGAGCCGGTTGTACTCCGGCAGTTCGACGAAGCGGCCGCAGCCCGGCTCACGGCAGCGCACCCGGTACAGCAGTGGAGGTGAACCCGGCAGCGCCGGGAACCGGTTGTCACCTGCCTCTCCGCCGGGCCCCAGGACGCGACGGGCACCGGGCGGGGAGGTGGCCAGAAACAGGTCGATGGCCTCCTGCGGGACTACCGCCTCGGGCACACCCGACGGGCCTGCCAGTACGATCCCCACCGGGTCGTCATCGAGGTCGAGCAGACTCATCGTCCCGGGGTGCATCAGCGCCCCGAACAGCGTGTTGGGTGCCGTCACCAGCACGCCGGCAGGCACGCTCGCTCCACCGGTGAAGTCCACCGTCCGTACCAGCCCGACCGGCCCGATGCCGCGCTCACTCAGCACCACGAAGCCGTCATCAGCAGCCTCAGCCAGGATCTCCATCCCGGCGCCTGGCTCCGCCACCACCAGCTGCGACGTTGCGAACTCGCGCAGCAGCGTCCGGGGTCCGGCGCTCCACGGAACGGATGCAGTATCGCTGAATTCCGTCAAAGCCCCGCCCCCAGCCAGTGCCCCCGCACACATCAGCGTGAACCATGCCCCGTCCCCCGCCCGGCAAATCGTGTACCGGCGCCTGCGGAGGCGCACGGAAGCATTCTGACAGCGCGCGCTCGGGCGGATTCAGCGCTTGCGCGCCGCGGGATCTGCCACCGCATGGTCGCGCGGAGGAGCCGCTTTCCCAACTGCTTACGCGCCCGGTGAGGTTCCCCCGCTGCGCGGGAGTGGCTGACTAGCAGGTCAGGGTGGATTGACGTGGTTTCAGGTTCACTTGTTCGGCCGCTGCCCGGCTGGCGTAGTGCTTCTCCTCGTACTCGATCGGGCTGAGGTAGCCGAGCCGTT
>NZ_JBIVJP010000025.1:11401-187940 GCF_044750285.1 Streptomyces sp. NPDC088812 | reverse complement strand
CCACCCCCCAGGTCATGCCTTCGACAGGGGGCAACAGTCATGCCGGGCCCGGAGGCCAGCGGCCCTCTTGCAGGACCGCGAAAAACATAACGGGGGCGCGTGCCGCCTGTGGCGGGGGCCTTCGGGTGGCCCGCGCCGCCTGTCGGAGCGCTTTCCGCGACCCGCAAGGGTTCTGGGGCTGCCCGCGTCCAGCCCCGGGACTCGGGCGCTGGACGAGTTCCAGCACCCGGGACTCGGGCGCCGGACGCGTCCCGTCCCCCCGGGCGTCTCCCGTGCCCCGCCCCGCCCCGCCGATCTCCGCCCGACCGTCGCAGGGGCTGCGGGACCGTCCCACAAGCGCTGTAATACGGACGTGGTCGGTCAGGGTGCTGCGGAGCGCGGAACGGCAGCGCTGCGTGCCGAGGTCGCCCTGAACACGATCGCGGCGGACCCCGCCTCGCCCGAACGGGTACGGCGCGTCCTCGAACAGGCGCTCGTCTTCGCGGGCGCGACCCTCGCCGCCGTCTACACACCCGGCGACGGCGGCGCACTGCTGTGCCTGGTGGAGTCGGCCGGCGTCCCGAGGACCCTGTACGGGCTGCGTGCGGGCTACCCGGCCGACGGGCACTCCCCGGTCGCCGACGTCCACCGGGGCGGACGGCCGCTGTGGCTGGGCCCCGACGGCCCCGCCGACGGCGTCGAGCCGCGCCGCGGCACCACCCGGGACGTCCACCTGGCGGTCCTGCCCGTGCCCGACGGTGCCGGCGGCTGTCTGCTCGCCGTGAGCGAGCGGCCCGGCGGCTTCGGCGGCGACGACCGGGCCTGCCTGGCGCTCGTCGCCGAGGCCGTCACCCCGCCGGTGTCCGCCGCGCCGGCCGAGGGCGGCGAACTGCCCGCCAACGCCTTCAGCCTCGCCGTCGACACCGGACGCGTCGACGTGGGCGACGGGATCCTGGAGCTGTTCGCCCTCGGCCGGGACGCCTTCGACGGCCGGGTGGAGACCCTGCTCGGCCTCACCGTCCCGGAGGACCTCCCCTCCCTGATGTCCGTGGTCGAGGCGGACCATCTGTCGGTCGGGGAACGCGAGCTGGAGTTCCGCGTGCTGCAGCCCGACGGCCCGCCCAGGTGGCTGCGGCTGCGCGGCCGGTCCGTGCCCGGTGGCGACGGCCACGCCACCCGCCTCGTCGGCACCGTCGCCGACGCCTCCACCCTGCGCTCCGCCGTCACCGACGTGGCCCGCGTGCAGCGCCTGGCCGCCGCGCTCGCCACCGCGAGCACCGTCCGCGACGTCGGCCGGGCGGTCGTCTCCTCCCTGCGCGTCCCCCTGCGGGCGGACCGGATCGCCCTCGCCGAACTGGAGAACGACCGCCTCGTCGTCACGGTCCTCGACCCGCCCGAGCCCGAGGCCTGGCCCGAGCTCTGGCGCCAGGAGTGGCGCACCGAGTGGCCCGACGCGCCGGTGCGGGCCATGCCGACGCTCGCCGCCGCCCTGGGCGAGGGCCGCGCCCGGATCTGGCCCGCCGGCGCCGCGCTGGAACCCGCCCTCGCCGAGGTCGGTCCCGGCGGTCTCGCCGTCCTGCCGCTGCCCGCCGCGGGCCGCACGGCCGGCGTCTGCCTCATCGGATGGGACACCCCGCACGACTTCGGCCCCGACGAACGCGCCCTGCTCACCGCCTCCGCGGGCCTCACCGGACAGGCCCTGATGCGCGCCCGCGCCTTCGACGCCGAGCACGAACTCGTCGGCATGCTCCAGCGCCAGCTGCTCCCGCGCCGCCTGCCGAAGCTCCCCGGCGCGGTCGCCGTCGCCCGCTACCTGCCCGCCACAGCCGGCCTGGAGGTCGGCGGCGACTGGTACGACGTCATCCCGCTGCCCGACCACCACGTCGCCCTCGTCATCGGCGACGTCCAGGGCCACAGCACCGGCGCCGCCACCCTCATGGGCCAGATGCGCACCGCCCTGCGCGCCTACGCCGCCGAGGGCCACCCCCCGGACGTGGTGGTCTCGCACGCCAACCGGCTCCTGCTGGAGCTGGAGACCGACCTCTTCGCCACCTGCTGCTACGTCGACCTCGACCTGGAGACCGGCACGGCCTGGTGCGTGCGCGCCGGGCACCCGCCGCCCGTGCTGCGGCACCCGGACGGCTCCACCGACATCGCCGAGACCGACGGCGGCCCCCCGCTCGGAGTGGTCGTCCAGGCCGACTTCCCGATGACCCCGCTGCGGCTGCTGCCCGGTACCGTCCTCGCCCTGACCACCGACGGGCTGGTGGAGTCCGCCGCGTCCGACATGGACACGGGCATGGAGCGACTGGCCCACGGACTGTCCGTCTCCGACCCCGCGCACCTGGGCCCGGTCGCCGACGTCCTCCTCGGCGACGCCCACCGCGGCGACGACGTGGCCCTGCTCCTGCTGCGCTACGACGGCATGGCCGTACGGCCCCTGCGCGAGGGCTGGACGGTGTGGCGGGTGCCCGAGGCGGCCCGGCACGCCCGCCGTTTCACCCGGCGCGCCCTGCGCGCCTGGGGCGTCTCCGACGACACCATGGACGCCGCCCTGCTCGTCGTCTCCGAGCTCGTCACCAACGCGCTCGTGCACACCGACGGCCAGGTCCGCCTCGACCTCACCCTGATCCACCACCGGCTGCGCGTCGCCGTCACCGACACCTCGGCGCGCACCCCCGTCCAGCCGACCGACCCCGGCTGGGAGGCCACCGGCGGCCGCGGCGTCCTCCTGGTGGAGGCCGTGTCCGACACCTGGGGAACGGTGCCGGTCAGCGGCGGCAAGCAGGTGTGGTGCGAGCTGCCGCCGGGGGAGTGAACCAGGACGCGCACGGGTGTCCACGGGGGCGGGCAGGGTACCCGCGGTCCATGGACACCATTGCCACTGCCTACCTGGCGGCCACCGGCCCGTCCGTGCTGGCCACCGTCGCCTTCGTCGTGGTCGGCGTCGCTCTCGTGGGCGGCCTGATCTGGGCCTTCCGGCTCGGCTTCCGGGTCCGCAGGAGCGAGCCCGCACCGCCCCGGCCCCACGAACAGCCGCAGATGCCGGCCTCCGGCCCGGTCCGCGAGAGCCGTCAGGTCCGCGAGCCCAACGAGATGCCGCGCTCGGCGGACGGCGAGCGCCTCACCCCGCACGAGCTGCGTCCCACCGGCGGCCGCGACAGCGACGACCAGAGCCGCCCACGCTGGGACGCCGGCTCCAGCGGCTCGTTCGGCAGCGGCGGACCCGGTGCCCGCTGACCCCGGCCCGCTGACCCCGGCCCCCTGACGTGGTTCCCGGCCGCCGCCCGCCGCGGCCGTACGCTGAGGGCGTGCGCCTGCTGCTGATGTCCGACACCCACCTCCCGAAGCGCGCCAAGGCCCTGCCCGCGCCGCTGCTCGACGAGATCCCGCGCGCCGACGTGGTGATCCATGCCGGGGACTGGGTGGACACGGCCACCCTCGACCTCCTGGCGGGCCGCAGCCGCCGGCTCCTCGCCGTCCACGGCAACAACGACGGCGCGGACCTGCGGGCCCGGCTCCCCGAGGTGGCCTACGCCGACCTGGGCGGGCTGCGCTTCGGCGTCGTCCACGAGACCGGTCCCGCCCAGGGCCGCGAGGCGCGGTGCGCCGCCCGCTTCCCCGACCTGGACGTGCTCGTCTTCGGGCACAGCCACATCCCCTGGGACACCACCGCCCCCGGCGGACTGCGGCTGCTCAACCCGGGGTCCCCGACCGACCGCCGCCGTCAGCCGCACTGCACCTACCTGACGGCAGCGGTGGACGAAGGCCGCCTGACGGACGTCGTCCTGCACCGGCTGCCACCGCGCTGAGATCCCGCCCGCCCGGCCGCTTCCCGCCCGCCCGGCCGCTTCCCGCCGGTCCGGCCGACCGACGACTTACTCGTGGGTCAGATGGTATTGACGGTGCCCGGGAAAGGCCGGACTGTAGTGGACATGTCGAATGTCCGGGCGCGTCTGCTGGCTGTTCTGGTCGTCCTCTGCGGAGTGCTCACGGTGACGGGACCCCCCACCGCCACCGCCGGCCCCGCCCTCGCCACCGCGCTCCCCGACGCCCTCGCGTTCGACGGCACCGCCCTGACCGTGTCGGGCGGACGCTTCGTCGACGCCACCGGCCGTGCGGTCGTCCTGCGCGGCTACGACGTCTCCGGCGAGACCAAACTCGCCGAGAACGGCGGCCTGCCCTTCGCCTCGGTCGCCGACGCCCGGAAGTCGGCGACCGCCCTGCGCGCCCTCGGCGGCGGCAACTCCGTCCGCTTCCTGCTCTCCTGGGCCTACGCCGAACCCGTCCGCGGCCAGGTCGACACCGCCTACCTGGCCGCCGCCACGGCCCAGATGGAGGCCTTCCTCGACGCGGGCATCCGCGTCTACCCGGACTTCCACCAGGACCTCTACTCCCGGTACCTCTTCGACCCGGACAGCTGGTACGCCGGCGACGGCGCCCCCCAGTGGGCGGTGGACCTCGGCGACTACCCCGACGAATCCTGCGGCATCTGCCTCTTCTGGGGACAGAACATCACCCAGAACGGCGCGGTGAAGGCCGCCCAGTACGACTTCTGGCACAACGCGTACGGCCTCCAGGACTCCTTCCTGTCCATGGCCGAGCAGACCATGACATACGTCCGGCAGCATCTGAGCGCCGAACAGTTCGCGGGCGTCCTCGGCTTCGACCCCTACAACGAGCCGTACGCCGGCACCTACGACTCGGGCCAGACCAGCCGCACCTGGGAGCGCGACCTGCTGTGGCCGTTCTACGTGAGGTTCCGGGCCCGGATGGACGCGGCGGGCTGGCAGGACAAGCCCGCCCTCGTCGAACCGAACCTCTTCTGGAACGCCAACATCGACTCCCAGCGGCAGGAGGGCGGCCTCCTCGACGCGGGCACCCTCGGCTCCCGCTACGTCCTCAACACCCACTTCTACGACCAGAAGGCCATCTCCGCGATCCTGATGTGGGGCAAGGCGGCCGACGGCCAGTACGTCACCGACTTCGGCACGGTCCGCGACCGGGCGGCGGCGGCCGGGACGACGGCCGTGGTCAGCGAGTTCGGCCACCCCCTCGCGGGCACGGTCGCGGACAAGGCGCCGACCGTCCTCAAGGCCATGTACCAGTCCCTCGACTCCCGGGTGAAGGGCGCGGACTGGTGGACGACACCGGCCGCCTCCGGGCCCGTCCTGTCCGGCCAGCAGTGGCAGTGGGACATCTACCACGGCCGTCACCACGAGCTGATGAACGGCAACCCCGACAAGGTCCTCACCGACGCCGACGCCTGGAACGACGAGGACCTCTCCGCCGTGCGCCTGGACGACAGCGGCCAGGTGACGCTGCGTCAGGACGCCCGGCTGCTCGACCGCCTCTACCCGAGCGCCACGGCCGGCACCACCCTCGCCTTCACCTACGAGGACCGCTCCCGCGACGGCTCCACCACCCTCACCTGGAACCCGGTCCCCGGCTCGCTGCCGAACGTGGCCCAGCTCGTCGGCTCCGGCCAGTACGGCCTGCTCGCGTGGCGTTCGAACGGCGCCGCGGCCCCCACCGAGCTGCACCTGCCCGCGTCCTTCCCGACCGCGTCCACCACCGTCGTCTCCGACCTCGGCACGGTCCACGCCCCGCCGGCGTACACGGGCGCCACCGGGATCGCCGCGGCCCCCGAACCGGGCGGCACGGGCAGCCGCCGCCTGCTGCTCACCGCAGCCGACTCGGGCACCGTGCACTACGCCCTGGTGACCAACGGGGCGACCGCGCCGTCCGCGTCCCTGCTGGCCGCCGCCCGCTCGGAACTGTCGGCGTGGGCGGCGCAGAAGCTGGGGTAGCGGGGGGGTAGCGGGCCCGGCGGGGCCGGGCCTCGGACCACCTCCGCCGGACCGCCCTGACCGCCCTGACCGCCCCGGATGTTCCTCCCTGTCCGTCCTACTCGTCCCAGGCCTGGATCATCGTCTGCTCGACGATCTTGCCGTCGCGCAGCGAGACCATCGACTCGGCCAGCACGCGCACCCCGTCCGAGTACCGGCACGACTCGCTGTAGGCGGCGCGATCGCCCTGTACGACGCAGTCCTCCAGCCGGTGCGTCATGTCACGGCTGTAGACGTCGTCGAGCATCTCGGCTATCTCGTCCCGCCCGCGCAGAACCTTGGGACGGCTCGGCTGGGTCTGGTGGTCGACGATCCGCAGCTGCGCGTCGTCGGCGTAGAGCGACAGCAGCGTCGCCGCCGTGTCCCCCTCTATGCCCCTGCGCAGCGTCTCGGTGTCGAAGGCGGAGCCTGCCGCAGTGCCCATGGTGACCTCCTCGCGGGACCGCGGCCCCGGGGAGACGGGCCGCCGGGCCCTCACCTTCGAGGCTCCTCCGCCTCACCGGGCTCGGCAAGCGCGGCGGACCGGGTGCGCCTGTCGGGTGAGCGGGCCCGCGCACCCGTGTCCGCCGGGCGCCCGCCGCCGTTGCTGAGGGCATGATCTCCACTCGACGCATCGCCGCCGCCGCCGCTCTCGCCGCCGCGATCACCGGCCTCGCCGCACCCCTGGCGAACGCGGCCGAAGCCCCGGACACCGGCCGGCTGAACCCGATGACCCTGCTGGACTCGCTCGCCGCGAGCGACATCCCCGCCGAGCACCGGGCGGAACTCCCGCCGCTCTCCCGGCAGCTCGGCGAGCTGAACAAGGTGCAGCAGCTCGACAAGCTGAACGAGCTGCACCAGGTCACCGACCTCGCCGCCCCGGTCACCCAGCTGGCGCCCGCCGTCCAGGCCTGAGCCGCCGACGCCTGAGCCGCCGACGTCCGGGCCCGCGGATCCGATCCGTCGGGGGCCGATCCGTCGGAGTCCGATCCGTCGACGCGCCCGCGACGTCGTCGCCTCCCGTGGGGCCGCCCGGATCGCCGGGCGGCCCCCGCGCGTTCAGCCGCCGGTCGCGTCCGGCAGGTCGTGGCCCGCGAGGAACTGTGTCGCCGCCAGTTCGGCGTAGAGCGGATCGGCCGTCACGAGCTCGCGGTGCGAGCCCACCGCGCGGACCCGGCCCGCCTCCATGACGACGATCCGGTCGGCGGACGTCACCGTCGACAGCCGGTGGGCGACGACCAGGACGGTGGTCGTGCGGGCCACGTCGGCGACCGTGTCCCGCAGGGCCGCCTCGTTGACCGCGTCGAGCTGGGAGGTCGCCTCGTCGAGCAGCAGCAGGCGCGGACCGCGCAGCAGGGCGCGGGCGATGGCCACCCGCTGGCGCTCCCCGCCGGACAACTTGGTCCCGCGGTGCCCGACCGGCGTGTCCAGGCCCTGCGGCAGCCGGGCGACCAGGTCGTCGAGCCGGGTCGTCTTCAGCACCCGCCGCACGGTGTCGTCGCCGGCCTGTGGATTCCCCAGGAGCAGGTTGTCGCGCAGGGTCCCCGACAGCACGGGCGCGTCCTGCTCGACGTAGCCGATGGCCGACCGCAGGCGGGGCAGCTCCCAGTCGGTGAGGGGGCGGCCGTCCAGGGTGATCGTGCCGGAGTCGGGCTCGTAGAACCGCTCGATGAGCGAGAACACCGTCGTCTTGCCGGCGCCGGACGGGCCGACGAACGCGGTCATGCCCCGGGACGGCACCTCGAAGGTCACCCCATGGTGGACGTACGGCAGGTCCTCGGCGTACCGGAAGCGCACGTCGGTGAAGGCGACGCGGGCCGGTGCGGCGGCGGGCGCGGGCAGCGCGGCGGGCCGGGCCGGCGGTTCGGCGGGCAGCCGCAGCGCCTCCTGGATGCGGGCGAGGGCCGCGGAGCCGGTCTGGTACTGGGTGACCGCGCCGACGACCTGCTGGATCGGCGCCATCAGGTAGAAGACGTACAGCAGGAACGCCACCAGGGTCCCGACGTCGATCGCGCCCGTCGCGACCCGCGCCCCGCCGACCCCCAGCACCGTGATGAAGGCGGTCTGCATGGCCAGTCCGGCGGTGTTGCCCGCGGCCGCCGACCACTTGGCCGCCCGCACGCTCTGCCGCCACGACTCCTCGGCCGCCGCGTGCAGCGCCCGCTCCTCGCGTTCCTCGGCGCCCGACGCCTTCACCGTGCGCAGCGCCCCGAGCACCCGCTCCAGCGAGGCGCCCATCACACCGACCGCGTCCTGTGCCTGCCGGCTCGCCCGGTTGACACGCGGCACGATCACCCCGAGGACGGTGCCCGCGCCGAGGATCACCGCCAGGGTGACCCCGAGCAGCACCGGGTCCACCACGCCCATCAGCACCACCGTCGCCACCAGCGTCAGACCGCCGGTGCCGAGGCCGACCAGCGAGTTGGTGGTGACCTCCCGCAGCAGGGTGGTGTCCGAGGTGACGCGCGCCATCAGATCACCGGGCTCACTGCGGTCCACCGCCGTGATCCGCAGCCGCAGCAGGTACGACGACAGTGCGCGCCGCGCCCCGAGCACCACCGACTCGGCCGTGCGCCGCAGCACGTAGGAACCCAGCGCGCCGACCGCCGCGTTGGCGACCACCAGACCCGACAGCGCGAGCAACGCGCCCGTGATCGCACGGCCCCGGGAGAGGTCGTCGATCAACCCCCGCGCCACCAGCGGCAGCAGCAGCCCGGTGGCCCCGGTGACCAGGGACAGCAGCGCCCCCGCCAGCAGGGCCCGGCGGTGCGGCCGTACATAGCCGAGCAGCAGACGCCACGGGGGAAGGTCGGCGGCGTTCTCTGCTGTGCTCACAGGGCTCCTCACGGGTGGGTCCGGCCGGCGCCGCTCAGGCTACGCGGACCGCCCCCGCGCGAAATCTCCGGAGGGCGCCTCCGGGCGATGACCTGCCATGTTGTGCGTGTCGTCACCGATGGATCGCGCGTAGGGTCGGACACGGACAGAGGGTCGCCGACGAAAGGGCAGCACCATGGCGCAGGAAGTGCGTGGCGTGATCGCACCGGGCAAGGACGAGCCGGTGCGGGTGGAGACGATCGTGGTGCCGGACCCGGGCCCCGGAGAGGCCGTGGTGAAGATCCAGGCCTGCGGGGTGTGCCACACGGACCTGCACTACAAGCAGGGCGGGATCAACGACGAGTTCCCCTTCCTGCTGGGACACGAGGCCGCCGGGGTGGTGGAGTCGGTCGGCGACGGCGTCACCGACGTCGCCCCGGGCGACTTCGTGATCCTGAACTGGCGGGCGGTGTGCGGGCAGTGCCGGGCCTGTCTGCGCGGCCGCCCGTGGTACTGCTTCGACACGCACAACGCGCGGCAGAAGATGACCCTCACGGACGGCACCGAGCTCTCCCCGGCGCTGGGGATCGGGGCGTTCGCGGAGAAGACGCTGGTGGCGGCCGGGCAGTGCACCAAGGTCGATCCGGCGGTGTCGGCCGAGGTGGCCGGTCTGCTGGGCTGCGGGGTGATGGCGGGCATCGGCGCGGCGATCAACACCGGCAATGTCGGCCGGGGCGACACCGTCGCCGTGATCGGCTGCGGCGGGGTGGGCGACGCGGCCGTCGCCGGGTCGCGGCTGGCGGGCGCGGCGCGGATCATCGCCGTGGACATCGACGACCGCAAGCTGGAGACGGCGCGTGCGATGGGCGCCACGCACACCGTCAACTCGCGCGCGACCGACCCGGTGGAGGCGATCCGGGAGCTGACCGGCGGGTTCGGCGCGGACGTCGTGATCGAGGCCGTCGGCCGCCCGGAGACGTACCGGCAGGCGTTCTACGCCCGCGACCTGGCCGGGACGGTCGTCCTGGTCGGTGTGCCGACGCCGGAGATGAAGCTGGAGCTGCCCCTGCTGGACGTGTTCGGCCGGGGCGGGGCGCTGAAGTCGTCCTGGTACGGCGACTGCCTGCCCTCGCGCGACTTCCCCATGCTGATCGACCTGCACCTCCAGGGCCGCCTGGACCTGGGGGCGTTCGTGACCGAGACCATCGCGCTCGACGAGGTGGAGAAGGCGTTCGAGCGGATGCACCACGGCGACGTCCTGCGCTCGGTGGTGGTGCTGTGATGACCGCGCGCATCGAACGCCTCGTCACCTCCGGCACCTTCAGCCTCGACGGCGGCACCTGGGACGTCGACAACAACGTCTGGATCGTCGGCGACGACCACGAGGTGATCGTCATCGACGCCGCGCACGACGCGGAGGCCATCGCCGCCGCCGTCGGCGACCGACGGCTCACCGCGATCGTGTGCACCCACGCCCACGACGACCACATCGGGGCCGCGCCCGCCCTCGCCGACCTGACCGGCGCCACCATCTGGCTGCACCCCGACGACCTGCCGCTGTGGAAACAGACCCACCCCGACCGCGATCCCGACGCCCACCTCCTCGACGGCCAGGTCATCGAGGCGGCCGGCGCCGACCTCACCGTCCTGCACACCCCCGGCCACGCGCCCGGCGCGGTCTGCCTGTACGACCCGGGACTCGGTGTGCTCTTCACCGGCGACACCCTGTTCAAGGGCGGCCCCGGGGCCACCGGCCGGTCCTGGTCCCACTTCCCGACGATCATCGCCTCCGTCCGTGACCGGCTGCTGACCCTGCCGCCCGAGACGAAGGTCCTCACCGGCCACGGCGACTCCACCACCATCGGCGCCGAGGCACCCCACCTGGAGGAGTGGATCGCCCGGGGCCACTGAGCACCCGGCGGGCCGGAGCGCCGACCGACGTCCTGGCCCGCCCGGCCCGCGACTCCACCCGGGTGACCCCCGCGAAGGCGACACAAGACGTCCGGCGACACAAGACGTCCGGTTTCCCGGCGGTCCTCGGTGAGGGCATCGACGCCGGGACGCACAGGAGGTCGCACACGTCCGGTCCGCTTCAGGGCAGGGTCGCGCTGGTCGCGGGGGCGACCCGGGGTGCGGGGGCGACCCGGGGTGCGGGACGCGGTGCGGGACCCGGGGAAGCCGTTGGACACGACGGGGTACCGGTGAGCCGGGCGCGCCCGCCGGCCGTGGCCGCTCAGCCGTCCGCCCCGGGCGGCAGCGGCCACCGCGCCGAGTGCCCCGGCGGCAGATCCAGATCGTCGCGTACGGCGGCGTAGTAGCCCTCGCGGCCGGCCCGCTGCCGCTCCAGCAGCGCCTGCCAGGCCCGCGGGTCGTGCGTGCTCTCCCGCAGGAACCGCTCCATCTCCATCACGGTGGTCACCCACACCCGCGCCCTCTCCACCACCTCCCGGCTGCCCAGCATGATCAGCGCTTCGCCGGACGGGTCCCGGGCCTCGGTGGCCTCCGCCAGCAGCGGCTCGGCCTCCGCCGGGGACATCGGGTGCGGGTGCGGGTCGTTGCCGAGATGCGCGGCGACCCGGTACGTCAGGGTGACCGACTTCTTCAAC
Organism: Streptomyces sp. NPDC088812; assembly: GCF_044750285.1. NCBI lineage: Bacteria > Bacillati > Actinomycetota > Actinomycetes > Kitasatosporales > Streptomycetaceae > Streptomyces > Streptomyces sp. NPDC088812. Next base: position 176,713 of record NZ_JBIVJP010000025.1, on the reverse strand, counting down.
GTGCGGGCGTAGTCGGCGTACACGGCGAGCCGCCGCTCCTCCCAGCGGGCCGACGCCTCGCGCCGGAACCGCTCGCGGTCGCTGCGCACGAGCGCCAGATACGAACCCAGGGCGCCGATCACGACGCCTATCAGGGCGGGGAGCTGCTGAAGGAACGCGGACATGCGCGCACGCTACCGGCCCCCGTCCGGCAGAGGGGAAGACCTGACGGACGGGAAGGTCCGGCGGACGGGAAGGTCCGGCGGACAGGAAGTTCACCGTTTCGTCACAGCTAGGGCCGGACCACAACCGCCGCCCCCTCCCACGGGTCTAGGAAGGCGAGATCGCCGTTCCGGGCCAGGGAGAGGGCAGCCATGGGGGACATACGCAGACGAGCAGCGGCAGCGCTCGGGGTCACGGGGCTGGTCGCTCCGCTGACGCTCGCGCTGGGCACGGCGCCGGCGCAGGCCGCGAGCTGTACCACGCAGGCCGGGCCGTACCAGAAGCAGGTGGAGAAGTTCCTCGGCCGGCCGGTCGACGGCAAGCAGTCGTCCGCCGACTGCAAGGCCGTCCAGGCCTTCCAGAAGAAGCACGGCATCACGCCGGCCATCGGCTACGCGGGGCCCGTCACCTGGGGCGTGATGGACCTCATGAACAAGCAGAAGGCGGTGGGGAACAAACCCAACGCGGCCGGCAAGTGCCCGACCAACAAGGGCCGCATCGCCTGCGTCAACCTCACGCTCCAGCTCAGCTGGATCCAGGACGGCAGCAAGCTCGTCTACGGGCCCGTGCCCGTCCGCACCGGCCGCAACGGCTACGAGACCCGCACCGGCCTGAAGAAGATCTACTGGCGGAACATCGACCATGTGTCGACCATCTACAACGTGCCCATGCCGTACAGCCAGTTCTTCGACGGCGGGCAGGCCTTCCACTCGGTCGGCGTCAGCATGTGGAACCCGCCGGGCTCGCACGGCTGCGTCAACATGACCAAGACGGCCGCGAAGAAGTACTGGTCGCTGCTGAAGACCGGCGACGACGTCTTCGTCTACGGCCGCAAGCCGGGCACCTGACGGAGCGGCTGTGAGCCGTGACATATGACAGGCGGACGTGACCAGTCACACGTCCGCCTTGTCCGTTTAATCCCTGTATTACTCACGTGGCCTTCACCCCCGACGCCGTAAGATTCACACCATGTCCACCACTGTTGAACCCCTCTCCGAGCGATCGGCCGAAGAGGTCAACGAGGAGATCCGGGCCCTGTGGCTCCGGTCGGGCGGGACACTGAGCGTCGAGCAGCGCGAGGAGTACCAGCGGCTCGTCCTGGAGTGGGCCGCCGCGGCCCCGCAGTCCCTCCGGGCGGCCTGACGGCCGTCCGTCGCGGCACTCCGGCAGCGGAGCGCCGTCCCGGGGCACCCCCCGGCACACGGGTGCTCTCCTCGCACTGACCTCGGCCGTCCTCCACGGCCTCGTCGACTACTTCGGCGGCATCCCGTCCCGCCGCCTCCGCTTCGCCACCGTCACCGCCCCGCCCGTCGTCCCCGCCCCCGGTCCGCGGGCGGCTCAGCCCCAGGTCGCCGAGTAGTAGCGCTGGTACGCCCTGCGGTCCTGCTCGGCGCGGATGTACCGTGTCGCCACGAGCGCGACCAGACTGCCCGCGATCACCAGCAGTCCGGGGCCGACGTTACGGGGGTCGGTCAGCCGGGAGACGAGGGACGAGCCGTCGAAGGCGCCCGTCACCGGAGTCGTCGAGCCCGGTGAGGCCCCACCGGCGGCGGCCGCGGCCTGCGTCGGTGAGGACGACGGCTCGGCGGCGCCCTCGGACGGTGCGGGAGAGGCGCCGTTCTGCGCGCCGTCGGACGGCGCGGCCACGATCAACTGCACACCGAGCCGGTCGAGCGCCGCCGCCACCGGCTGGAAGAACGTCGTACCGCCCGCCGTGCAGTCACCGCTGCCGCCCGAGGTGATGCCGAGCGCGATGCCCTCGGAGAACAACGGGCCGCCGCTGTCGCCGGACTCCGCGCACACGGTCGTCTCGATCAGCCCGGAGACCGTGCCCTCCGGATAGTTGACCGTCGCGTCCAGGCCGGTGACCTCGCCGTCGCGCAGCCCGGTCGTGCTGCCGCTGCGGAACACCCGCTGCCCGACGGCCGCGTCGCCCACGCCCGTGATCCGCACCCCGTTGCCGTTGCCGATGGCCACCACGTCGGCCCCGTCGCCCGCGTCCCCGTCCGCGTACTCCACCAGGGAGAAGTCATTGCCGGGGAAGGTGGACTGGACCGTCCGGCCCACCTGACGGTCGCCCTGGCCGTCCGCGAACCAGAGGGACCCGGCGGGTCCGCAGTGCCCGGCCGTCAGGATGAAGTCGCGCGATCCGTCGGTCACGTTGAAACCCGCCGAACAGCGCCCGCCCGTCGACAGGATGGGCTCGGCGCCGTTGACACGGGTGGTGAAGGTGCCGGAGGTGCGCTCCATACGGACGAAACCGCCGATGCCCGACGCGACCCGTGTCAGCGCCGACCAGTCGGTGGCCGACACGGTGCTGTCGGCCCGCACCACGACCTGGTTGGACCGGTAGTCCATCACCCACGCGGTCCCCGCCACCCGGGGCGCCGAACGCAGCGTCTCGGCCGCCGACCTCAGCTCGTTCATGCTGTGGCCGACGACCTTGGCCTCGGCGCCCGCCGCGCGGACCGTCGTCGCCGTCGTCTCGTCAGTGACGGCGACGACCGGACGCCCGTCGGCGCCGATCCAGGTGCCCGCCGTGCGGGCGGTGCCGAGCCGCTCCACCAGGTCCGCCCCGTCGCCCGCGGCGGACCGTGCCGCATCGCCCGGCACCGCCGACGCGGCGGGCGGCTCACCCGCCATGGCGGCCTGCGTGACCATGGCCCCTCCCAGGAGGAGTCCGCCGACGGCCGCCAGCCGTGTCACCCGCCGGACGATCCGTCGTCGTACGTGCCTCATACAGGGCTCCCGAAAGCCGAACGCGCGGTGCCGGCACCGCGGGGCCCTCCGGTCGTCGAGCGCCCCCGACTCCATACGTGCCGGAGCCGCGCCGCGTTCAGCCCGGGAGCGAGCGGGGCACGCCGTGCGGGCCACCCCGCCGAACATGGTGACCTCCTCCGGCCGCGCACCGTCGGTCCCCTCGGGGCGCCAGCGCGACTTCCAGATGCGGGCGGTGTGCGGCTGGGAGGTGTCGATGCGGTCGCGCGGCGACTGCGCCGCCTCGTCCACGGCCGGCGGGTTCTCGGTCACGCAGCAGCTCCTGGTCATGCCTGGGAGAAGGTGAGCCACGGTCAAGGAGCAATCCACACGGCCGAGTTGACCGGCGCGCGGGCGCCTCCGCCTTCCGCCGCGGGCCCCGCCGCGCGGTCGCCCGGACCGCCGTCCAGCTCGTCCGAGGCGAATCCGCGGGCGGTCCCGGCGAGGAAGCCGGAGAGCCGCACACGGGCGTCGGAACGCGCCCGCCGGAGGCGTCCCGTTCGCATGATCCGGCGGCACGCCGGAGCCGCCCTGTCGTGTGCCGATGACCAGGACCCCGCACGAGACGTCCGGTGAGCCGAATCCCCTGCACGGCCTCTCCCTCGACCGTCTGCGCCGTCGTACGAGCGAAAAGTGGCGGGGGGTGCGGCGGATGGCGGCCGCGGTGCGCTGACGCCGGGGGAGCGCCGGGCGCCGAGGTGAAGCGGCCGCGCGCTGCCTAGACTTCAGGGCATGGACGCTACGGCTCTGGACACACTGGCGGCGGGCAAGTACCTGCTGCTCACCAGCCACCGGAAGAACGGAAGCCCCGTCGCCACCCCGGTGTGGGTGGTGCGCGACGGGGACACGCTCGGGGTCTGGACGGCCGCGGACTCCTGGAAGGTGAAGCGGATCAGGGCGCGCGGCGATGTCCTGGTGGGCCCCTGCGATGTGCGCGGCAGGCCGTCCGGCAGGCAGGTCGCGGCCACCGCCGAGGTCTGCGACCCGGAGACCACCGCCCGCTACCGCACCCTGATCGCCCGCAAGTACGGTCTCGTCGGCCGCCTCACCCTCCTGGGCAGCCGGTTGCGGCGCGGCCTGGACGGGACCGTCGGCATCCGCGTCACGCTGTGACCCGGGCCCCGGCGACCGGGGAGACCAGGCGACCGGGAGACCAGGCGACCGGGTGGGATCGCGTCCCGTTCGGGAACCGGGCGGGGAGGTGCGCTCCCCGTCGTCCGGCCGGCAGTCGGCGATCCGGTCGCGGGCCGTCCGGCGGCGCCGGTTGCGCCGGTTGCTGGCCGTCCGGCGGTGCCGGTCCGGGCGGGTGTCAGTACCAGGCCCGGTACGGCTCGTCGACGAGCTGGAAGACCGGCTCGCCCCGGACCGGGTCCTTGGCCGTGGACAGCCGGACGCGGTCACCGCTGTGGATGCCGATGGGCGGGCCCATGACCCGGCCGCGCACGACGAAGCCCTCCGCCATCTCGATCAGGGACACGTTGCGCGCGGAGGGCGTGTTGCGGTGCAGCACCGTGGAGTGGCGGACCGTGCCGGTGCCCTGGCTGCGCTCGGTGCGCAGGTCGCTGCCCTGGCAGACCGGGCACAGTATCCGGTGGTACATGGCGGTGCCGCACCAGGTGCAGCGCTGGAAGAGGATCGCCTCGCCGTCCGCGGCGTGCTGGTCGAGCACTCCCGCCGGGGAGCCCGCCGCCTGCTGAACGGTGCCGCCTGAGTGGTGGTACACGCTGGTCAACTCCCTGCGCTCGGCCGGAATCCCGCGTGCGCGGCTCACCCGGGCACGCCCGTGCGCGGTGGAGCGTGCCACCGTGCACGCGCCCAGAGTATGGCACTCAGTGCCACGCGTAAAGGCACTGCGTACCCGAATCAGGGGTGGGTTCCGTCGTGCGCCAGAGCCGTCTCGATCTCCCGCACCACCTGCCACAGCGGTGCCCCGCGCCGCGCGACGACCACCACCACGTCCTCCGGCGTCGCCGGTGCCGTCGGTGCCGTCGGCGGCTCGGCGGCGGGCGGCCGTCCGAACACCGACTCCACGTAGCCGAGGGCGTGGTCCACCGTGGCGGTCGCATCGGCCCGGCCGCCCGAACGCAGCCAGGCGCGCAGCGCGTTGTTGTGCGCCGCGACGACGGCGGCGGCGATCACGTCGGCTCGGAGAATCCCGTCGCGGCGCCCGGCGAAACGTCCGCGCAGGTAGTCCGCGAGGGCGCGCTGGTAGCGCTGGACGACGCCCAGTTCATGGGCGCGCAGGCCGGGCACCCGCTTGGTGAGGTGGTAGCGCTGTACGGAGAAGGCCGGGTTCTCGGCGTACATCCGCAGCACCAGGCGGGCGGCGTCGCACACCCGGCGCACCGGCTCGTGCTCCTCGCCGCTCGCGGCGAGGAAGGCGGTCATGTCGGCCAGGCACCGCTCGTGGTCGGGGAAGACCACGTCCTCCTTGGAGGGGAAGTACCGGAAGAAGGAGCGCCGTCCGACGCCGGCCAGTGCCACGATGTCGTCGACGGTCGTCCGCTCGTAGCCGCGCTCCAGGAACAGCCGGAAGGCCGCCGTGACCAGGGCGTCCCGCATGGGCGGTCTCCCGGCCCGCGGCGTGCTGCTGCTCATGCCCGGGAACGTAGCACGGGACGGCACTCGGTTCCCTCCGGCGGGAACCGAGTGCGCTCGGGCGGACCGGGCGGGGGCCGCCGGGGCTGTCGACCCCTGGGCGTCAGAGCCGTTCGGCGGCCTCGACCACGTTGGTCAGCAGCATGGCCCGCGTCATCGGACCCACCCCGCCGATCGGCGGTGCGAAGGAGCCGGCCACGTCGCCGACGTCCGGGTGCACGTCGCCGAGGACACCCTCGACCGTGCGGGTCAGGCCGACCGAGAGGACCGTCGCGCCCGGCTTGATCCAGTCCGGCCGGACCAGGTGCGCCACCCCCGCGGCGGCCACCACCACGTCCGCCTCCCGGGCGTGCGCGGCCGTGTCCTGCGTGGCCTCGTGGCACAGGGTGACCGTGGCGTGCTCGGTGCTGCGGGTCAGCATCAGCCCCAGCGGGCGGCCCACGGTGACACCGCAGCCGATGACGCAGAACTGCTGCCCGGTGATCGGCACGTGGTTGCGCCGCAGCAGGTCGATGATGCCGCGCGGGGTGCACGGCAGCGGGCCCGGTATGCCCAGCACCAGCCGGCCCAGGTTCGTCGGGTGCAGCCCGTCGGCGTCCTTCAGCGGGTCGATCAGCTCCAGCACGGCGTGGGTGTCGATGTGGGCGGGCAGCGGAAGCTGCACGATGAACCCCGTGCACGCCGGGTCGTCGTTCAGCCGCAGCACCGCGGCCTCCACGTCCGCCTGGGAGGCGTCGGCGGGCAGCTCGACCCGGATCGAGGCGATGCCGACCTGCGCGCAGTCCCGGTGCTTGCCGCCCACGTACGAACGGCTGCCCGGGTCGTCGCCGACGAGGATCGTGCCGAGCCCGGGGGTGATGCCGCGCTCCTTCAGCGCCTGGACCCGGAGGGCGAGTTCGCTCTTGATGTCGGCCGCTGCGGCCTTGCCGTCGAGGAGAGTTGCGGTGGTCACGGGAGTGCGGGAGCCCTTCAGGAGAAGAAAGCCGGTCCGCTCATCGTACGGCCCGCCCGCGACGCCCGGTCGCGCTCCTCCGCCCGGACGCGGCCCGGGGCGGCACTCCGGGGCGCCCCGCACGCCGCCCGCGCGCCCGCGTACGCTTCCCGCACCACCGGCCGTCCCGCGCGCCCGCCCTGTCCCTTCCCGCCTTGTCTCTTCCCGCCCGTCCGGCCGGTCCTGCCCGTCCCGCCGTCCCGCCCGTTCGGCCGGTCCCGCCCGTCCCGCCGTCCCGCCGGTCCTGCCCGTTCCGCCGTCCCGCCCGTTCGGCCGGTCCCGCCCGTCCCGCCGTCCCGCCCGTCCGGCCGGTCCTGCCCGTCCCGCCGTCCCGCCGGTCCAGCCCGTCCCGTCCGAGGAGTCCGCATGCCCGCCGTCCGCCCCCGCCTGCTCTACGTCACCGACCTGGCGTACCAGGCCCGCGGGCGCCGCTACTGCGACGAGGACATCCTCCTCACCTCCCGGCTGCGCGCCGACTTCGACCTCGCCCTGTGCCACCCCGGGGACGCGGCCGCGCTGATGGACGCCTTCGACGCCGTCGTCGTGCGCAACAGCGGTCCCGTGCTCGGCCACCGGGAGGCGTACGAGGCCTTCCGCGAGCGCGCGTCGAGTGCCGGGACCCGTGTCTACAACCCGCTCACGGGCCGCGCCGACATGGCGGGCAAGCAGTACCTCGTCGACCTGAGCGCGGCCGGCCTCCCGGTCATCCCCACCGTCGACCGCCCCGAGGACCTGCATCGGCTGCCCCCGGCCGACCGCTACGTCGTGAAGCCCAAGCTCGGCGCCGACTCCCTGGGCCTGCGCGTCGTCACCGCCGACGCGCTGCCCGCCCTGGCGGACGGAGCCACCCTCGTCCAGCCCCGCGTCGACTTCGCCTACGAGGTCTCCTTCTACTTCGTCGACGACGCCTTCCAGTACGCCCTGTACGCCCCGCACCCCGACCGCCGCTGGCGGCTGGAGCCGTACGAGGCCACCGCGGAGGACCTGGCGTTCGCCCGCCGCTTCATCGACTGGAACGGTCTCGCGCACGGCGTCCAGCGCGTCGACGCCTGCCGAGCCCCCGGCGGCGAGCTGCTGCTGGTGGAGCTGGAGGACCTCAATCCGTACCTGTCCCTGGACGCCCTCGACGACGCCGCACGGGACGCCTTCGTCGCCGCCCTGACCCGGTCCCTGCACCGCTTCCTCGCCGGCTGAACCCCAGCGCGCCCGCGCACGTATCCCTCCCCGGGGACACGGGACGGAGGGAGAGCAGCGTGCCGACACCGGCCGAACCCGGACGACCGCCGGATCGCCCGGCACCCCGGGAGAGCACGGAGAGCGCCGGCAGCCCGGACCGCCCGGTCCTGGAGCCCATCCGGGTGCTCAGACCGCGCAACACCGACGCCCTCGCGGAACTCTTCCGGGAGATGACGGAGGACGCCGGCCCCTACGAAGCCGTCCCCCTGCCGGACGGGCCCACCGACGCCGAGGCCCAGACCCGGGAACTCCCGCCGGTGGGGGAGGGCGGGCCGCGACTGAGGCGCGGCGCCCGGCCGCACCGCGCGGCCGTCGCCTCGGTCGCCGTGCTCGCGGCGGCGCTGGCCGGCTTCGCCTGCGCCCTGCTGCTGCCCGGCCGCGACGACGGGGCGACCGCGCGGACACTCCCGGCGACCGTCCCCGCACCGGCCACCAGCACCGCCGGCGGCCAGGCCGCCACGAGCGACCCCGACGGGCCCGGCACGCTGCGCGAGGGCGACACCGGCCCCGAGGTCACCGACCTCCAGCAGCGTCTGCGCCGCATCCCGAACGTCTACGACGACGGCCCCACCGACGGCCGCTACGGCACCGTCCTCACCCAGGCCGTGGCCCGCTTCCAGCTCTGGTACGGCGTCCGCGGCGACGAGACCGGCGTCTACGGCGACGACACCCGCCGCGATCTGGAGTCCCGCACCGGATGACGCGACCGCGCCCCTCCGGCGGGGCCGGACGGACGGGGCTACGGGGCGGAGGCCGGCCCCTCCCCGTCGTCCGGGACGCGGATGTCCAGCACGCACACGTCGTCCCGCTGCTCGGGCTCCAGCAGGGTGCCGAGCAGCCGCTCCAACGGCGAGGACCCGGCCGGGACGGCCGCGGTGGCGGCGCGGGCGAGCCGCTCCAGGCCGCGGTCGATGCTCTCCGAGGGCCGCTCCACCAGACCGTCGGTGTACAGCACCAGCCGGTCGCCGGGCCGGAGAACGACTTCCGCCTCCTCGTGGTGCGGGGTCTCGGTGGCGCCGAGCAGCACTCCCCGGGGCCGGGCGAGGTAGCGGGCCTCGCCGTCGCGCAGCAGCAGCGGCGGCGGGTGACCCGCCTGCGCCCAGACCAGCCGCCGTCGGGCCGGGGTGTAGCGGGCCAGGACCATGGTCGCGGTGCCGTGCGGGTCGCGGGAGTGCAGCAGCAGGGCGTTGAGCCGGGCGAGCGCCCCGGTCAGCGACGAACCCGTGATGATCATGCCTTTGGCGGTGAAGCGCAGGAGGGCCATCGCGGCGACGGCGTCCATGCCGTGCCCGGCGACGTCCCCGACGGCGAACAGCGCGTCCCCGTCGGGCAGTTCGATGGCGCTGAACCAGTCGCCGCCGACGTTGAGTCCCGACTGCGCGGGCAGGTAGGCGATGTCGACGTGCAGCCCCGTCAGCCGGGCGGGCCGCTTGGGCAGCGGCAGCAGCGCGTCCTGGAGCCGTGCCGCCACCGTGCGTTCGGCCTGGAGCACGCCGTGCTGGGTGAGGATGGCCCGTTCGCTGGCGAGCAGGGCGAGTTCGGTGGTGCGCCGGTCGGTGAGGTCCTGTACGAAGCCGTGCACCTCGACCGGCGTGCCGTCGGCGTCCGTGACCGCCTCGGCCACCGCCCGCAGATGGCGGACGTCTTCCCCGGCGGCGATCCGGAACGGCACGTCGCACGGCCGCCCCTCCCGCATCAGGTTCCCGAGGGCGCGGGCCAGCGCGGGCCTGTCCTCCGGCAGCGCCAGTGCTGTCAGCCGCGGCAGGGGCACGGCGCCCCGCTCGGGGGCGCGGTCGAAGATGGTGAAGACCTGGGAGGACCAGTTCACCTCGCCCGTGACCAGGTTCCAGTTCACCCATCCGAGGTTGCCCAGCCGCTGCACGTCCGCGAGCCGCTGCTCCTGCCGGTCCGAGGGGTCCTGCCGGATCCAGCTGACGACCAGCCGGTCGCCCAGCCGCGCGGCCCGCGCCGAGCAGGCGGGCGGCTCACTACTCCCGGTCCCGGCCCCGCTCCCCGCCCCGGCCCCGCTCCCGGCCCCGGCCCCGCTCCCGGCCCCGGCCCCGCTCCCGGCCCCGGCCCCGGCCCCGGCCCCGGCCCCGGCCCCGGCCCCGGCCCCGGTCCCGGCCCGCCGGTGGGCGAACGGCTCGCTCTCGTACGGCTGTCCCGAGGCCAGCGCGGTGAGGCAGCCCTGCCACAGCGGCTCTCCGGCCAGCTCCGGCCAGCACTCCAGGACGCGCAGCCCGACCAGTCGGCGGCCGCTGCGGCCGGCCGGATCGACGGTCCCGGGGGTGGCGGCGTCGATACGGAAGTCCTCCACCCGGCCCGGGGCGGCGGGCAGCGGGGTGAGCAGGACGGCGGCGGCGGGCAGCCGGTCGAACACCGTCTGCACGGTGTCGCTGTCCGCCCCGACGGCCGGGTCCTGCCGGGTGCCCAGCACGCGCAGCGGCCCGGCGCACAGCCCGGCGGCGGCCAGCAGCCGCCGGCGGACCTCGGGCGTGAACGGGCCCTCGCGGCGACGGAGTATGCCGAGGGCCAGGCCGGCCGGCTCCCCGGCCTGCACCGGCAGCCAGGCCCGGCTCGGCCACCGCTCTGGCGGATCGCCGATCAGCGGATACCGCGTCCGGTCCTCCTCCGGGTCCTCCAGCCAGCGCGGCTCCCCGGCGTCCAGGGCGTCCAGGGCGGCGGTCCCGCCGAGCGGCGGCACCCCGCTCCACCGGCCGGCGGGGGCGGTGTCGAGGCCGGCGTGCCCGAGGAGTTCCAGCCCGCCGGACGGCAGCCGGGCGACGATCAGGACCGCGTCGGCGCCGGTGTCCGGGGCGAGGTGGTCCAGCAGGCAGCGGGCGAGGTCCTGGGGGCTGCCGACGTGGGCGAGGGCCTGCCCCAGCCCCGCGAGCCCGACGGCTGCGGCGTCGGTCGGTTCCTCCGGTTCCTGCGGGGCGCCGGGACTCATGCCGGTGACGGCGTCGGGCGGGTCCGGCCGCCCGGGGGACGGACCCGCCGGTGCGCCCAGTCCGTCGAGGGTGAGCAGGCACTCCTCCAGCAGGGTCCGCCGGGCCTCCTTCGCGCGCCGTCGCAGCTCCTCCTGGGCGGCTTCCGCGGAGCACCCGGCCAGCGCCATCACGGCCCCTTTGGCACGCTCCACCACGGCTGTGGTGGCCGCCAGGTCCTGCAGTCGGTCCATCTCGGCACGCTGGCGCGCCACGACCCTGGTGAGGGCGGCCATGTCGGGCGCGGCACCTGACGGGGCCGGCCGGGCGGGTTCGCTCGTCACGCCACGAGCATGGCACACCGATCAGTCTTCGATCGGGGTCTTGCGGCAACGCCGCCGCCAGGCGTGATGTCCGGCGCGGGCGCCGGACGGAGGTCGCCGTTCAGCGTCCGGAGCCGGTGTCCGCCAGGGCCTCGGTGACCGCGCGGACGCTGCGGGCGATGTGCTGGAGCTGGAGTACCTCGGCGGCGTAGAGCTTGATCGTGTGTTCGATGACCGACTCGGGCACGCCGAGGCGCGGCAGGTCGGCGCGGGCGGTCTGGAGGGCGGTGCGGGCGATCCGTATCTCGTGCTGAACCTGGATCTGCGCGTGGCGGGCGAGCAGCACGGGGTGGCGCAGCAGCGCCGGGTAGCTCGCGTACCGCGCGGGCACCAGTTCGCGCAGCCACTTGGCCGCGGAGCGCTGCCAGTCGTAGCTGCCGGGGGTCTTGACCTGGCACGGCCAGTCCGGGCTGATGCGCGTCGTCGTCAGGGGCATGATGATCATCGCTTCCGGTGTGCGGCGTCGTGACGGGTGGTCCGACGTTGTGGAGCGGCCCCGGCCCAGGGGGTGACCGGGGCCGCTCCGGGGGGCCTCGCGCCGGGCGAGGCCCGGACATCCTGGGCGCCGACGCGGGTAGGGCACGGCGGCTTCGGATGCCCGTACTCGGGCCCTCGACGGGCGGGTGCGGCCGTGAGCAGTATTTATATATGCCGTCTCCCGCGCAAGACGTATGAAAACATTCATGCGCGGAATGGCCGGAAACGTTCTTCTGTGCCTCTTCTGTGAGGGGGTAGCGGAGGCGTCGCGTGGGCGACGGGTGGGGAAGGCCGGTCAGGGGGGCGCGGCGGCCGGGAGGTCACTCCCGCAGGAAGAAACGGTGCTGCTCGGCGATCTGCTCGTACTCCTCCAGGCGGGCCTGGGTGCGCTCGGGGCCCGCGTCCGTCATCGCCTGGAGCAGCGCGGCCGCCATCACCCCGGGGGCGGCGTAGGAGTCGAACACCAGCCGGGAGCCGGTACCGGTGGCGAAGGTGACGTCGGCCTCGTCGGCCACCGGGCCGAGCGCCAGGTCCGTCACCAGCGCGACCTTCAGCCCCGCGCCGCGGGCGACCCGCACGGCGGTGAGCGTCTCGTGGGCGTGCCGGGGCATCGAGAACGCCAGCACCCAGGTCCCGCCGGCCTCCCGGGACTGCAACAGCGCGTCGTAGGCGACGCTGCCGCCCCGGGTCACCAGCCGCACGTCCGGGTGGATGCGCCGGGCGGCGTAGGCGAAGTACTCGGCGAGCGAGGCGGAGATGCGCAGGCCCAGGATCGTCAGCGGCGTCGACGCCGACAGCTGCCGGCCGAGGTCGATGACCCCGTCGGGGTCGGCGAAGTCGCGCCGCAGGTTCTCCAGGTTCTCGATCTCCGCGTCGACCGCCGCCTGGAGCTCGTTGCCCCGGTTCACCTCGGCCGCCGCCGGCCCGCCGGCCCGGGTGCCGAGCGCGATCGCCTGGAGCCGTTCCCGCAGCGCCGGATACCCGCTGAACCCCACCGCGGCCGCGAACCGGGTCACCGAGGGCTGGCTGACGCCGACGCGCTCGGCCAGGTCGGTGATCGACAGGAACGCCGCCTCGGTGAGGTGCTCGATCAGGTACTGGGCGATGCGCCGCTGCCCCGGCGACAGATGGGGCCCGTCGAACAGGGCCCGCAGCCGTGAGGTGGGGGACGCCTCCGCCTCCGGAGCGGTCTTGCCCGAGGTGATCGTGGTCGCCTGTGCGCGTGCCTGCTGAGGCGATGGCACCGGTCCTCCTCCTTTGTCTCCCACGGGGCTCAACATAGCTCAGGGCCTGCCGGGCCGGGCGCCGTGCGAGGGGGAGCGGGAGGGTGAGGCGGGGTGCCGTGCGAGGGAGGGCGTGAGGGCGGGAGGGGGGAGGCAGGGTGCCGTGCGAGGGAGGGCGGGAGGGGGGACTGGGAGGGGGAGCGGGAGGGGTGAGGCGGTGGGGTCGGTGCCGCCGCGGGGCGGGGCGCGCCGCGGCGGGCGGGCAGGGTCCGGCCGGGAGCCGGTGGGCGGCTCCCGGCCGAGGGGGCGCTACCGCTTCAGGAGCCGCACCGACAGTCCGTCCGCCGTGTACACGGGCACGGCCCGCAGTGTGTCGGAGTCCAGCTCGACGCGGTCGAAGCGGCCACGCAGCGCCGGGGCGTCGAGGACGCGCACGGTGCTGCCGGCGGCCGGGGGCCGCTCGGTGTCGAGGCGGAGCGACAGCACGGCGCCCGCCCCCAGCACGACCCGCCGGGTCGCCGTCAGGACCGCCTGATGCCGGCCCGCGCCCAGCGTCGCCTCCAGCGTGCCGGCCTCCTGAGCGAACAGCCCGCGCACCGCGGCCGGTTCGTCGATCCGCAGCGTCCCGCCGAGCACCCGCACGTCACCGTGGCCCAGGGCGTGGACGGCGGCGGAGACCAGCACGCCGTCCTCCACCACGGTGCCGCCCGTGTACCGGTTGCGGCCGGACAGGGTGAGCGTGCCGGTGCCCCTCTTCGTCAGACCGCCCCGGCCGCCGATGTCGTTGCGCCAGGCGTCGGCCGCGTGGAAACCGCCCGCGGACGCGTCCAGCGTGACCGTGACGTCCGAGGCGAACGAGCCGTAACCGTCGGCCGCCGTGAACAGGTCGAGCCGCCCCCACTGCTCGAAGCCGTCGAGCAGCACGTAGCCCGAGGGCAGCGCGGTCGTGCGCAGCACCTCGCGGCGCTGGGCGGCGTCCAGGTACGGCAGCCGCGTCTCCAGCAGCACCTCCGCGCCCTTGGGCACGGTCAGCGGCTCGGCACGGCCCTCCCGGGTGAGGACGTAGGTCAGACGCGGCTCGACGGCGCGGGCGTTGGCGCCCCGGTCGGCGTACGCGTCGTCCGCGTCGGAGTGGGCGTACGCGAACAGTGTGTCGGGCGTGCTGCCCGTCCGCCCGGTGAAGTAGGCCAGGGCCTGCGCCCGCGCCGCTTGCTTGAGCTCGGCGTTGGCCGGGTCGGCGAGCGTGGCCGCGGCGAGGGCGGTGGCCATGATGCGGCCGCCGAGGACGTCGACGGTGGAGTGCATGCCCGACACGATCCGGGTGTGGCTCAGCTCGAACGCGCGCGTCACCAGCTCCTGGAACCGCTCCGGCACGGCGTACGCGAACGCCAGGGCGGCCAGGTGGAAGGCGTTGGTGTGGCCGCTGGGGAAGCCGCCGTCGTCGACGGGGGAGGTGCTGCGCTGGCGCAGCAGCTGGGGGACGACGACCACCTTCGAGTCGTAGACCGGGTAGCCGAGCGCGTCCGTGCGGCCGGTGTCGACGACCTCGCTGTCCTCGTTCATCCGCCACGGCCGCGGGTACTGGAAGGCGTACTTGCCGGGGTTGCCGGAGGCGTACGGCCCGCGCACGGTGTCGACCAGCCGGGCGACGTCCCCGAGGTCCGAGGTGTACGCGCCCGCGCCGGTCGCGGAACCGGCCGGGGCGTCGGCGGGCACGGCGTCGCTGATCGTCGTCGCGGGCGTGGTGTCCGGGGCGCTGGTGATCGAGGTGACCGCCTTGGCGCCCGCCTTGTAGAGCTCGGCGAGCGGGCCCAGGGCGGCGATCATCGCGTAGCTCTGGTGCTGGCGGTCGTGGACGAACGCCTCCTTCGCCTGCGCCTCGGTCCGCGCGGCGGTGACGCGGGCGCAGTAGCGCATGTTGGCGCGCAGCACCTCGGGGCGCAGCGCGGTGCCGGTGTTCCAGGCGGCGCCCGTCTTCCAGACCTCGGCCATGCCGCCGAGGATCCGCACGACGGCGTTGGTCTCGGGCGTGAGGTTCGTCAGGACGTTCGTCCGGTAGTCGTCGACGAACGCGAGGGGTGCCGTGGCGGCCTTCGCGTCGGCGGCGGCCGGCCAGGAGACGAGCGTCGGGGCGGCGACCAGCGCGGCGGAACCTCCCAGGGAGACCCTCAGGAAGCCCCTCCTGTTCACGGCCGAGTGCGTGCGGTGCCCGGCGGGGGACGGCATGGATGTGCCTCTCTTCGGTTCTGCGGCCGTGGGGCCGGGAGCGGGGGAGGACGCGCGGACCGGTACGGGTCCGGCGGGTCCGGCAGTCGGTGAGCCGAGCCGCGTGGTGCGCCCGAGCGAAGATCTACGGCCAGGCCGTGTCCCGTCGGGGAGGGCGCGGCGACCGTGGTGCGTCCTGCGGGTGAACGGGGGGCGCGGGTTCACAGGAACTGCCTGCGTGCCGGTGGGGGCCGACCACGGACGGCGGGCCCGCCCCTCTCCCGTCGGAGGGTGACCGCGAGAGGGGCGGGCCGCGGTGTGTTCCGCGCGCGGGAGCCGAGGGGCCGTGTCCCGTGGGGCCGCCGCCACCGCGTGGCCGTGCTGCGGCGGCCCCGCGCGGGCGTCGCGCCGGGCTGCGGCGGCGGGCGAACCGCGCCTGGGAACCAGGAAGGAAACGGACCTGGGGACCAGGAGTGAACCGCGCCTGGGGATCAGGAGTGAACCGCGCCCGGAAGACCGGGAGTCGAGAAGTCGGGGAAGCCCCGGGACGGGCCTCGGACGGAGTACGGCAGGCGAGTACCGTTACGTTCGTTAGGAAGTTAACTAACGAAGTACAGTGCGTCAAGAGTCGTCACGCGGCCGGTCGTCCGACCGGCCGTCGAGGGAGCGCAAGGGAGCGCGACGGCGTGGCGCCCGGGCAACCGTCGCCGCCTCCCGCACGGGCCGTCGACCCGGGAGCGCGTCGCCGCGAGCGTACGGGCCGTCCACCCGGGGGCGCGTCGCCGTGTCCCGTACGGGCCGTCGACCCGGGAGCGCGGCCCCTGACCCGAGTGGGGGAACTGTGGAACACGACGTGGCAAGAGCCCCCCGCCTCACCGAGAGCGCGAGCGCGGTGTTCGCCGTGCTGGCCGGGGCGGGCAGCGCGACCCGGCCGCAGCTCGCGAGCCTGGCGGGCCTGTCCAAGCCGACGGTGTCCTCCGCCGTCGCGGAACTGGAGGGCGCCCGGCTCGCCGCCCACTCCGGCACCGCCTCCAGCGGCACGGGCCGCTCGGCGGCCGTCTACCGGCTGGGACCGGCCGCCGGGGCCGTGCTCGCCGTCGACCTCGGACCCGCCCTCACCCGGGTGCGCGGCTGCGCCCTGGACGGCACCCCGCTCGCCGAGGCCACCGGCTCCCGGGCGGACGCCGCCGACGTCGTACGCCGGGCGCTCGGCGCGCTGCCCGGCGGCGCCCCGCTGCGGACCATCGTCGTCGCCGTCGGCGACGTCACCGCGCGGGGCGAGGGCGGCACCGGAACGCGCCCCGCGACCGCCAAGGCCGGTCCCGTCTTCGACGCCGTGGCCGTCGCGCTGCCGCCCGGCGTCCCCGTCCACGTCGAGAACAACGTCAACTGCGCCGCGCTCGCGGAACTGCACGAGGGCGCGGCCCGCGGCCGGCACACCTTCGGCTACCTGCGGATCGGCGTGGGCGTCGGCCTGGGCATCGTCGTCGGGGGGCGGGTGCTGCGCGGGGCGAACGGCGCCGCCGGGGAACTGGCCCGGCTGCCCTACCCGTGGGCCGAGGGCAGCGAGCCCCGCCGCGAGGCCCTGGAGGAGTACATCGGCGAGCGCTCCCTGGTACGGCGGGCGGCCGAGGCCTGGCGGGACGGCGACGGGCCGTGCCCGCGCACCGCCGGGCAGTTGTTCGCGCTCGCCCGGCAGGGGCGGCCCGCGGCCCGCGCGGTCGTCGACCGCCACGCCGTGGACGTGGGCCGGCTCGCCGCCGCCGTGACCGCCGTACTGGACCCGGGGCTGATCGTGCTGGGCGGCAGCACCGGCGCCGACCCGCGGCTCCTGCCCGGCGTGCGGGCCGAGCTGGACCGGCTGAGCTGGCCCACCGAGGTGGTCAGCAGCACGGTGGGGGAGCTCGGCACCGTCGTCGGCGCGGCACGGCTCGCGGTGGCCCGGGGAGTCCAAAACGTGACCCGGGCGGCGAGGGCGGAGGATTGACGGCTTCCGACTCGGTCTGCCAATGTCCGGACAAGCGCTTTCTAAGCCGGTCGGGACACCGGCTTGGGGTGAGCGTCCCGCCCGTACCCGAGGTACGGCAGCCGCGCGAGGGCGTGCTCGCGCGACGACGGCCAGGACGGCCGGGGATCCCCACCCGTGAGGACGGCGCGGCCGGGCGAGGCCGCACCCCCGGAAGGCGCCCTTCCGAGCAGACCGTGCCCGAGCCGCCGCGACCGGCCGGGAAATCCGTCACGCACCTTCCAGGGAGGACCCGGTGGGTCACCACTTCTCGCGCAGAACCCTTCTCCGCACCGCGAGCGGTCTCGCCGCCGCCGGCGCGCTGAGCGCCTGTGCCGGCGGTACCGGCGCCGGCACCACCAGCGACAAGCTGACGATGATCTGGTGGGGCAGCGACGAGCGCCACGCGGCCTACAAGAAGGCGCTCGCCACCTTCCAGAAGGACAACCCGGAGATCGAGGTCCAGGAGACCTACTCCGGGTACGACGGCTACTTCGACAAGTTCAACACCAACGTCGCCGGCGGCAGCGCACCGGACCTCCTCCAGATGGACACCGCGCTGGTCGCCCAGTACGCCCGCAAGGGTGTCCTCGCCCCGCTCGACTCCTACGTCGGCAAGACCCTCGACCTCACCGGCTTCTCCACGACGCTCCTGGCCGCCGGCACCGTCGACGGCAAGCTCTACGGCGTCCCCTCCGGCATCGGCGTCAACCAGCTCACCGTCAACCGCAGCGGCCTGGAGGCCCTGGGACTGGAGCTGCCGGACCGCGAGTGGACCTGGACGGACCTCAAGGACGTCGCCCAGCAGGTGTACAAGAAGAGCGGCGGCAAGACCTACGGCGTCGACGACGGCGGCGGCTCCACCCTCCAGTGCTTCGAGATCTTCGCCCGGGAGAAGGGCCAGACCTTCTTCTCCGACGACGGCAAGAAGCTCGGCTTCACCGCCGACACCCTCCAGGAGTGGTGGGAGTACTGGGCCGCGATGCGCAAGGCCAACGCCTCCCCGCCGCCGGCGATCACCTCCGCCGCTCACAACGACCTCACCAAGAACGCGGTCGTCATCGGCAAGGCCCTGTTCACCTTCGACTCCGGCGTCTACGGCGCGGGCGGCTCCATCACCGACGCGCAGCTGGACTTCCTGCCCACCCCGC
This sequence comes from Streptomyces sp. NPDC088812, assembly GCF_044750285.1. Classification (NCBI taxonomy): domain Bacteria; kingdom Bacillati; phylum Actinomycetota; class Actinomycetes; order Kitasatosporales; family Streptomycetaceae; genus Streptomyces; species Streptomyces sp. NPDC088812. Next base: position 158,559 of record NZ_JBIVJP010000025.1, on the reverse strand, counting down.
AGGGCGACTTCTCCGGAGCCCGCGAGGGCAACTTCGTCAACGGCGGTGTGCTGCTCAGCGCCACCAAAACGAGCAAGAAGATCGGCGACTCCGTCAAGATCATGTCGTTCTTCGCGCAGGACGAGACCGCCATCGAGGACATGCAGCTGCTGCGCGGCATCCCGCCCACGGACAAGGCCCGCTCCCTGATCGCCTCGGGCCTGTCCGAGACGGACAAGCTGAACATGGAGAACGCCGACTACATCTCCCAGCGCGTGGCCAAGGCGACGAACGCCCTGCCCGCGCCGGTTCCCCCGCCGCAGGGCGCCGACCAGGTCTGGGACCTGCTGTTCCAGTCCAACCTCGCGGTGGCCTTCGGCAAGAAGTCCATCAAGGCCCAGCTGGGCGAGTTCTTCGACCAGGCGGCCGGAATCCTGGCCGAGTAGGCCGCAGCGCACGTCAGCACACCGGGAGAGGGGCCAGGGAGATGAGTATGACCACCGCGAAGACCGACCGGGTCGTGAAGGAGCCGCCCGCCGGGGCGACGCCGTCCGGCTCGCGGGAGCGCGACCGGATGCGCCGCCGCCTCGCCAGACGGCGGGGCGGGGGATGGTGGCCGTACCTCTTCCTGGCCCCCTGGTTCGTCGGCCTGTTCGGGCTGACGATCTACCCGATGCTCGACTCGCTGTACCTGTCCTTCACCAAGTTCGACCTGCTGACCCCACCGCAGTGGGCCGGCACCCGGAACTACGAGAAGATGTTCGCCGACGACCCGGTCTTCTGGGACTCGGTGCACGCCACCCTCGTGTACGTCGCCGTCTCCGTCCCCCTGAAGCTCGCGCTCGCGCTGGGCGTGGCGATGCTCCTCAACCGCGACCTGAAGGGCATCGGCCTGTACCGGGCCGCCTTCTACCTGCCGTCGCTGCTGGGCGGCGCGGTGGCCGTCGCCATCGTGTGGCGGCAGGTCTTCGGCGGCGACGGCCTCTTCAACGACTTCCTCGCCTGGTTCGGCATCCAGGGCCAGGACTGGATCTCCAGCCCCGACAGCGCGCTCTACACACTCGTGCTGCTGGCCGTCTGGCAGTTCGGCACCCCGATGGTCATCTTCCTCGCCGGCCTCAAGCAACTGCCGAAGGACGTGTACGAGGCGGCCGCGATCGACGGCGTCACCCCCGTCACCCGGTTCTTCAGGATCACCCTGCCGCTGTTGACCCCGATCGTGTTCTTCAACGTCGTCCTCCAGATCATCGACGCCTTCAAGACCTTCACGCCGGCCTTCGTGATCAGCAACGGCTCGGGCGGACCGCTCAACTCGACCATGCTGTACTCCCTCTACCTGTACAAGAAGGGCTTCACCGACCTCCAGATGGGATACGCCTCGGCGCTGGCCTGGGTGCTGTTCCTGGTCATCGCAGGCTTCACGGCGGTCAACTTCATCGCCAGCCGCTACTGGGTCCACTACGACGACTGAGCGAGGAGTCCCCACCCCATGTCCGCCACCACCCCGGCCCGCACCCCGAAGTCCCCGCTGCACCGACTGCGTTCGGCCACCGGCTCGCGCCGCATCCTCCTCCACACCCTGCTCGTCGGCGTCGCGGTCGTCATGCTGTACCCGCTGCTGTGGATGCTCAGCAGCTCCTTCAAACCCGACACCGAGATCTTCACCCACCCCGGACTCGTCCCGAACGCGCTGCGCCCGGAGAACTACTCCGAGGGCTGGAGCGGCTCCGGCAACTCCTTCTCCCTCTACATCACCAACTCGCTGATCGTCACCATCGGCGCGGTGATCGGCAACGTGATCTCCTGCTCGCTGGCCGCCTACGCCTTCGCGCGCTTCGAGTTCCGCGGCAAGAAGATCTGGTTCGGCCTGATGCTCGGCACGCTCATGCTGCCCACCCAGGCCGTCCTGATCCCGCAGTACACGATCTTCTACAACCTGACCTGGATCAACACCTACCTGCCGCTGATCGTGCCGAAGTTCCTCGCGGTGGACGCCTTCTTCATCTTCCTGATGGTGCAGTTCATCCGCTCCATCCCGCGCGAACTGGACCAGGCGGCCATGATGGACGGCGCCAACCCGCTGCAGATCTACTGGAAGATCATCCTGCCGCTGATGAAGCCGGCCCTGATCACCACCACGATCTTCACCTTCATCTGGACCTACGACGACTTCCTCCACCAGCTCGTCTACCTCCAGCAGAACGACAAGTTCACCGTCCCCCTCGGCCTGACCCTCTTCCTCGACCAGACCAGCGGCTCCTCCTACGGCGCGATGTTCGCCATGTCGACACTCGCGCTCCTGCCGACGCTCATCTGCTTCCTCGTCTTCCAGAAGAGGCTGGTCGAAGGCCTGGCGACCTCCGGTATGAAGGGCTGATCCGCGACATGCACCTCCCCCACCAGCGCGGCCCGCTGCACGACCTCCCGGACACCCCCGAGGCGTACGACGCCGTCCTCGCCGACGTCACCGAGCAGGCCCTCGCCCGGCTCACGCCCGAGGGCAACCTCGAACACCCCGACTGCGTCGACGACATCGGCGACACCTCCCTCGGCATCACCTCCCTGCTGGCCCTGGCCTGGCAGCGCACCCGGGACCCGCGGCTGCCCGAGGCGGTCCGCCGCAGCCTCGCCTTCCACCTGCGCGAACGGGTCTACCGGGACGACAACCCCGGCTACCCCAACCTCAGGGTGCGCGCCTCCGGCCTGCCGTACGCCCGTTACACCCTGGCGGCCGGAGCCCATCCCATCGGCGACTGGCCGAGCACGGTGTGGGCGCTGCTCCAGGCGGTGAACGTCCTCGACACGGCCGACGGCCCGGTCGACGACGACCTGCGCGCGGACCTGCTGGAGGTGGCGCACGGCTACTGGCGATGGCTGACCGAGGCGACCTTCTTCAACCCGCAGCACGCGGGCAACCAGGCCATCGGCTGCGTGGTGGGCGGCCTGATGCTCGCGCGCCACCTCCCGCCCGCGCAGGGCGAACCGGTCCGCGCGCGGGCGATGGCGCTGTACCGCGACGAGATCCGGGCGCACCGCGTCCGCGACCGGGGCGCCCTGCTGCCCCCCGAGCACGGCGGCGCCTACGACAACAACTACGGCCCGATCTCCCTGTCCTTCCTGGCCCAGGCCCACCGGATCAGCGGCGAGGACGTCTTCGCCGAGGACGGCGACGCGCTCGCCCGCTACATCGACGCCCGCCTGACGGGCGGCGGCTTCGACAACGGCGGCCCCCGCTACAGCGAACAGCACTCCGCCTTCGAGTCGGTCCTCGGCCTGCGCTACTTCAGCCGCCGCATCGGCTCCGACCTGGGCCGCTACCGGGGCGACACCCGCTGGGCACGGCACGCGGTCAAGGCGGACGGCGGCGTCGACGGCCACTTCGCGTGGATGCTGGTCTGGCAGATCCAGGACACCACGCGCTGGCACCGGGAGCCGTCCACCACGGCCACCCGGCACCAACTGCGCGCCGGCACGGTCTCCGTCGCCTTCGACGACCGGATGACCCCGGCCGTGGTCGAGGCGGGCGGCACCTACTACCTCCCCGCCGCCGTCGACCGCCGGCACGGCTTCGGCCCCGTCACCGACGGCTTCCTGCTGTGCCGTCCCATGGGCGAGGTCCGCGTCCGCGACGTCCGCGCCGACGGCCTGGCCGCCAAGCTGGTCACCCAGCCCGTGGTCGGCCGCGACCACGTCCTGCGCCACGTGCGCTCCCTGTACGTCACCGACGGCGCGACCCTGTGGACGACGGTGGCCGTGGAACGCCTCGACGGCACGCCGTACCTGCTGGCCGGGATGCCGTACGCCGAGGACGACGGCGACCGGGTGCGGCGCACGGCCCGGGGGGCGGTCGCCTCGGCCGGCGCGCTGCGCCTGACGCACCCCGACCCGGCGGGCCCGGACCACTTCGACGCCCGCGCCGACCTCACCCAGGAGCAGGCCGCCTTCGCCCTCGCCGCCGACCCGCGCGGCTACGGCGACCCCGACGAGGGCTGGAAGCACCTGGTCGCCTCCACGGCCCTGGAGGCCGACCCGGTCCCGGACGCGCCGGAGGACCTGCACGTGTTCGCGGTGCGGTACGGCTCGCGGGAGCCACTGGCGGTGTCCGTCGCGTGGGGCGAGGAGGGGCTGACCGTGCGGACGGCCGCCTTCACCGCCGTACTCGGGGACGACGACGCGCACGGGGAGCCACGGCTGACGCTGCGCGGGGCCTGATCGCGCACCCGCCGGACGCGGCGGGCCGTCCGCGCGGCTCAGACGGGCAGCCCGAGCAGGCCCCAGCCGCGCCGCGCCGTCTCGTCGACGACCACGGCCCATTCGCGCAGCAGCACCGTGAAGGCGTCGAAGTCCTCGATCCGGCCCCCGGGGTCCGCCGCGTGCCGGTCGTACTCCTCGCGCAGGCCCTCGAGGAGGGGCTCGGCGCGGGCCCAGTGCGCGGCGATGCCGGGGACGAGGGCGGGCGGGCAGGCGAGCAGCAGCCTCGGCTTCCAGGGGGTGGCGTCCGCGGGGAAGAGGCCCGACTCCGGCAGGTCGTCCCCTTCCCCGATCAGATGGAAGAGGAAGCCGTCCAGGGACTCCCGCAGCGCGGGCCCAGCGAACTCCCGTGCGGTGTCCCAGCCCTCGGCCGCCCAGAAGTGCGGTTTGTAGGACCCGTTGGTGCAGCGGAACTCGTAGCGGCCGCTCCACGGCACCTTCGGGGAGGCGGGGAGCACCCAGCCGACGGCGGGTTCCGCGTCCCACGCGGCGTCCTCGGGGCAGGCCGCCTCGTACAGCAGGTCCTGCCGTTCAGCCGCCGGTGTCCGCTCCAACTCCGCCCAGTCCAGCCCCAGCACGGTGATGTCCAGCCCCATGCGGCCACCCTACGACGTCCCGCACCACCAGGTCGGCCCGCTCCCGGGTCGTCGCGACGAGGTCGGCGTTGCGCTGGTCGGAGTCCCGCACCCAGGCCGCCGCAGCCTCGTGCGCCTTGCCGAACTCCTCGTGCCGGGCGACCAGCCGGCGGACGCGTTCCGCCTCGTCCGTCTCGCAGAACCACACCTCGTCCAGCTCGGGCCGCACCCGCGCCCACGCGCCTGTTTTCAGCAGCAGGTAGTTGCCCTCCGTGACCACGAGCCGGGCCGTCGGCGGCACCGGGACCGCGCCCGCGAGCGGCTGCTCCAGGACCCGTTCGAAGCCGGGCGCGTACACGATGTCGTCGCCCTCCGCATCCTCGCGCAGCCGGCGCAGCAGGGCCGCGTACCCGGCCGCGTCGAAGGTGTCGGGCGCGCCCTTGCGGCCGCGGCGGCCGAGCCGGTCGAGCTCGGCGTCGGCGAGGTGGAAGCCGTCCATCGGGACGTGCGCCACCCACGGCTGCCCGGTGCCGTTCAGCTCCCGCACCAGGTGCTCGGCGAGGGTCGTCTTGCCGGCGCCGGGGCCGCCGGCGATGCCGAGGAGGGCGCGTCGGCCGCCCGGAGCCAGGGAACGCGCACGCAGGAGCAGATCGTCGAAGGTGAGCACGGAACCGAGTGTCGCAGTCCGGCGGCGCCCCGGACACGGAGAGGGGCGGCTGCGGCCGGTGTCCGCTCCGCGCACGCGGCGCGACCGGTGGGGGAGCGCGCGGCACCACCACTCGTTCCCGCCCGCCTGACACACCGTCACCGGCGGGATGTGGCGCGCGCCACACCGATGGGCACCCCCGGGCGGGGGAACCGGTCCTGTATGACGACGACGCTCGGACTCCCGGACACCATCCAGGCCTGCCTCTTCGACCTCGACGGGGTCGTCACCAGGACGGCGGTGGTGCACGCGGCCGCCTGGAAGGAGACGTTCGACGCGTTCCTGCGCGAACGGGAGGGCGAGGACTTCCGGCCGTTCGACAGCTCCGGCGACTACGACGAGTACGTCGACGGCCGCCCGCGCGCCGACGGCGTCCGCACCTTCCTCGCCTCCCGCGGCATCCACCTGCCCGAGGGCGGCCCCGGTGACCCGCCGGACGCCGCGACCGTCCACGGCCTCGGCAACCGCAAGAACGAACTGCTGCTGGAGAAGATCCGCACCCAGGGCGTCCAGGCCTACGACGGCACCCTGCGCTATCTGGAGGCCGTCCGCGCGGCGGGCCTGCGCACCGCGATCGTCTCCTCCAGCGCCAACACCCGGGACGTGCTGCGCTCGATCGGCGCCGAGGACTTCTTCGAGGTGCGCGTCGACGGCGTGGTCGCCGCCGAGCGCGGACTGCCGGGCAAGCCGCACCCCGACACCTTCCTGGCCGCCGCCCGCGACCTCGGTGTCGAACCGGCCCGCGCCGCCGTCTTCGAGGACGCGCTGGCCGGCATGGACGCGGGCCGGTCCGGGCACTTCGGATACGTCGTCGGCGTCGACCGGACGGGCCAGGCCGACGCCCTGTACGCGCACGGCGCGGACGTCGTCGTGCAGGACCTGGCCGACCTGGCCGGAGCGGGGGGACACGCTTGATCACCGACCGGTCCTACGCCGTCGACCCCTGGTGCGTGCGCGAGACGCACCTCGACCTCGACGTCCTCGCCCAGAGCGAGTCGGTGTTCGCCCTGTCCAACGGGCACGTCGGCTGGCGCGGCAACCTCGACGAGGGCGAACCCCACGGACTGCCCGGCTCCTACCTCAACGGCGTGTACGAGCTGCACCCGCTGCCCTACGCGGAAGCCGGGTACGGCTACCCGGAGTCCGGCCAGACCGTCATCAACGTCACCAACGGCAAGGTCCTCAGGCTGCTCGTCGACGACGAGCCGTTCGACCTGCGCTACGGGCGCCTCGTCTCCCACGAGCGCGTCCTGGACCTGCGCCGGGGCGTGCTGGAGCGCACCTGCGAATGGACCTCGCCAGCCGGCACCACGGTCCGGGTGCGCTCGACGCGGCTGGTCTCCCTCACCCAGCGGGCCGTCGCCGCCGTCGCCTACGAGGTGGAGGCCGTCGGCAGCCGCTCCCGGGTCGTCATCCAGTCGGAGCTGGTCGCCAACGAGAGCATCCCGGAGCCGAACGGCGACCCGCGCGCGGCCCGCGCCCTGAAGTCGCCGCTGGAACCGGAGGAGGACACCACCTCGGGCCACCGCCTGCGCCTGGTGCACCGCACCAGGCGCAGCGGCCTGCGCGTCGCCGTCGCCGCCGACCACACCGTCACCGGCCCCGACCGCACCACCACCGACAGCGAGAGCAACGTCGACGTGGCCCGGCTGACCGTCACCTCCGTGCTGGAGCCGGGCGAGAGGCTGCGGGTGGAGAAGCTCGTCGCGCACGGCTGGTCCGGCGCCCGCTCCCGGCCCGCGATGAGCGACCAGGTGGAGGCGGCGCTCGCGGCGGCGGGACACAGCGGCTGGCAGGGCCTCCTCGACGACCAGCGGGCCTACCTCGACGACTTCTGGGCGCGCGCCGACGTCGAGGTCGTCGGCGACGAGGAGATCCAGCAGGCCGTCCGCTTCGCCCTCTTCCACGTCCTCCAGGCCGGCGCCCGCGCCGAGCAGCGCGCCATACCGGCCAAGGGGCTGACCGGCTCCGGCTACGACGGCCACGCCTTCTGGGACACCGAGACCTTCGTGCTGCCCCTGCTCACCTACACCGCTCCCGAGGCCGTCTCCGAAGCGCTGCGCTGGCGGCAGAACACCCTGCCCGCAGCCCGCGAGCGCGCCGCCCAACTCGGCCTGCGCGGCGCCGCGTTCCCCTGGCGCACCATCGAGGGCTCGGAGGGCTCCGCCTACTGGCCGGCCGGCACGGCCGCCTTCCACGTCAACGCCGACATCGCCGACGCCGTGGTCCGCTACGTCGCGGCGACCGGCGACACCCTCTTCGAACGCGACACGGGCGTCGAACTGCTGGTGGAGACGGCCCGCCTGTGGCGCTCGCTCGGCCACCACGACGCACACGGCGTCTTCCACATCGACGGCGTCACCGGCCCCGACGAGTACAGCGCCGTCGCCGACGACAACGTGTACACCAACCTCATGGCCCGGCAGAACCTGCTCGCCGCCGCCGACGTCGTCGAACGCCATCCCGAGCGGGCCGCCGCGCTCGGCGTCGACCCGGAGGAGAGCGCGTCCTGGCGGGACGCCGCGCAGGCGGTGGCCGTCCCCTACAACGACGAACTCGGCGTGCACGAACAGCACGCGGGCTTCACCCGCTACCAGCGCTGGGACTTCGACGGCACCCGCCCCGACCAGTACCCCCTGCTGCTGCACTTCCCCTACTTCGACCTGTACCGCAAGCAGGTGGTCAAGCAGGCGGACCTGGTGCTGGCGATGTACACCTGCGGCAGCTTCTTCGACGAGGAGCAGACCGCCCGCAACTTCGCCTACTACGAACCGCTGACCGTCCGCGACTCCTCCCTGTCGGCGTGCTGCCAGGCCGTCGTCGCCGCCCGGGCCGGCCATCTCGGCCTGGCCTACGACTACACCGTCGAGGCCGCCCTGATGGACCTGGCGGACCTGGAGCACAACACCCGCGACGGCCTGCACATCGCCTCCCTCGCCGGCACCTGGACGGCACTGGTCGCCGGGTTCGGCGGGCTGCGCCGCGACGGCGACCGCATCGGCTTCGCCCCCCGCCTGCCGGACCGGCTCGGCCGCCTCGCCTTCTCCCTCCAGATCCTCGGCCGCCGCCTGCACGTGGAGGTCGGCCCGGACAAGGCCACCTACACCCTGCTCTCCGGCCCGCCCCTGACGATCGGCCACCACGGCACCCGGGTGCACCTCAACGGGGACGGCCCGGCCGTACGGGACATCCCGCCGGCCCCGGAGCGCCCGGCGCCCGAGCAGCCCCCGCACCGCCGCCCCAACGCCCGCTGACGGCCGGCCGGCGGTCCGCCGGCCGGCCCAACCCCGCCCTGCGGGTCCGTCCCCCTCGGGTTACTTTGGCCGTGTTTTCCACGGTTCCATGGTTTCTCGGTTTCTCCGGCTCCGGACCCAAGGGGTGGACGATGGCCCACGGCACGAACGCCATGTCCGTCGGCGCGCGACGAGGCACCCCGGCGGCCGAGCACGGCGGCCGCGGGCGCACGCGCGGCGCGTGGCTGCTCGCCGCCGTGGCCGCCGCCTTCACCGTGGCCCAGCTGGTCCTCGTCCGGCCCACCCTGGGCCTCGGCTGGGACGAGACCGTGTACGTCAGCCAGAACAGCGCCCAGGCGCCCCCGGCGTTCTTCAGCGCCCCGCGCGCCCGGGGCGTCTCCCTGCTGGTCGCGCCGATCACGTCCTGGTCGACCTCCACCGAACTGCTCCGCGGCTACCTCGCGCTGCTGTCCGGCCTCGGCCTCCTGCTGGCCCTGCGCGTCTGGCGCGGCCTCTTCCCGGCCCGCGTGCTCGCCGCCGCCGGCGCCCTCTTCGCCTCCCTGTGGGTGACGCTGTTCTACGGCCCGGCCGCCATGCCCAACCTCTGGGTCGCCCTCGGCGCCCTCGCCTGCGCCGGCTGCTGTCTGCGGGTCCGCGCGGACCACCGGGACCGGGCCGCGCCGTGGGGCGTCGCGGCGGGTGCCGCGCTCATGGCGTGGATGCGGCCCACCGACGCCGTGTGGATCGCCCTGCCGCTGCTCGCCCTGGCGGTGGCGGGCCGCAGGGTACGCCTCGGGCTCGTCCTCCTGGCGGGGCTTGCGACGGGCGTCGGACAGTGGGTGATCGAGGCCCACCTCGCCTTCGGCGGGCTCGCCGAGCGGCTGTCCGAGGGATCCCGCGTCCAGGGCGGGCTCGGCTGGAACATCGCCGTGGACGACCAGCTGCGCGGCCTGGTCGGCCGGACCCTGTGCCGCCCCTGCACCGGCCCCCTGCCGCACCCGGCCGTCATCGCGTGGTGGTGCCTCCTGCCGGTCCTCGCCGCCGCCGGACTCGCGGTCGCGGCCCGGGCCCGGCGCACCACCCCCACCCTGCTCCCACTGGCCTGCGCCACCACCGCCGCCCTGCCCTACCTGTTCCTGATCGGCTACGCGGCACCGCGCTTCCTGCTCCCCGCGTACCTGCTGCTCGCCATCCCGGTCGCCGACGCCCTGTTCCACCTGGTCACCAGGGCCGACGGCCGGTGCCGCCCGGTCGCCGCCGCCCTGGTCGCGGTGGGCCTGGCCGGGCACCTGGCGGTGCAGTACGCCGTCCTGCACCGCACCGTCGACCGCACCGCCGCCGACCGCCGCGACTGGAGCCGCACCGCCTCCGACCTGCACCGGCTGGGCGTCCGCCCGCCCTGTCTGCTCACCGGGACCGACGCCATTCCCGTCGCCTTCTACACCGGCTGCTCCTCGGCCAACCCGCGCGGGCACAACGTCAACGCGACCGAGGCGGGCATCCTGGGCACCGCCCGCAGGATCCCGACCGCCGCCCTCTCCCGCCCCGGCGGCCCGCCACCGCCCTACGCCCGCGACTGGGAGCGCCACCCCTCCGCCGGTCTCGACCTGCGCCTCGCGCCCCCGCCCCGCGCGAACGGACCCGCATGACGTCGGGGCAGGCCCCGGCCGCGGGGCTCTCCGTCGGCCCCGTGGCGGCCCGCAAGGGTGTCTACTGGCAGACCGCCCTCACCCTCACCGTCCTCGGAGCCGCCGGCTGGCTGGCGGGCCGGCACTGGCCCGTCCTGGAGACCGGTGTCCGGCGGCTCGCGGTCGCCGACCAGGGCTGGCTGCTGGCCGCGGCGGCCGCCGCCTGCGTCACCTGGCCGTGCGCGGCCCTCGCCCAGCAGGGGTCCGTGCTGCGGCCCCTGCCGACCGGGCGGCTGGTGGCCGCGCAGTTCGCCGCCTCCGCCGCCAACCAGGTCCTGCCCGCCGGGCTCGGCGCCGGCGCCGTCACCCTGCGCTTCCTCATGCGGTGCGGACTGCCCGCCGGCCGCGCGGCGACCGCCGTGGGGGCCAAGGCCACGGCCGGCGGGGTGGCGCGCGCCGCCCTCGTCGCCGTCCTCGCCGCCGCCTGCCCGGGCGCGCCGCGGATCCCGCACGGCTGGAACGGCGGGACGGCCGGTGCCTGCGCGGCCCTCGGCGCCTGCGTCCTCGCGGCAGGCCTCCTGCGGCCGCGGTGCCGGCGGATCGTGGCCGGGGTGACGGCCGACATCCGGGCCGTGCACGCGCGGCCGCGGCGGGCGGCCGCCCTGTGGGGCGGTTCGGCGGCGTTCGCCGCGCTGCACGCATGCGTGCTGATCGCCGTCACCCGGGCCGTCGCGCTGCCCCTGCCCGCGGCACGGGTCGCGCTGCTCTACCTCGCCGCGAGCAGCGCCGCCGCCCTGCTGCCCACACCGGGCGGACTCGGCCCACTGGACGCGGCACTCGCCTTCGCGCTGGCCACCGCCGGCGCGCCCGCCTCCGCGGCCGCCTCCGCGGTGCTCGGCTACCGGCTCCTGACCGTCTGGCTGCCGCTGCTGCCCGGTCTGCTGGTGCTCGGCGTCCTGGTCCGCCGCGGGGCGCTGTGACCCGGTCCGGGGTTTCCCGGGCGCCGGCACCTGGTAGGAGTCCGGTGGCCGGTCCGGCGGACGAGGGGGAGTGCCATGGCGGGGAACGACCACGGCGGGCGGCTGGGGGAGGAGTTCTTCACCCCGGGCACCTCGTCCTTCACCGACTTCCTGGCGGCGCACCGCCCGGAGCTGCTGGGCACGCGCCGGATCCTCCCCGACGGCGTACGGGCCGCGCCGGACCGGGTACCGCACGGCACCACCGTGCTCGCCCTCGCCTTCCGCGACGGCGTGCTGCTCGCCGGCGACCGCAGGGCCACCATGGGCAACCTCATCGCCCAGCGCGACCTGGAGAAGGTGCACCCCGCCGACGACCACACCGCCGTCGCCTTCGCCGGCACCGTGGGGCTGGCGCTGGACCTGGTGAAGCTCTACCAGGTCGAGCTGGCGCACTTCGAGAAGATCGAGGGCACCGCGATGACCCTCGGCGCCAAGGCGCGCCGCCTGGCCGGAATGATCCGGCAGAACCTCGGCCAGGCCATGCAGGGCCTCGCCGTGGTCCCCCTCCTCACCGGCTACGACCCTTCCGCGCCCGAGGGCCGGCGCGGCCGCATCTTCTCCTTCGACCTGGCCGGCGGCCTGTACGAGAAGCGGGACTTCCACGCCGAGGGCTCCGGTTCGCCGTACGCGCGGGGCGCGTTGAAGAAGCTCTACCGCAGGGACATGGACCGGCGGGAGGCGGTCCTCGCCGCCCTCCAGGCGCTGTACGACGCGGCGGACGACGACTCCGCGACCGGCGGCCCCGACCTCAACCGGAGGATCTTCCCCGTCGTCTCGGTCATCACCGAGGACGGCTTCGAGCGGCTGTCCGAACCGGAGACGGAGGAGCTGAGCCGCGAGACGATCGCCCAGCGCCACACCCGACCGGACGGACCGAACGCCGCCCCCGCACCATGACCGCTACGCCGTGACCTCGGGGGCCGCTCGTCACCCGCTCGTCACCCACGCGCCGGACGGACGACCGGTCACCGGTACCGGCCGGCGGTCACCCAGGGTTGGGGCGCGTGTGGCGGGATACGCGGACGGGGAGAACGCGACGCATCGGCACAGGGAGGACCCATGGGTACGGAGCCCGAGATCACGGGCGACGACGTCCACCAGCCCACCGGCACCAACGAGGAGCAGGAGGACGCCGCCCCGCTCGACCTCCAGGACGCCGTCGACGAGCGCACCTACGACGACATCCTGGACGAGGGCTACTCCCCGCCGGAGAAGCCGCTCGGCGTCACCAAGTACGGCACCACCGCGGCCGAACAGCACGACGGCGAGACCCTGGACCAGCGCCTCGCGCAGGAGGTGCCGGACATGACCGGGCCCGCCGGGGACGGGATCGGCGACGTCCCCGGCGGTGAGGGCGAGCCGGTCGACCCGGAGGCGGGCGGGGAGCGCGCCGGCCGCCTGGTCGCCCCCGACGAGGGGGCGCACCCCGACGCCACCAAGGAGGAGATCGCCGAGGACATCGGCATCGACGCGGGGGCCGCGGGCGCGGAGGAGGCCGCCGTCCACGTGGTGGACGACGACGAGCTGCCCTGAGAGGGGGCCGCCCGCCCCGCGGGCGGTGTCCCCGTTCACTCCCCGATGCGGTCCAGCTGACGGAGCCGGTTGGTGGCGTCGAGGGCCGCGACCTTGTAGGACTCGGCGAGCGTCGGGTAGTTGAACACGGCGTCGACGAGGTAGTCGACGGTGCCGCCGAGGCCCATCACGGACTGCCCGATGTGGATCAGTTCGGTCGCGCCCGAGCCGAAGCAGTGCACGCCGAGCAGCGTGCGGTCCGCGGGCGAGACGAGCAGCTTCAGCATGCCGTACGCGTCCCCGATGATCTGGCCGCGGGCCAGCTCCCGGTAGCGGGCCACGCCCACCTCGAACGGTACCCGCTCCTCGGTGAGCCGGTCCTCCGTCCGCCCCACGAAGCTGATCTCCGGGATCGTGTAGATGCCGATCGGCTGGAGCCGGTGCATCCGCCCGACGGGCTCGCCGCACGCGTGGTAGGCGGCCGCGCGCCCCTGCTCCATCGCCGTCGCGGCGAGCGCCGGGAACCCGATCACGTCTCCGACGGCGTAGATGTGCGGCACCCCCGTGCGGTAGTGCTCGTCCACGGCGATCCGGCCGCGGGCGTCCGCCGCGAGCCCCGCCCGCTCCAGCTCCAGCCCGTCGGTCAGGCCCTGCCGGCCCGCCGAGTACATCACCACGTCCGCGGGGATCTTCTTGCCGCTCTCCAGCACGGTCAGCGCGCCCCGCGGGTGCCGCTCGACGGCGGCGACGGTCTCCCCGAACCGGAAGGTCACCGCCAGCTCCCGCAGGTGGTACCTGAGCGACTCGACGATCTCGACGTCGCACATGTCGAGCATGCCGGCCCGCTTCTCGACCACGGTGACCTTGCTGCCCAGGGCGGCGAACATGGACGCGTACTCCATGCCGATCACGCCCGCGCCGACGATCACCAGGGACCGCGGGACCCGTTCGATGGTCAGGACGTTGTCGGAGTCGAGGATGGTGCGGCCGTCGAACTCCACGCTCTCCGGCCGCGCGGGCCGCGTCCCGGTGGCGATCACGATGTGCTCGGCGGTGACCAGCCGCTCCTGGCCGCCGGCCTCGCCCAGGGCCACCGTGTGCTCGTCGACGAACCGGCCGGTGCCGGTGAACCGGGTGACGTGGTTGCGGGTCAACTGACTGCGCACGACGTCGACCTCACGCCCCAGCACATGCTGGGTCCGCGCGGTCAGGTCGGCGACGGTGATGTCCTCCTTCAGGCGGTAGCTCTGCCCGTAGAGGTCGCGCTGGGTGAGGCCGGTGAGGTAGAGCACCGCCTCCCGCAGGGTCTTGGAGGGGATGGTTCCGGTGTGCAGGGAGACCCCGCCGAGCATGTCGGGGCGGTCGACGACGGCCACACGGCGGCCGAGTTTCGCGGCGGCGATGGCGGCCTTCTGGCCGCCGGGACCTGATCCGAGGACGAGCATGTCGAAGTCGGGCACCCTCCGGAGTCTGACAGCCCGGGGGCTCCCTGCGGAAGGGCGGAAGGGCGGACCGGGGACGGTCCGCCGCCCGGTCAGGGCAGCAGCTTCTCGATGGCGGCGGGACCCTCCTCGTCGAGCTTGCGCCGCGCCCACTCCAGGTTGCGCGGGGTGAGGTCCCTGCCCGCCGCCAGCACCATGTCCTCCGGCGACACCTCGGTGCCGGTGCGGCTGTGCAGCAGGTTGTCCGGGGTGGTGCGGTCGGAGGACGGCCGGGAGGCATCGGGCTGTGAGGTCGACATGATCTGTGCTCCTCGGTCCGGAGGGCTGCTTCGGACCCGGTGCGGTCACCGAGTCCACTATCACCATTCACCGAGGGAGCGCACCCCGCATCCGGAGACGCCGACGCACCGGGGCACCGGCCCGGAACCGGGAGGCTCCCTCGGGCGCACGAGTACCGCACCGGACGCGACGCAACCCGATCCGGCTCTTCGCGCGCTCGACGCGAGCGACCTCCGTCTGCGAGCGACGTCCCCCTGTCCGACGCGTCGCCTCGCCCCGAGCCGCTCGGCGCCCGCGACCGTCCCGCACCGGCGTACCGGCTCACCGTGTACCGCCCCGACGGGAAGCGGGCCGTCCTGCGCGACGGCCGGGCCGTCGCCCGCGCCGTCCGGTGGAGCGGGCGACGGCGACACCGACCCCGGAGCACCGCGGCCACGGGCACGCGGACGGCCTGCTCGCCGAGTGCGCCCGCCATTTCGTCGCGCACGGCGCCGAGTTCGCCGCCGGTGCCACGGACCGGGGCGACGTCCCCATCGCCGCCCCTCCACCAGGGCCGGGTGTCCGGTCGTCCGGGAGGGGGACGTCGACGCCGTCCGAGGGGGAGAGGCGGCCCGGACGCGGGCCCGCTTCCCCTACGGTCACCGGCCGTTGGGAACGACTGGTGGCCTCCGGCAGGTTTGCGGATCCCGTGTCCGTGCATTCGGGAGACGTACACGTTTTCCAAAGGAAAAGGGAGGAACCGTGGGCATCATCGCGTGGATTCTGATAGGCCTGCTCGCCGGTGCCATCGCCAAGCTGCTGCTGCCCGGCAAGGACCCCGGCGGCATCATCGTCACGATGCTCATCGGCGTCGCCGGCGGTCTGCTCGGCGGCTGGCTCGGCAAGGTGATCTTCGGCGTGGACTCGATCGACGGCTTCTTCGACCTGTCCACCTGGGTCGCCGCGATCGTCGGCTCGCTCATCCTGCTCATCCTCTACCGGGCCGTCACCGGCAACCGGCGCTCGCACCGGCACGCCTGACCGGCCGCGGCCACCGCGGCCTCAGCCCAGGCTGCCGGACGACAGGGCCTCCGCCTCGGCGAGTACCTCGGTGACCCGCAGACCGAACGGCGCGTCGCACGCGTGCGGACGGCCGTCCCGGGCCGCGGCGCCCAGCGCGTCCGCGGCCCGGCCGAGGGCCGAGACGGCGTCCGAGGCGCTCGGCGGGAGCCGCACCACCCCGGCCTCGCCCCGGAGCTCCACGGCCGAGCCCGCCGCCGAGGGCGGAGCCGTCAGACTGAGCGTCAGCGTGCTGGACGCCCCGCCCGCATGGTCCAGGACCATGTGCACGGTGTCCCCGGGCCCCCGCCCGGCGGCCGACACCCGGCGCACGTCCCCCAGCACCGGAAGCAGCACGGACAGCGCGTGCGGCCCCACGTCCCACAGGGCGCCCTTCTCCCGGCGCCACGGCGTGGCGAACGGGCTGTCCCCCGTGAACACCGCCCCCAGCCACTGCGCGTGCCCCGTGAACCAGCCTCCCGCCGAAGCCTGTTCGGCGATCCAGGCCTCGGGCTCGGGCAGGAAGCGGGTGGTGAAGAAGACGACCGAGGCGACTTCCGCCTCCCGTACGGCCCGCGCCACCGCCCGCGCCCCCGGCACCGTCGCGGCGACGGGCTTGTCGAGCAGCAGGTGCCGGCCGGCTTCGGCGGCGCGTACCGCAAGGTCCGCCTGGACGTCCGGCGGCAGCGCGACGGCGACCGCGTCCACGTCCGCGAGCAGGGCGTCCACGTCGTCGTAGGGCCGGGTGCCGTGGCGTTCGGCCAGTTCCCGGGCGGCGGCGGGGCGGCGGCCCCAGACACCGACGAGGTCGACACTCCCGTGTTCGCTCAGGGCGGGGGCGTGCACCATCTGCGCCCAGGGGCCCGTGCCGAGCAGACCGATGCGCATGTCGCTGACTCTCCCTGCTGCCGGAGGAGGTGACGGCCGGCGCCGGGAGCGGCACCGTCCGCGGGCGAGCCTCGCACACGGACGGCGCCTGCGGCAGTCCGGGGCGGTCGGACCTGCCGGGGCGGTCGGGCCTGCCGGGGCGGTCGGGGCGGCCGGACCCGCCATGGCGGTCGGACCTGTCATGGCGGTCGGGCCTCCCGTGGCGGCCGGGACTCCCGTGGCCGGTCAGGCGGCCCCGGGGCGCGGGTGTCCGTGGCGGTCAGGCGGCCCCGGGGCGCGGGTGTCCGTGGCCGGTCAGGCCGCCCGGGGCTCCGGGTCTCCGTGGCGGTCAGGCCGCCCGGGGCTCCGGGTGTCCGTCGCCCGTCGCCGGTTCCCCGCTTTCGGCGGGGTCCCGGACCAGGCGCAGGTGTCGCCTGCGGGCGGCATGCCGCGGCCCGGCCCGGCCGGGGCAGGGCCGGACAGACGGTCCTCGACGCGGTCCATGACCACCAGCAGTACGGACATCAGCGGCAGCAGCAGAACGGCGACCCACAGCACGGTGTTCTCCTCGTCAGGCGACACCACCCGGGTGCTCCGATTCGGGCCCGTGATGCCTGTGCCGGGCGCACCGTCGGGCCCGGGAGCGCCGGGACACCGGTCGTGTGGGCCGGGAGCGCCGGGACACCGGTCGTGTGGGCCGGGAGCGCCGGGACGCGGGTCGTGTGGGCCGGGCGTGCCGGGGTGGGCACAGGCAGGTACCGCACGGACCCGGCTGGTGCGGAGGGGGCCGCCGTGGGGACCGTGGTGGTGCTGCGGTGGATGGGGGCCGTGGGGACCGTGGTGGTGCGGGCCGGGGGCGGGGTCGTGCGGGAACGGCCGTGGTGTCAGGGCAGGGCGGGCGCCGGGAAGCCGGTCAGCAGTGCGTCGGCCTGTTCCAGCCCGCTCTCCAGGGAGATCTCCCGCAGCGTCTGCGGCGGGCGGACCGTGGCGAACGTGACGAGGCCGTCCCGGGACAGGCAGCCGTACACCCCCGGCCGGGGCAGGCTGTTGTACGCCCACGGCGCCGAGAAGTAGTAGGCGCCCGTGTCGTGCAGCACGACCAGGTCGCCCTCGGCGAGCTCGGGCAGCGAGAGCTCGTGCGCCACGACGTCCCCGGCGAAGCAGAGCGGCCCGGCGACGTCCTGCGGCAGCGGAGGCGTCCGCTTCGGGCTCCCGTCCGGACCGTGGGCGGACACCCGCAGCGGCCAGGCGCCCGGCATGAGGACCGTGCGGGTGGCGACCTGCCCGCCGGCGTGGGTGAGGGCGATCCGACGGCCGCCCGCGTCCTTGACGTACTCCACACGCGCCGCGAGGAAGCCGTTCTTGGCGAGCAGGGAGCGGCCGAACTCGGTGACGAGCCGGTAGCGGCCGTCCAGCAGGGCCGGTTCGGCCGCGGCGAGCGCGGCCACGTACTCGGCGTAGGTGGGCGTGACGGTGTCGTCGGCGAAGTTCACCGGGAGGCCGCCGCCGAGGTCGAGGCTGGTCACCTGCCGGCGGCCGGCCCGGGCGTCGATCTCCTCGGCGAGGCGGTGCAGGGCGGCGAGCCCCTCGGCGATCAGGGGCAGGGGGCATCCCTGCGAGCCGACGTGGGCGTGCAGCCGGGTCAGCCAGGGCCGCCGCGCGAAGGCCTCGACGACCCGGGCGCGGGCCCCCGGATCGCGCAGCGCCACACCGAACTTGGAGTGCTCCGTCGCGGTGCTCATCGCCCCGATGGTCCCGCTGCCGACCTGCGGATTGACCCGCAGTCCGACGACGGACCCGCAGTCCGCCGGGCGCAGGGCGTCGACGCGTTCGAGTTCGGCGAGGTTGTCGGCGTTCACCGCGACCCCCAGGGAGAGGGCCTCGTGGAGTTCAGCGCGGGTCTTGGCGGGGGAGTCCAGCACGATCCGCGCCGGGGGGAAGCCGGCGTCGAGCGCCAGCCGCAGCTCCCCCTGGCTCGCCACCTCGCAGCCCATCCCGGCTTCGGCGAGCAGCCGCAGCACCGGCACCAGGGCGCACGCCTTGGCCGCGAAGGTGTGCAGCACCTCCGGGACCCCCGCGAACGCCTCGTGCAGCCCGGCGACGCTGTCGCGCACCCCCTGGACGTCGACGAACCCTGCCAGCGGCCGGTCCTCGCCGATCAGCCCTTCGGCCACGGCCCGGCGGAGGACGGACGCCACCCGCACGGCGCCGCCCTCGGCGGTGTCCCGGGTGTCCCGGGCGTCCTGGCCGTCCCGGGTGTCCCGGGTGTCCCGGCTGTCCCGGATGCCCCGGGTCTCCCTTGTCTCCCTTGCCTCCCTCGACTCCTTCGTCTCCTTGCTGTCCTTGCTGTCCTCGATCTCCCTGTTCTCCCCGGGGAACGACACGTCCTGGTCTCCTTCGCTGCTGCGGGAACGGGCGGTCGACTCCAGGTTCGCCCCTCCCCGCGCCGTCCGTCTTCGGCGGCCCGCACAAAGAGCACGGAACCCCCGTGGCGGCGCACCGACGTCAGGGCCCCGTCGCGCCGAAGACCGGTGACATTGCCGGTCCCCCCGCCACCGCGCTGCTCCGACAGTGACACCTCCAGCCCGCCCACGGCCCGCCCGGCTGGGCGGGCCGTCACGACCGAGAGGACGACTCGTCGTGCAGCAGACAGCCCGCACCGGTGCCGCCCACCGCAGGCCCACCGGCTTCCCCCACCACAGGTCCGGCCGGATCGCCGGCCTGGCGGCGGCGATCGCCGCGGTCGTCGGACTCACCACCCTCAGCGGCCCCGGGGCACAGGCCGCGGACAACCCCTACGAGCGGGGCCCGGCGCCCACCACCTCGAGCATCGAGGCCTCGCAGGGCCCGTACGCCGTCTCGGAGACCTCCGTCTCCTCCCTGGTCGTCACCGGCTTCGGCGGAGGCACCATCTACTACCCGACCAGCACCGCGGACGGCACCTTCGGTGCCATCGCGATCTCCCCGGGCTTCACCGCCTACCAGTCCTCCATCGCCTGGCTGGGACCGCGGCTGGCCTCGCAGGGCTTCGTCGTCTTCACCATCGACACGATCACCACGGCCGACCAGCCGGATTCGCGCGGGGACCAGTTGCTCGCCGCCCTGGACTACCTCACCCAGCGCAGCTCCGTCCGCACCCGCATCGACAGCTCCCGGCTCGGTGTGATGGGCCACTCGATGGGCGGCGGCGGCAGCCTCGAAGCCGCCAAGACCCGCCCCTCCCTCCAGGCCTCGATCCCGCTGACGCCCTGGAACCTCGACAAGACCTGGCCGGAGATCACCACCCCCACCCTGATCGTCGGGGCCGACGGCGACACGGTCGCCCCGGTGGCCAGCCACGCCGAGCCGTTCTACACGTCCCTGCCGTCCTCGCTCGACCGCGCCTACCTGGAGCTGAACAGCGCCACCCACTTCACCCCGAACACGTCGAACACGACGATCGCGAAGTACAGCATCTCGTGGCTGAAGCGGTTCATCGACAACGACACCCGCTACGAGCAGTTCCTGTGCCCGCTGCCCCGGGCGAGCCTCACGATCGAGGAGTACCGGGGCAACTGCCCGCACACCTCGTGACGCCGGTCCCGGCACCGGACGAGCGGCGGCCGCGCATCCCGCGCGACCGCCGCTGTCGTTGTGCCCGCGCACGGCCGGGAACGGCCGGCGCTGGGCGTCGGCACAAGCCGCATCCGGTCCGTCACCCGTGAACGCCCAGCTCACCGGTGGCAGGCGTGTTCCCCGCGGCGCGGACGCAAGCCTTCCGTCTCTCGTTACGCGTGCGTAACGTCGCGTGAATGACCGGACAGCTGACCGTTCAGGGCGGGTGTGCACGGGCCGTGACAGGAGAACCCGGTTGCGGCCGCACGCGGTTCCTCGATTCCGTGGCGCACGCGTTCTCATCCGGAGCCGCCGGAGCCGCCGGAGCCGCCGGAGCCACTGGAAGCGATGGGACTGCCAGAGTCGCGGGAGTTGCCGGAGTTGCGGGAGGTGCGGAGGCCGTCGCGGGCCCGGGTGCCGCCGACGGCGTCGGGGGTGGTGCGGTCGGTGCCGGCGGGGGAGCGGTGGTGCGGGTCCGGGCCGATCCGGCGCTCGCGGCCGTACCCGGCAGCGGTCTGCGCACCCTGCTGCGCGCCCTCGGCGAGATCACCGGGCGAGCGCCCGCGGGGGCGTCGGGCGGGGCCCTGCTCGACGTGCTGCGCGCTGTCGGACCCCCGCTCCTGGTGTGCGTGGACGACGCCCACCTGTGGGACGCCACCTCCCGCGCGGCCCTGGGCCACGCCGCCGCACGCCTTCCCGCCACGGCGGGCGTGAGCCTGCTCCTCAGCATCCCCGGACACCGCCCGCCCGACCCCGAGTTCGCCGGACTGCCGCCGCTGCGGGTGGACCCGCTGTCCCCGGAGGAGGCGGCCGCCCTGGTGGACGAGGCCGCGGGCGGGGCGGTCGACGCGGGCGTACGGGACGAGGTCGTCGACGCGGCCGAGGGCAACCCGGCGCTGCTGCTCGCCGTCGTCCGGCGGCTCTCGCCCGCCCAGTTGCGGGGCGAACGCCGGCTGCCGCTGCCGTTGGCCGACGGCGACGTGCTGACCGGCCTGGCCGGTGGCCTGCTGTCCGGGGCGACGCCGGAGCAGCGGGACGTCCTGCTGACGGTGGCCGCCGCCGTACGCGACGCCGACGGCGCGGGGTACGCGGGGCGCGTGGAGCACGCGGGTACCGCCGGAGGGAGCCCCGCCGGCGCCGTCGTCCCGGAGCACCCCGCCGTCGACGTCGGACTCGTCCTGCGCGCGGTGGAGTACCTCCGCGACGGCGGGCCCCCGGACGCTTCCGGCCACCCGCTGCCGGACCTGCTGACGGAGGCCGACGGCGAGGTGCGGTTCCACAGCGAACTGCTGCGCAGGACGGTGTACGAGGGAGCACCGGCCGAGCGGCGCCGGGCCGTGCACCGCGCACTGGCCCGGGCGTCGGAGGGCGGGGACCCGGCGCTGCGCACGCTGCTGCACCGCGCGTGGGCCGGAGCCGGCACGGCGGCCGAACTGGCGGCCGCGGCGGCCGACCCGGCCGGCTCGGCTCCCCGGGGGCTGCGGTGCGCCGCGTACACCCGCGCCGCCGAACTGACCGAGGACGCCGCACGACGCGCCGAGTGGTACCTGGCCGCCGCCGAACAGGCCCTGCTCGCCGGCCGTCGGCACCGGGCGTCACGGCTGCTCGACGCCGCCCGGACCGGTGGGGCGCCCGCTCTCGTACGAGGCCGTGCCGAGTTGCTGCGCGGCACGACGTTGCTGCACGACGGACCGGTCGACGAGGCCCGCGCCTCCCTGCTGCTCGCCACCTCGCTGCTGGCCGGGCCGGCCCCCGACCAGGCGGCGAGAGCGGCCCTCGGCGCCTCGGACGCGGCCTGGGCGGCGGGCGACACCGCCGGGTGCCTGCGGGCGCTGGGCCGGAGCGGGGACGCGGCCCCGGCGGCGGGTGCGGCTGGGACGACGAGTGCGGGGGCGGCCGCGCGGGCGGGGCTGGCCGTGGTGAGGGGGGCGACTCCCGGGAAGGCGGCCACGGCGGGGGAGCCGGGAACCTCTGCGGCGACCGGCACGGCCGGGCCGACCGGCTCGCCCTCGGCAGACACCGCGGCGCGCGGTTCGTCCTCGGCAGACGCCGCGGCGCGCGGTTCGTCCTCGGCAGACGCCGCGGCGCGCGCGGGGGCGGAAGCGCGGAGCGCTGCCGTGGCGGACGCCGCGTCGTCCTCGGGGGGCGGTGTCGCCGCCGTGGAGGCCACGGTCGTGGGAGGCGCCGCTGCCGAGGCGGGGCGCACGGCCGCCGAGCGGGGCGTAGCACTCGCTTCCGACTACCGGCGCGGCCTGCTCGCCCTGCTGGAAGGCGACTTCCCGGCGGCGGCCGAGCCACTGCGGCGGGTGCTGGAGCGGGCGGAGGGCGGCGACGAGCCGGAGGACGCCCTGCGCGCGGCGGGGGCGGCGCTGATGGTCGGTGAGCTGGACGCCGGGCGCCGGGCGGGCACCCGGGCGCTGGCCGCCGCCCGCACGCTGGGCAGCGTCCCGGCGGTGCCCCGGGCCCGGGAGTACCTCGCCTACGTCGAACTGCGCGCCGGGCGGCACGCCCTCGCCCGCACCCACGCCGAGGAGGGACTGCGCGCCGCGCAGGCGGCCCGGCAGCGCAACACCGCCGCCCACCACCACGCCGTACTGGCCCTGGCGGCGTCCATCGAGGGGGAGACCGACCTGGTCGCCGGGCACGTGGCCGCGGCGCTGACCATCGCCCGGCGCCATGGACTCGCCCAGGCCACGACCCTCGCGGAGTGGGCGGCGGCCCGTGCCGACCTGGCCCGCGGGCGCCCCCGGGAAGCCGCGGACCGGCTCGGACCGCTGGTGCGGCCGGGCCCCCGGCGCGGGCACTTCGCGGTGTGGATGCTGGCCGTGCCCTGCTTCGTGGAGGCCGCCGCGTCCGCCGGACAGCCCGACGGCGCACGGGCAGCCGTCGAGGACTACACGCTGTGGGCCGGGTTCGGCGCCGACCCGCAGGCCCCCGCCCTGCTGCTGCGCTGCCGGGCCCTGCTGGCCCCGCCGGACCGGGCCGACGCGCTCTACCGGCACGCCCTCGACCTGCACGAGGCGGCCGGCGGCGACTTCGAACGGGCCCGCACCGAGCTCCTGCACGGCAAATGGCTGCGCCGCCGGCGCCGGCTCGGCGAGGCGCGCGACCGCCTCGGCGCCGCCCTGGTCGGCTTCGAACGCTGCGGCGCCCGCGCCTGGGCGG
This sequence comes from Streptomyces sp. NPDC088812, assembly GCF_044750285.1. NCBI lineage: Bacteria > Bacillati > Actinomycetota > Actinomycetes > Kitasatosporales > Streptomycetaceae > Streptomyces > Streptomyces sp. NPDC088812. Next base: position 135,271 of record NZ_JBIVJP010000025.1, on the reverse strand, counting down.
AGCAGACCCGCGACGAGCTGCGCGCAGGCGGTGCCTCGCCGAGCGGCACGCGGGCCGGCGCCGGGCTGTCGCTGCTGACACCGCAACAACTGCGCATCGCCCGGTGCGTCGCCGAGGGCGCCACCAACCGGGAGGTGGCCCTGACCCTCTCCGTGAGCACCCGCACCGTCGACTACCACCTGAGGAAGGTCTTCGCCGCGCTCGGCGTCCGCTCCCGTCTCGAACTGGCCAGAATGGTCGAACAGGCCGAAAAGAGCGCTGCACACCCCTAGGGACCGACCGGACGGTATGTCATCCTGCGGGGCAGGACGAGCCAGACGGCTGCCCCGCGCGGACTTCACGGCCCACCCGGAGCCGGACGGAGCCCCGCCGCGCGGGGCCACCGGCACACCACCTGGGGGAGGACCGGGATGCACCACGCCCTACGGCCACGGACCGCGTTGCGCCCCGCACCGGCCGGACCGGCCCTGCGGCCGCGCCCGCCACGCGTCCGCTCGCTGATCGACGCCGACGCCCTGTCCGTCCTGCACCGGGCCGCCAGGGCCCTGCTGGACGACCTGCCCGACCTCACCGACCGGCTGGTCGCCGCGCTCCAGGAGCAGGAACCCGCCTACCGGGCGGCCGTGGAGAGCGAAGCCGCCGCCACCTGGCAGGAGGCCCACCGCTCACTGCGCCACAGCGTGTCCTCGCTGCTCGACCCGCGCGGCAGCCGGGACGCGGCGCGCCGCTGCTCCTGGAAGATCGGGGCGACCCGCGCCGAGCAGGGACTGCCGCTGGACGCCCTGCTGCACGCGTTCCGGCTCGGCGGCTCGCTGGTGTGGCAGTGCCTGGTGGAGGAGACCTCCCGGAACGCCCCCGAGGACGTACGCCTCCTCGTGCATGTCGCCGCCGACGTGTGGAACTTCGTCGACGAGCACTGCACCCTCGTCGCGGACGCCTACCGGCAGGTCGAACGGCAGCTGGCGTGGCGGCGCGAGAACCGGCTGCGGCTGCTGGCCGCGGCCCTCCTCGACGGGACCAGCCGCATCGCCGACCTCCCGGAGGCCGCGCAGGCACTCGACCTCCCCGAGCACGGCCGCTACGCGGTCGTGGCGGTGGCCGGCGGAACCCCCTCCGAGGCGGCGGCGGCCCGCGCCGCCGCCGGGCGGGAGGCACGGGTGTACTGGAACACGGGCGTCGACGTCGACTACGGCATCGTCCTGCTGGGCGACGGTGACGGTGAGGGCGAGGGCGCCTCCGAGGGCCGTGGCGACGGAGCGAGCGGCGGTGGCAGTGGCGGCGGCAGCGCCGGCATCGGCGGCATCGGCGGCGGCACGGGCCGCACGTCCGCCGGCCCGCTCGGCCGCCCGTGTCCGGCCACGGAGGCCGGGGACGGCGGCCCGCCCTCGGCCGCGCGCGTGGGCATCAGTACGGCCGTGTCCGGGCTGGCCGCCGTCGGGGACGCCCGACGCCTCGCGGACACCGCCCTGCGGATGTGCCCGCAGACCGGCGGAACCATCCGGCTCACCGAGCACCTCCCGGCCGCGCTGGTGATCTCCTCACCCGATCTCGCCGCGGCGCTCGCGGAGCGCGTCCTCGGCCCGCTGCGCGCCCTGGAGCCCGCCGACACGGCCGTCCTGCTGGACACCCTGGCCACCTGGCTGGCCTGCGACGGCTCCGCGCAGCGGGCGGGGGAGCGGCTCTACTGCCACCGCAACACCGTCCTCAACCGCCTGCGCCGCTACGAACAACTCACCGGACGCAGTCTCTCCCGCCCGGCCGACGTCGTGGAGATCAGCCTGGCCCTGGCGACCCGCACCCCGCACCGAGGATGACGCGAAGCCGTCCCTGAGCCCCCGGCCTCTGGGCACCCCCAGCCCCCCCGACACGCACCACCGACAGCCCCCCGCCCGCCGACCACCCCTGCCCCGACGACCGGCCCGTCAGCCGACCGGCCGCCCTGCGTCGACGGCCCTGCGCCGGCTGGCCTGCGTCGACGGCCCTGCGCCGGCCGCCCTGCGTCGACGGCCCTGCGTCGACGGCCCTGCGTCGACGGCCCTGCGCCGGCCGCCCTGCGTCGACGGCCCTGCGTCGACGGCCCTGCGCCGGCTGGCCTGCGCCGGCCGCCCTCCGGCCTGACGCCTTGCCCCCCTCTGGCGCCTTGCCCCCCGGGCGGCTGGCCCCTCCGACGGTCGGTCGACCGTCCGACGGTCGGCTCCCGCCTGGGCTGTCGGCCCCAGCCCGGTGGCCGGCTTCCGGGCTCGTGAGCGCGCTTCCGGCTGGACCGTCGGCTGCCGTCCGGAGCAGGCTCCGCCCACGGTCAGTGTTTTCGGCCCGGGGGCGCACGGCCGGGAACGCCCACCGTGGGTGGGCGCGGCAGCCGACCCGCTCCTGGCCCGTCGGCAAGCCCCCACCCCACCGCCAGCCCACCGCCGCCCCGCACCGCCCCCCCGCCAGACTCCGCCCCTGCCCACACCCCCCCGCCCAGACCCCGCTCCCCCCGCCCCAGCTCCGCCCCCGCCCCCTGGGCGCCCGCACAACCCTCCCGGGCCGCCGCTGGGCCCGCGCAGCGAGAGGGCTCACACGCCTGTACCGGCGCGTAGCCCGCGTGCTGTCGTGAGCTCCCCTTCCCACGAAGTCCCACGAAGTGCCGTGTCCCCGTGGCACGGACCCGAGGAGCCGCGATGCCCGAAGCACCTCCGCAGGACCCGCCCGCGCTGCACGTCGAAGGCCTGGACGTGACGTACGGGCGAGCCCTGTCAGCTCTGCGCTCCGTGTCCCTGACCGTCCCGCACGGCGCGGTCGTGGCCCTGCTCGGCGCGAACGGCGCCGGCAAGTCCACGCTGCTGCGGGCCCTCTCGGGCACCCTGCGCCTGCACCGCGGCACCGTCACCGCCGGCCGGGCCCGGTACGGCGGCACCGACCTCGACGGACGCGACCCGGTAGCCGCGGTCCGGGCGGGCGTCGTCCAGGTCCCCGAAGGCAGACGCGTCTTCGCCGGTCTCACCGTCGAGGAGAACCTGCGCACCGGCGGCCTCGGCCTCGGCCGGCGCCGGCCCGACCAGGTCCGCGAGGCCCGCGACCGGGTCTACGGCCTGTTCCCGGTGCTCGCGGAGCGCAGCCGCCAGGCCGCCGGTCTGCTCTCCGGCGGCGAACAGCAGATGCTCGCCATCGGCCGCGCCCTGATGGCCGCCCCGCGCCTGCTCCTGCTCGACGAGCCCTCCCTCGGCCTCGCGCCGCGCATGGTGTTCCGGATCGCCGAGGTGATCCGGGAGATCAACGAGCAGGGCACGGCCGTCCTGCTGGTCGAGCAGAACGCCGGGATGGCGCTCTCCCTCGCCGACCACGCGTACGTCCTCGACGTGGGCGAGATCCGGCTCTCCGGCCGCGCCGACGACCTGGCCCGGACCGACGAGGTGCGCCGCCTGTACCTCGGCGACACGGCCGGCGACCAGGGGGCCGCGTGAACATCCGCTCCACCGGCCGTACGACGGACCGTTCCAGCGGCCGTACGACGGACCGCTCCGCCCGCCGTACGACGGACCGCTCCGCCCGCCGTGGACCGGGCCCCGTCGGCGGCCCTGCGGCAGCCCACCCGCTCGGCGCTCACGGCGACCGGCTCCCGGACCCGCCCCCCGAGCTCCGCGTCCGGGACGTCACCGTGCGCTTCGCCGGGCTCACCGCCCTGGACGGGGTCTCGTTCACCGTGGCACCGGGGTCCGTGCACGCCCTCATCGGACCCAACGGCGCCGGCAAGTCGACCTGCTTCAACGTCCTGTCCGGCCTGTACCGTCCGGCCGCCGGCCAGGTCCTGCTCGGTGACACCGACGTGACGGGGCTCGCCCCCCACCGGATCGCCGCGCTGGGCGTGGCCCGCACCTTCCAGAACATCGTCACCACCGAGGGCACCGTCGCCGACAACCTGATGCTCGGCCGGCACGCCCTCACCCGGGCCGGCTTCGCCGCCAGCGCCCTGCGCCTGCCGCACGCCGTGCGCGAGCAGCGCGAGCACCTCGACCGGGTGCGCGAGATCGCCGAACTCACCGGCCTGGCCGACCGCTTCGACGCACCCGTGGCCCTGCTGTCGTACGGCGACCGCAAACGCGTCGAGCTGGCCCGAGCCCTCTGCCTGGAACCCCGGGTCCTGCTCCTGGACGAGCCGGTGGCCGGTATGAACGGCGCCGAGCGCGAGCGCACCGCGGAGGTCGTCCGGACGGTCCGCGACCGGCTCGGGCTGTCCGTCCTGCTCGTGGAGCACGACATGGGCCTGGTCATGCGCCTCGCCGACGAGGTCACCGTCCTCGACTTCGGCCGCCCCCTCGCCCACGGCACCCCCGACGAGGTCCGCCGCCACCCCGAGGTCCTGCGCGCCTACCTCGGCACCGGCGCCCCCGAGGACGACGCGGAAGCCGCCACCGACGCGGAGGCCACCACCGGCCAGGCGACCGCCGGGGAGGAGACCCGATGACCACCTTCCTCGACACCCTCCTCAACGGCCTCGCCCTGGGCGCCGTCTACGCCCTGGTCGCGCTCGGCTTCGTCGTCATCTTCAAGGCCTCGGGCGTCCTCAACTTCGCCCACGGCTCGCTGCTCCTGCTCGGCGGCTACCTCGTCGCCGTCCTCCACGACGACCTCGGCTTCGCCGGCGCCCTCGCGGTGGCCGTCCTGGCGACCGCGGCCGTCGCCGGCGCCCTGGACCGGCTGCTGCTGCAACGCGGCGACCCCGATCCGAAGGCCGCCCACGTGCAGACCATCGTCACCATCGGCGTGGACATCGTCCTGCTGACCGACCTGGCCCGGCGCATCGGCGGCGACCTGCTCACCCTCGGCGACCCCTGGGGGGACGCGGTGACCGGCCTCGGCCCGGTGACCGTCGCCGACAGCCGGCTCGCCGCCATCCTGGTCTCCGCCGTCGTCATCGGCGGCGTCTTCGCCCTGTTCCGGTTCACGCCGTGGGGGCTGTCCCTGCGGGCGGCGGCCGAGGACGTGGAGGCGGCCGCCCTGATGGGCGTACGCCTCAGCCGGGTGCGCATGCTCGCCTGGTGCCTGGCCGGCGGCCTGGCCGCCCTCGCCGCCGTGTTCCTCGCCGCCTTCCCGGCACCCGGCCTGGAACGCACCACCGGCCAGATCGCCCTCAAGGCGTTCCCGGCGGCCATCCTCGGCGGCATGGCCTCACCGCCCGGCGCCCTCGCGGGCAGCCTGATCATCGGCCTGACCGAGGCGCTCGCCGCCGGCTACCAGTCCGAACTGCACGTCCTCGGCGAGGGGTTCGGCGACGTCGCCCCGTACGCCGTGATGGTGGTCGTGCTGCTGGTGCGGCCCACCGGCCTGTTCGGCGGGAAGGGAGCCGTCCGTGTCTGAGCTGCTCCCCAAGGCGGCCCGGCTGCTGCTGCCCGCCCTCCTGCTGTGCGCCCTGCCCTTCTACCTGGACGCCTTCTGGCTGCGCATCGGCCTGTTCTCCATGGCCGCCGCCATCGGCGCCGTCGGCCTCGGCCTGCTCTCCGGCACCGCCGGCCAGCTCTCCCTCGGCCACGCCTTCTTCCTCGCCGTGGGCGCCTACGGCTACACCTGGCTGGCCGGCGAGCCCGGCCCGGCGCTGCCCCCGGCGCTCGCCACCGTCCTCGCCGTCCTGCTGGCCGGCGCGGCGGGCGGCCTGTTCAGCCCCGTCGCCGGGCGCGTGCGCGGCATCTACCTCGGCGTCGCCACCCTCGCGCTGGTCTTCCTCGGCCACCATGTGCTGCTGACCGCCGACTCGGTCACCGGCGGCTTCAACGGCCGTTCCGTCCCGCCGCTCACCCTGGGCGGCTTCGCCTTCACCGCGGACGACCCCGAACTCACCGTGCTCGGCGTGCCGTTCGGCGCGGAGGAGCGCCTGTGGTACCTCGGTCTCGCCCTGCTCGCGCTCACCTGGTTCACCGCGCGCGGACTGCTGCGCGGCCGCCCCGGACGCGCCCTGGCCGCCGTACGGGACAGCGAGACCGCGGCGGCCGTGATGGGCGTGAACGTCGCCCGCTACCGCTCGGCGGCCTTCGTCGTGTCGTCGATGTACGCCGGCCTGGCCGGGGTCCTCCTCGCCCTGTCCTTCCGCCGCGTCGTGCCCGACTACTTCGGCCTGGCCCTCTCCGTCGACTACCTCGCCATGATCGTCATCGGGGGTCTGGGCTCCGTCGCCGGCGCCACCGCGGGCGCCGTCTTCGTCACCGCCCTGCCGCTGCTGATGACCCGTTACGCCGACCAGCTGCCCCTGGTCGCCGCCCCCGGCACGGGCGGCGAGGGCGCGGTCGGCCCGACCGAGGCGGCCCGCTACCTGTACGGCGCGGCCATCGTCCTCATCCTGCTGTACGCGCCCGACGGACTGCACGGCCTGACCCGCCGCCTCCGTGCCCGCCGGCGCCGCGCCCCCTCCGCGGACCGCGCCCCGGCGCCCCGCCCGCCCGCCACACCCGCCTCACCCGCACGAGCCAAGGAGCCCACCCCGTGAAGACCGAGCACCACAGACACCGCACCCCCGGCACCGCCCTCGCCGCGGCCCTCGCCGCGCTGCTGATCGCGGCCACCGGCTGCAGCTCCAAGGCGGACGGCGGCAGCACCTCCGACGGCGCCGACGGCGTGAAGTCCGGCCCCGGCGTGACCGAGAAGTCGATCAGGCTCGGCGCCCTCACCGACCTCACCGGCCCATACGCCACCCTCGGCAAGAGCATCGTCCAGGCCCAGCAGATGTGGGCCGACGAGACCAACGCGGACGGCGGCATCTGCGGCCGCAAGATCGAGATCGTCGTCAAGGACCACGGCTACGACGTCCAGAAGGCCGTCACCGCCTACGCCGACATCGCCCCCGACGTCCTCGCCCTGCCGCAGGTCATCGGCTCGCCCGTGGTCGCCGCCCTCCTCGACGACGTCGAACGCGACCACCTGCTCACCTTCCCGCAGGCGTGGGCCGCCTCGCTGCTCGGCAAGGACTCCATCCAGGTCCTCGGCACCACCTACGACCTCGACATGATCGCCGCGGTCGACTTCCTCACCCGTACCAAGGGCCTGGAGAAGGGCGACAGCGTCGGCCACGTCTACTTCGAGGGCGACTACGGCTCCAACGCGCTCGAGGGCTCCACCTGGGCCGCGCAGCAGGCCGGCCTGAAGATCGTCGACCAGAAGATCAAGGCGACGGACACGGACCTGTCCGCCCAGGTCTCGGCGCTGAAGAAGGCCGGGGTGAAGGCGGTCCTGATCAGCGCCGGACCCGCGCAGACCGCCTCCCTGGTGGGCGTCGCCGCCTCCCGCGGCCTGACGGTCCCCGTGGTCAGCAGCGCCCCCGGCTTCGCTCCGCAGCTGATGAAGACCCCGGCCGCGCCGGCCCTGACGGCCATGCTGAACGTGGTCAGCGCCGCGCCGGCCGTCAGCTCCGACCTCGGCGGGGTCAGGAGCATGGTCGCCGCCTACACGAAGAAGTACCCCGGCTCGCAGGTCGACTCCGGCGTCCTGTCGGGCTACAACGCGGCCCGGCTGCTGGGCGCCGACCTGGAGAAGGCCTGCGCGGCCGGCAGCCTGACCCGGGAGGACCTGGTCAAGGCGCACCGGTCGCAGAAGAACGCCGACACCGGCCTGGGCACCCCGCAGGACTTCTCCGACGTCTCCCGGCCCGCCTCGCAGTCGACGTACGTGCTCAAGCCCGACGCGAAGGCGGTCGGCGGGACGGTGAACGTCGAGGAGGCGCACGTCGCCCCGGGCGTGGAGGAGTACCTGACGTCCCGCTCGTGACACCTTGTTCGGTCTGGTGACGCCCGGTCCGGTCTCGTGACACCTGGTCCGGTCCGGTGACATCCGGTCCGGTCCGGGGACGCCCGGCCGGATTCAGCGCCCGCACTGCTGAATGGAATCGCTTTCTCTCGTTGGACCTCGGACGACGGTCGGGCCAGGCTGGAACCTGTGGGTCCGGTGTGCCGCAAACCCCTGGCGGCGCACCGGACCTGTCCGGTTTCCCCGACGGCGCGGAGAGGTCACGAGTCCGTGACCGACGGGCCGCTCGGGACGGGGGTTATCCCCGGCCACACCGGGAAAGAAAGCGCTTGCTGTGCGGGGGGCGACCAGAGCCCCCCGCAACGGCCCCTTCATCCGGCACCAGGGAGGACCACCGCCGATGGCGTCGTCGCACGACAGGCCCCTCGACCATCGCTACCGGGACGAACACCCGATCCGCACGCTCGCCTACCTCCTGCGCGCCGACCGCCGACGCCTGGCCGGCGCGGTCGTCGTGTTCACCGTCAAGCACAGCCCCATCTGGCTGCTGCCCCTCATCACCGCGTCCATCATCGACACCGTCGTCCAGCACCAGCCGATCGGCAAACTCTGGACGAGCGCCGGCGTCATCCTGTTCATCCTGGTCGTCAACTACCCGCTGCACCTGCTCTACGTCCGCCTCCTCTACGGCAGCGTCCGCCGCATGGGCACCACCCTGCGCTCCGCGCTGTGCACCCGGATGCAGCAGCTGTCCATCGGCTACCACTCCCGGGTCAGCGCCGGCGTGCTCCAGGCCAAGGTCGTACGGGACGTCGAGGCCGTCGAGCAGATGGTGCAGCAGACCGCGGAGAACGGCCTCGGCGCGCTCACCGTCCTCACCGGCGGTCTGGTCATCATCGCCGTGCGCACCCCGGAGTTCCTGCCCGTCTTCCTGGTCGTGGTGCCCGCCGCCGCGTTCGTCGTGGCCCGTCTCCGGTCCCGGCTGCGCACCCACAACGAGGACTTCCGCCACGAGGTGGAGACGCTCTCCTCCCGGGTGACGGAGATGACCCGGCTGATCCCGGTCACCCGCGCCCACGGCCTGGAGGGCAAGGCGCTGCGCCGCATGGACGGCACCCTGCACCGCCTGCTGACCTCCGGGATGCGCCTCGACCTCCTCAACGGCCGCTTCGGCTCGATCGCCTGGGTCGTCCTCAACGTCGTCGGGGTGCTCGTGCTGACCGGCGCCGCGCTGGTCTCGTACTACGACGTGTGGGGCGTCACCCCGGGCGACGTGGTCATGCTCAGCGCCTTCCTCACCACCCTCACCAACTCCACCACCACGCTCACCGGTCTCGCCCCGATCATCACCAAGGGACTGGAGTCGGTCCGCTCGGTCGGTGAGGTGCTCCAGGCGCCCGAACTGGAGGACAACGAGGGCAAGGCCGAACTCGCCCGTCTGCACGGCGCGGTGACCTTCGACCAGGTCGGATACGCGTACGAGAGCGGCCGGCCGGCGGTGCGCGACTTCACGCTGTCCGTGGCACCGGGCGAGACCGTCGCCCTGGTCGGTGCCTCCGGAGCGGGCAAGTCCACCGTCCTCAACCTCGTCATCGGCTTCATCCGGCCGACCTCGGGCCGACTGCTGCTCGACGGCACCGACATGAACACGCTGGACCTGCGCACCTACCGGCGCTTCGTGTCCGTCGTCCCGCAGGAGTCGATCCTCTTCGACGGCACCATCAGGGAGAACGTCGCCTACGGCATGGAGGACGAGGCCGACGAGGAGACGGTGCGCACGGCCCTGCGGGACGCCAACGCCCTGGAGTTCGTCGACCGGCTGCCCGAGGGCCTGGACACCCTCGTCGGTGAGCGCGGGGCACGGCTGTCGGGCGGGCAGAAGCAGCGGCTGGCGATCGCCCGCGCCCTGATCAGGGACCCCAAGGTGCTGATCCTCGACGAGGCCACCTCCGCGCTCGACACCCGCTCCGAGGCGCTCGTCCAGCAGGCCCTCGCCCGTCTGCTGCGCGGCCGCACCACGTTCGTGGTGGCGCACCGCCTGTCCACCGTGCGCGGCGCCGACCGCATCGTCGTGATGGGGGACGGCGAGATCCTGGAGACCGGCACCCACGAGGAACTCCTGCACCGCGGCGGCGCGTACACGGCGCTGCACGGGGGTCAGGCCGCCTGATGCCCGGACGGGGGCCAAGTGGCGGAAATCGTCCCCCCGGAGGGTGACGCCCGGCGCGCCCACGCATGAATCGCCCGGGTCCGGGCACACGCTGCGCACTACATCTGGAGAGAGGGGCGCTCGTGATCGTTCCGGACCCTAAGGCCGTCAGGACGTTGCTGACCCGGTACGCGTCGCTGAAGATCGCTCAGGCGGAGCGGGAGAGCCCGCAGACGGCCCGCGAGTTGGAGGACGTCACCTACACGCTGTGTGTCCTCATGGGCACCTCCGACGTGCGCGAGGCGGTCGCCGCGGCGGACGCCCTGCTCGTCTCCGCGGTGGGGAGCCCTCCGGCGGCCCGCGTACCGAGGCAGGAACCGGACCAGGGGAAGAGCCAGGGAAGGGACCAGGAGCGGGACGGGGAGAGCGGGCTGTCCCTGGCCGTCTGAGCGCCCGGACCACCGGGGAACGGACGATGTGCGCCCTTGTGCCGACCGGCCCGGGCCGGAAGCGCTTCCACAGGCTTCCGGCCCGGGCGGGCGAAGGAGCAGGCTTCCGGCCCGGGCGGGCGAAGGAGCAGGGAGGAGAGGGGCTCAGTGGGCCGCCGAACCGCAGCGGTCCGTCGGCCGCGGGTGCCCCCCGGGCTCGGGCCGGGCCAGCCACCGCGCGACGGTGAGCGCGATCGGCTGGCCGGTGTCCACCTCGACGAAACCGAACTGCCCCGACTGGTTGCACTCCAGGAACCACCACGTCCCGTCGGCGTCCTCCGCGAAGTCGAAGGCGCCGTAGGCCAGTTCCGCCTCGCGCAGATACGTGCGCACGGAGTCGGCCAGGCGCGGCGGGACCTCCGCCGGGCGCCACGGCGCGGCGGACGGCGCGAAGCGCACGTCCACCACGTCGGAGTCGCCGTCGTCCGGGGTCTCCTTGCGGGCGGCCAGCAGCCGGTCGCCGACCGCCGTCAGCCGGATGTCCGCCCGCTTGGCCACCCGCCGTTGCAGCAGGGTCGGACCGTAGGCGACGGCGGCGAAGTCGGTGCCCGGCGGCACCCGGGTGGTGGGCACCGCCCGGGGCGGGTCCTGCGGATGCGCCCCGGAGACCGGCTTGACCACCAGGTCCGGGTAGCGCTCCGCGAAGTCCCGCGCCGCCTGCGGGAACGTGGTGATCAGCGTGGCCGGCACCGGCAGGCCGCTGCGCTGGGCCAGTCTCAGCTGCCAGGGCTTGTGCCGGGCCCGGCGGGCCGCGTCCGGATGGTTCATCCAGCGCGCCCCGCCGCCGCGGAGCATCCCGTACAGCGCCTGCGAGGCCTCCTCGGTGAGCCACGCGGACGGCTCGGGGGCCCGGGCCGCCGCCGTACCCGGCCGGCGGACCCAGACGGACCGCAGCGCGTCCAGGCTCACCAGCCGCCCCGCGGACGACACATGGCCCCGGAAGCCGCCGTGCACGTACTCCGCGGAGAGCGCGACGGTCTGGGTGAGGTCGGCGGGGTCGAGCCGCACGACGGGGACGCCCGCGGCGTTCAGGTGGACGACCACCATGTCCGCCGTGACGTCCTCTTCACAGGTCAGGATGAGCACGGTCATCGTGTCGGCCCGTGATCAGTCGTCGAAGTGCGTCTTGGAACCCGCCGTCGAGGTCGTCGTCCCGAGTTCCCTCAGCAGCGCGTGGTCGCGGGCGGCGACCCGGCCGTCTAGGAACACGTTCAACTGAAGTCCTGGGTCGTAGGCGTACGGAGTGGCGAACTCCAACTCCGCCGCGGGGCGTGCGTAGTCGAGCGCGAACGGTTGCATCGTCTCTCCCTCGTCGGTACTGCCTCGATCAAGCGGTGCCGCTGTGCGACGTCACTCGGGCCCGCTGTGTGGTGCGACCTTCGGCCCGTCACCCGGACCTTCAGTCACTTATACGAATCGAACGGGTGAATGGTTTCCTTACTCTCCGTGTTCGACACGGCTGTGGGGCGCGGCGCGGGGAGCTGAGCAGGGAGGATGGGCCTCGGGCGGGGCGAAAACTCGTCACCGGGGGGTCAGTCGGCGATTTCGGCGCGGTCGGGGGTGCGGCGCAGGGAGCGCAGGGCGAGCAGCAGGACACCGATGTCATCGAGGTACACCGGGTCGGGGATCACATCGGTCGGGAGGACGAAGTACGCGACGGCGCCCCAGAAGACCCAGCGCGGTCCGGTCGGCAGACCCGCCCGCCGCAGCCCTCTCCGGGCCCGGACCAGCCGGACCAGCACGACGGCGGCCACGGCGAACAGCGCCGCCGCCAGCACCACCGCGACGGCGATGAGCGTGGTCGTCGCATCCACGGGCCCTCCCTGTGCGCGGTCCGCCGCGCGGTGTGCGGTGGTTCCCCCGGTCATCGATTTCCCCGTTTTCGATTCCCGAATGCCCCCTTTCCGACGGCAATATCTCGCCGTTCCACACGACTGCCACGCCCGAGCGGCGCAACGTACCGGCGTACCCGGTAATGGCAGGGTTCCCTCGCACGTCGCTCCGAGGGGGGCGCAGGAGTTGTACCGGACCGGCGTGCGGGGGCATTTCAGGCGCCGGTCCGGTGCCGCCGGGGCCGACGGCCGCCCGGCCCGGTGGCGGGACGCGCTCACCGGCCGCACGTGCTCACCGGCCGGACGCCGACAGCGCCGCCAGCACCCGGTCGGGCGTCAGGGGCAGTTCGCGCAGCCGGACCCCGGTGGCGTGGTGCACGGCGTTGCCGACGGCGGCCGGGGACCCCACGATGCCGATCTCGCCGATCCCCTTGCCGCCCAGGGGGTTGAGGTGCGGGTCGTCCTCCTCCACCCAGTGGGCCTCGATGTCCGGCACGTCCGCGTGCACGGGCACGTGGTACGACGCCAGGTCGGACTCGGTGAAGTCGCCGAAGGCGGCGTCCAGGGTGCTGCCCTCGCTGAGGGCCATGCCCAGTCCCATGGTCATGCCGCCGACGAACTGGGAACGTGCGGTCCTGGCGTTCAGGATGCGCCCCGCGGCGAACACCCCCAGCAGGCGCCGCACCCGCACCTCGCCCGTCACCGTGTCGACGGCGACCTCCGCGAAGTGCGCCCCGAACGCGTGCCGCGCGTACGGGCTCTCGGCGTCGGCCCGGCCCGCCGTGTCGGCGTGCACGACCAGGCCCTGTTCGGGCACCGGGCCGGGGAACCCGGTCAGGCGTTCCGCGAGGCGGGAGCAGGCCTCGTGGACCGGCCAGCCCCAGGAGGCGGTGCCGGAGGAGCCGCCGGCCAGTGACGCCGCCGGCAGGTCGCTGCTGCCCACCCGGATCCGGACCCGTTCCGGCGGGACGTCGAGCGCGTCCGCGGCGATCTGCGCCAGCACCGTCCGGGCCCCGGTGCCGATGTCCGTGGCGTTGGTCTCGACGAGGAAGCTCCCGTCGGGCAGGGCCCGGGCCGCCGCGGTCGACGGCAGCACCAGCACCGGGTAGGTGGCGGCGGCCACGCCCGTGCCGATCAGCAGCGCCCCCTCGCGGCGGGCGCGCGGGCGTGGATCCCGCCCCTCCCAGCCGAACCGGCGCGCGCCCTCGCGCAGGCACTCCACGAGGTGCCGGCTGCTGAACGGCCTGCCGGTGTCCGGCTCGTCCCGCGGCTCGTTGCGGATCCGCAGCTCGACGGGGTCCATACCCAGCTCGACGGCGAGTTCGTCCACGGCCGACTCCAGGGCGTACATGCCCGGGCACTCCCCGGGCGCCCGCATCCAGGACGGCGTGGGCACGTCCAGCGGCACCACCCGGTGCACCGTGCGGCTGTGCGGCACGGCGTACATGACCCGCGCGGGGACCGCCGCCTGCTCCACGAACTCCTTCACCCGGGAGGTGTGCGTGGTGACCTCGTGGACGAGGGACGCCAGCCGGCCGTCGGTGTCCGCGCCGAGGCGGATCCGGTGCAGGGTGGGCGCCCGGTGTCCGACGGCCGCGGGCAGGAAACGGCGGGGCAGCGCCACCGTGACCGGACGTCCGGTGTGCCGCGCGGCCATCACCGCGAGGACCACGTCCGGCCGGGGCGTGCCCTTGGACCCGAAACCGCCGCCGACGTACTCGGCGACGACCGAGACCTGCTCCTCCTCCAGCCCGAACATCCCTGCGAGCAGGGCCCGGACGACCGTGGTGCCCTGGCTGGAGGTGTGCACCGTCAGATGCTCGCCGTCCCAGTGCGCGGTGCTGGCGTGCGGCTCCATGGGGTGGTTGTGCAGGGGCGGCACCCGGTAACCGGCGTCGACCCGCACGGCCGCGTCCGCCCACGCGCCCTCCGGGTCGCCGTGTTCCCGGACGGCCGGGTAACCGCCGTTGGCCTCCTCGGGCACGTAGGCCGCCGGGTGCGCGGCGGACAGGGTGACGTCGTGCGGCTCCTCGGCGTAGGAGACGCGGACGGCGGCGGCGCCGGCCCGGGCCGCCTCCGGGCCGTCGGCCACCACGAGGGCGACGAACCAGCCCCGGTGCGGGACCCCGGGGCCCTGGAGCAGGGCCAGGGTGGCGTCGCCCGGATCGGCCAGGCGCGGCGCGTTCTCGTGGGTGAGGACGCAGACGACGCCGGGCATCCCGGACGCCTCGGACACGTCGACGCCCGTCACCCGTCCGCGCGCGACCGTGGCCGGCACGGGGCGGGCGAACAGCCGCCCCGGCAGGGGGAACTCGGCGGCGTACCGGGCGGTGCCGGTGACCTTCTCCGGTCCGTCCCGCCGCTCGACGGGCGCACCCACGGCGGCGGCCGTCATGACTCCTCCCGGGGGTGCGCGAGCCGTGTCAGGACGTCGACGGCCAGGTTGCGGGCGAGGGGCACCTTGTAGGCGTTGTCGCGCAGCGGCCGGGCGGCGGACAGTTCGAGGCCGACGGCGTGCTCGAACGAGGCCGCGGTCGGCGCCGCGCCGCGCAGCGCCTCCTCCGCCCGCCCGGCCCGCCAGGGCCGGTGCGCCAGCGCCCCGAAAGCGAGCCCGACCTGCGCGACCACACCGTCCGCCACCTCCAGCACCGCGGCGACGGAGGCCAGCGCGAAGGCGTACGAAGCCCGGTCGCGGGCCTTGCGGTACGCCGACGGCAGCCCGGCCGTGGCGGCCGGCAGCAGCACGCCGGTGACCAGTTCCCCGGGTTCGGCCACGGCGTCCCGTTCCGGGTGCTCGCCGGGCAGCCGGTGGAACTCCGCGGCGGGCACCCGGCGCACGCCCGCCAGACCGTACAGCTCGACCTGCGCGTCCAGCGCGGCCAGGGCCACGGCCAGGTCCGACGGATGCGTGGCGATGCACCGCTCCGAGTGTCCGAGCACCGCGTGGTCGCGGTGCACGCCGTCGCGGGCGCCGCAGCCACTGCCGGGCTTGCGCTTGTTGCACGGCTTGGAGACGTCCTGGAAGTACGGGCAGCGCGTGCGCTGGAGCAGGTTGCCGCCGGTGGTGGCGGCGTTGCGCAGCTGCCCCGAGGCTCCCGCGAGCAGCGCCTGCGACAGCACCGGGTAGCGGTCACGGACCAGCGGATGCGCCGCCAGGTCGCTGTTGCGGGTCAGGGCCCCGACCCGCAGCGAGCCGTCCGGCAGCTCCGTCACCCGGTCCAGCGGGAGCCTGGTGACGTCGATGAGGGCGGTGGGCTCCTCCACGCCGAGCTTCATCAGGTCGACGAGGTTGGTGCCGCCGCCCAGGTAGCGCGCGCCGGGGTGGGAGGCGTAGGCGTCGGCGGCCTCGGCGAGGCTGCCGGCCCGCACGTAGGCGAAGGGCTTCACCGGACCACGTCCTCGACCGCGTCGACGATACGGGGGTAGGCGCCGCACCGGCAGAGGTTGCCGCTGAGCCGCTCACGGATCTCCTCCCGGCTCAGCGCCACCGGCCCCGAGGACGCCCGGACGTCCGTGACGTGCGAGGGATGGCCCGCCTCCGCCTCTGCGATCGCGCCGACCGCGGAACAGAGCTGGCCCGGCGTGCAGTACCCGCACTGGAACGCGTCCCGCTCCAGGAACGCCCGCTGGAGCGGGTGCGGCGCCTCACCGTCGCCGGACAGCCCCTCGACGGTCGTCACGTCGCAGCCGTCCAGGGACACCGCGAGCAGCAGACAGCTGTTGACGCGCCGGCCGTCGACGAGCACCGTGCACGCGCCGCACTGACCGTGGTCGCAGCCCTTCTTGGCGCCGGTGAGGTCCAGGTCCTCGCGCAGGACGTCCAGCAGGACCCGCCGGTGGTCGACGGAGAGGGTGTGCGGCTTGCCGTTGACCCGCAGCCTCGTGTCGGAGCGGTGGGGAGGCGACGCGGCGGTGCCGCCCGCGGAGCCGTGCTCGCTGCCCATGGGATGGATCCCTTCCGGAAGATCCGTCATGCCGTGGGCACCGCGTATCCAGTCCGCGCCGCGCCACACGTACCGGCACGGAAAGAGACGGAAGGGGCGGAGGACGCTGCGCGAGGGGCACGGAACGGCCCGCATGTCCGCTAGGCAGCGCCGCCCCGCGTCCCGCCGCCCGGCGTCCCGCCGTCCTGTCCGGAGCCGGCCTTCTCCGCGCCGGCGATCTCCGCACCGTCCCTTTCCGTGACGTCCTCGTCCGGGACCGTCTCCGGGCCGTTCCGGTCCGGCTCGCGGGAGCCGCCCGCGGTCGGCAGGGCGGGCCGCAGGCCCTTCGCCGTCTCCCGCAGCCGCTCCAGGGTCCGGCCCAGCTGCTGGAACGGGGAGCCGCCGACGGGCTTCGGCTGCGGCTGCGGGCGTTCGCCCAGTTCGGCCGCCTCGCGGTAGGCGGCCAGCGCCTCGTGGGCCTGCTCGGCGGCCTCCCGGTAGAGGTCCCGGGACTGGGTCATCGCCTCGAGCGCCTCCTTGTACATCGCCACCAGGGAGCGCTCGCGGGCCAGCTCCTCCTCCAGGGTCAGCAGCAGCCACTGCTCGCGCAGCGCGGTGAGCGCCGCCTCGCCGCCCTCCGGCAGCGGCTTGGGCAGCACGGCGAACCGGGTCACCGCGTCCAGCAGCTCGGTGGGGTGCGAACCGTCCAGGAACACGCTGCGCACCGAGAAGGATCCCGCCTCGTACGCCTCCGGAGCGGGCGATCCGGGCAGCACCAGGGCACCGCCGCGCGGCAGCTCCACGGCGAGGTCCCGCAGCGCCCAGTTCACCGTGCGCAGCTGGTGCGGTGCGGCGCGGTGCTCCACCACGCGGTGGTGCAGGCCGGCGGGCAGCAGCGGGACCAGCGACCGGCGGCCCCGCTCGTCGGGCGTCATGGCCTCGTGGACGACCACGTGAACGGTCCAGGTGTCCCGGCAGGCGTCGCGCAGGGTGCGCCGCAGTTCCTTGTCGTCCGCCGGGAGCGGGTTGATGTCCAGGTACCGCTGCCCGGTGACCGTCTCGTGGCCCCACGGGGCGTCCGCGTCCGCGGCCCAGGGCCAGAACATGGCGGCGGGCGACGGGCCGCGCAGGTCCCACGGCCGCTCCGCCTCCGCGACGAGCGTCCACTCCTGCCCGCGCCCCGACCACTCCGCGAGGGTCAGCCGGGCACGCACGGTCACGTCGTCGGGCAGCAGCCACCGGGCCTCGAAGGCGAGCTCGCCGTCGACGGTGTCCTCCTCGGGAACTTCCAGGAAGTCCTGGATCGTCGCGTCGTCCTTGAGTGACCGGAGGTGCTTGCGCAGGACGTCCGGCGCGGTCGGCCCGGTGTGCCGGCCGCGGGCCAGCCACACGGTGGAGGGAGTCGTGGGCGGGGCGGGCGGGGAGGTGAGCATGGGTCCATTCGGGAGAGCGGGGACGACGGGGGAGTAGTCAGTATCGTCGTCGCGGCGGGTGGGTGATCAAGCGGGGTCGGGTGCGGACCGGGTCGCGTAGCGCCTTCCCACCTGCGGGACGGGCCACGCGCGCCGGTGCGGCCACTTGGGGGCACGGACGGCGCGACCGGCAGCGCCACCGGGGGCGCGCCCGATGTATCCGGCGCTCGAAGGACGCACCGCACTGGTGACCGGTTCCGCCCAGGGCCTCGGTGCGGCATCGCCGTCGGCCCGGCCCCGTCCCGGGCCGTCGACGGGCGTCGGCGGTGCCTGGGGAAGGGCGTCGAGGAGCCGCGCGGCCGGGGGCCCGAGGGTCGGCTCGTGGCGGTCCACGACCGACGGCACCCTGCGGGCCGACGGCGGACACGTCGGCTCGTGTCGCTGAAACGGTCCGGACGCTGCCGCCGCACACGGGGTGTGCACGGTTCACCCGGGCCGCCCCCCACGCACGCGTGGTCCGGGCCGGTCACGGCCCGGACAATCGATCCGGTGGACAGGGCTCGCCCGCCATCCGCGTCGGGGCGGGCCCTGTTCCCGCCCCCGGTCGTGCCCCGGTCTTCCCCGGTCGTGCCCCGGTCTTCCCCGGTCGTGCCCCGGTGTCGCGGCTGCCCCGAGCCCACGGCTCTCACCTCCGGGCACGACCGGAGGGCCTGGGGGACGATCGCGGCCTCCGTGGCGAGCCGCCGTACCTCCTCCGCGGCCCGCCGGGCCCGTACGGCTCTGCCCGCCCCGGAGCGCTTCGGGGCGGGCAGAGCCCAGCGGCCCGGATCCGGGGGCCGGGCCCGGGTGGGGGCGCTGCCCGGGCGGGTGGCCGCGGTCAGCCGGCCAGGCCCAGGCGGTCGCGCAGCCGGTCGAGGAGCCGTCGGCCCGCGGGGCCGCCGAACCACGCGGTGTGGTCGGTGAAATAGGCGTACGCCAGAGCGGTGTTGGTCTCCGATCGCGTCACGCCCCGGAAGTAGTCCATCTCCGAGAGCGCGTACTCCGCGTTGACCAGGGGCAGCAGGGCCGGCAGCGCGGCGCGTTCGACGGCCGTCAGGGGACGCACGGCGGTGTAGCCGTCGAGCAGGGCGTCCAGGTGCGTGAGGTGGACCCGGACCTCCCCGGACGGCAGGTCCAGCCACTGCACGATGTTGCGTTCCAGCGCCACGGCCAGGTCGTGGACGGCGGTGGTGCGGTCGCTGAGGCCCAGGTCGAGGACGGTCGACACGGTCGCCGGGGAACGCGTGGCGTCCCACAGGAGGTTGGAGGCGTGCCAGTCGTTGTGCGTCCACAACGGCTCCAGCGCGCCCAGGTGGGGCGCCAGTTCACGGTGGTACGGCAGGTGCAGCCGCTCCAGGTCGTCACGCCAGGGCCGGCCGGTGAGGGCGTCGGCGAGCGCGGGGCGGGCGTCGACGTAGCGGTGCAGGGCCGTCACCGGGTCGCGGTCGGCGAACACGGTGAAGGAGCTCACCAGCGGCTGCACCCGGCGGCGCGGCGCGTCGAAGCCGACGGCGGCCAGGTGCAGCCGGGCCAGTGCCGCCCCGGCCTGCCGCGCGTGCCCGGCGGACGTGAACGGCGACCAGGACAGGGCGTCCCGGTACAGGTCGGTGCCGGTGCCGGCGGTGTGCACCTCGTACACCCACTCGCCGCGGCCGGCGGCGGACACGACGTCCACCACCGGGGCCCCGTTGGCGCGCAGGTGGCGCAGGAAGGCGTGCTCCTCGGCGAGGCCGTCCAGGGTGCGCACGCTGACGTGGTGGCGCTTGACGAACAGGGGGCGTCCGGCGTCCACGAGCGCGGCGGCGGACAGGGGCCGGGGGCTGCGCCACAGCACCCGGGCGGGACGTCCCAGGACATCGGCGACCTCCCGTTCGGTCAGCGGCTCCCAGTCGGGGCGCACCGGCTCGTGGCCCAGGCCGTGGGCCAGCAGGGTGCTCACGCGGAGGACTCCTCGTACTCGGGGGCGGGAGGGCGGCCGCCGCCGTCGGGGGCCGCGCCGACGGGCGCCGTGCGGCGTTGCAGGGCGGCGAGGACGCGCTGTTCCACGGCCGCCAGGGCGGGTTCGGTGAGGCCGGTGTGTCCGCGGGGTCCGCCGCGCGGGATCTCGATGCGTTCGACGACGGTCGCGGGGCGCGGGGAGAGGACGTGCACGGTGTCCGCGAGCAGGACCGCCTCGCGGATGTCGTGGGTGACCAGCACGACCGTCCAGCGGTAGCGCTGCCACATCCGGGCGAGCCACAGCTGCATGTCGGCGCGGGTCAGCGAGTCCAGCGCGCCGAACGGCTCGTCGAGCAGCAGCACCGGCCGGCCCGGCACGACCGTGCGCAGCAGCGCCGCGCGTTGCCGCATGCCGCCGCTGAGCTGGGCGGGGTAGGCCCGCTGGAAGCCGTCCAGGCCGAACGCCTCGAAGAGCTCGTCGGCCCGCCGCCGGGCCTCCTTGCGGCGCACGCCCTCCGCCTCCAGGCCGAGCGCGGTGTTGTCCAGGACGGTCCGCCAGGGGAAGAGGAGGTCCTTCTGGGGCATGTGGGCGACCTGGCGGGAGCGGGGGCCGGTCGGTTCGCCGTCGACGAGGACCGTGCCACCGGTGGGCCGCTCCAGGCCGGAGACGAGGTCGAACAGGGTCGACTTGCCGCTGCCGCTGGGGCCGATGACGGCGGCGAACTCACCGGGGCGGACCGTGAGGTGCAGGTCGCGCAGCACCTCCAGGGTGCCGAAGGACTTGCCGACGCCGCGCACCTCCAGTCCGCCGCGGTGCGGGGGCGCGGGGTCCACGGTGCTCATGACGGATCCTCGTTCCGGAGAATGCGCTGCCACGGCAGCAGCAGGCGTTCGAGCAGGTAGGTCGCCGCGAACAGGGCGATGCTGAGCGCGGCGGTCACCGTGACGGCCGCCAGCACCAGATCGGTGCGGAACGCGCTCTTCTGGGCCTGCATGTAGATGCCGAGCCCGCTCTCGGCGCCCGCGTACTCCGCGAAGACCGCGCCGACGACCGCGTAGGTGATGCTGACCCGCAGTCCGGCGAAGAAGTACGGCATGGCGCTGGGCACCCGCAGGAGCCGGAAGGTGCGCAGGCGGCCGGCGCCCAGCGAGCGCAGCAGTCGCATCGCCTCACGGTCGGCGGAGGCGAATCCGGCGGCGAGGTTGGCCGCCAGCGGGAAGAAGGTGGCCAGGGTGACGACGAGCATCTTCGGCAGCAGTCCGAAGCCGAACCAGATGATCAGCAGGGGGGCGACGGCGACGATCGGGATGGTCTGGGAGGCGACCAGCAGCGGGTACAGGCCGCGGCGGGCCGCGGTGGAGAAGTCCAGCAGCACCGCCACCGCCCAGGCCAGGGCGAACGACAGGGCGAAACCGGCGGCGGTCTCCTGGAGCGTGGGCACGGTGTTGGCCCACAGGTCCGCCCGGTTCTCCCAGCCCTGGGCGAGGACCCGGCCGGGGCTGGGCAGGACCGTGGGGTCCATGGCCGTGACCGTGGTGTAGGTCTGCCAGCCGGCGACGAGGACGGCGAGGACCAGCAGGGGCGGCCAGACGGTGGCGAGGACGGCCGCGGCTCGGCCGCGCACGCGGCGCGTGGCCGGCGGTGCGGCGCGGTGGAGCGCCGCCGCGGGGTCGGCTGCCGTCGCGGCCGCCCGGCCGGTGGAGCCGGTCGAGGCGGCCGAGCCGGTGGAGGCGGTGGAGCTGGTCGAGGCGGCCGAGTCGGTGGAGGCGGTGGAGCTGGTCGAGGCGGCCGAGTCGGTGGAGGCGGTGGAGCCGGTGGAGGCGGTGGAGGCGGCGGACGGGGCCGTGGGGGCGTCCATCACTGCTCCGGCAGGTAGTCGTCGGTGAAGAAGGCGGAGGCGTCGGGCGCCTCGGTCAGCTTCTTGCCGTTCGCGTCGGTGAGCAGGCCCGCCTGGAACTCGAAGTCGGCGAAGTCCTGCCAGCGCTCGGCGGACTGGCCGCCGAGGGTGCCGTCGGCGGCCCGGTAGTAGTCGTCGGCGAGCAGCTGGGCGCTCTCGTGCACCAGCTCGGTGTTGGTCAGCTCGCTCTTGTTCGCCTTGATCAGCAGGTCGGCGGCCTTCTCGGGGTGGGCGGCGGCGTAGGCGTAGCCCTTGTACAGGGCGGCGACGACCTTCTTCGCGGTGCCGGTGTTCTTCTTCAGATAGGCGTCGGACGACGCGATCAGCGTGGAGTAGATCTCCGGGAAGCCGTAGTCGGAGAGGGCGAAGTTCTTCAGAGGCTTGCCGGTGAGCTCGGCCTCCAGCCCTTCCCAGGTGGGCATCGGCATGGCGAAGTCGGCCTGGCCGGCGTAGAGGGCCGCGTAGGCGGAGGTGTTGAGCGCGACCGAGGTGAACTCGCCCTTGCCGCCCGCGTTGCGGATGACCTTCTGGAGCAGGGGCTTCTCGTAGGCGGCGCCGAAGCCGGCGTACGTCTTGCCGTCGAGGTCCTTGGGGGTGCGGATGTCGTCGCGGTCCGCGGAGACCGCGATGGTGACGTCGGTCTTCTGGGTGACCGCGTACACCGACGTGATGTCCTGGCCGGCGGCTCGGGCGACGGTGATGCCCTCCTGGTAGGAGATGCCGAAGTCCGCCTTGTGGGAGGCGATGAGGGTGTTGGGGTCGGTGGAGCCGTAGGGGAGGATCTTCAGGTCGATGCCCGCGTCCTCGAACCAGCCCAGTTCCTGGGCGACGTAGATGCCGGTGTGGTTGGTGTTCGGCGTCCAGTCCAGGGCCAGGGTGACCGTGGTGGCGGACGGGTCGGAGGCGGTCGCCTCGGTGCCGGCGGAGCAGGCGGTCACCGCGAACAGGAGGGCGGCGGCCGCGGCGGGCAGGACGGTGCGGCGGAGCGGGGAACGGCGGGTCATGGCGGGGGCTCTCTTCGTGCGGGCACGGCGGTGATCGGTACGGGGTGCGGTACGGGGTGCGGTACGGCGGCCGTGCGACAGAGCGCGCTGCACGTGCGTTTGAGGTCGACCGGTACCCGCCGGGTCAGGCGGGGCCTCACGCGGCGACCGCCGGGGCGAGCGGCAGGAGCCGGTTGGTGTACGACGCCTGCCAGCCCTCGGGGGAGGGGAGGGCGCCGTGGGCCGCGAGCCACCGTGCGTAGGGTCCGGTGCGGTCGGCGTCCACGACGCCCCAGTGGCCCTGTGCGTCGGTCCACGTGGGGGCGACGAGGGCGAGGGAGCGGGCGATCAGCGGTTGCGGGAAGTAGGGGATGACGCGTTCGAGGAGGGCGAGGGTGCGTGCCTGGTCCTCGGCGGCGGCGCGGTACCCGCGGGCGGTCGCCGCGAGGAACGCGCCGACCAGGACGGGGTTGGCGTCGACGAGTTCCTCGTGGGCGCCGAGGAGGTAGCTGTGGTAGCGGGGGGCGCCGATCTCGTCGACCGGCCAGGTGATCCGGCGTGCGTCGGGCAGGTCGCCGCGCAGGGCGTCCCAGGACCAGTAGTTGCCGAAGGTGGCGTCCGCGCGGCCGGCTTCGATGTCGTCCACCGTCAGTTCCCGGAAGCCCGCGTCGACGGTGACGAAGGAGTCCGGGTCGCCGCCGTCGGCGGCTATCAGGTGGCGGATCATGGCCCGGCCGCGCGGGGTCGGGTTGAAGGCGATGCGCCGGCCGGCGAGGTCGCGGGGACGCACGATGTCCCTGCCGGTGACGGTCTGGACGGCCTCCAGTCCGCGGTGGTTGACCGCGGCGACGCCGATCAGGCGTTCACCGCGGGCCCGGCGTGCCAGCAGGCGGTTGGGCGGGAACACACCGAAGTCGACGCGACGGCGGGTGAGGTACTCCAGTGTGTCGCCGACTCCGGGGTCCTGTACGACCAGCTCCACGTCGAGGCCGGCGTCGCGGTACCAGCCGCGGTCGCGGGCGGTGTAGAAGCCGGCCGCGTTGGGCCAGGGGTGGAAGTAGTCGAGCATGACGCGGGTCTGGGACACGGGTGGCTCCGAGGGGGCGGACGGCGTGACGGAGGGCGGGACGCGCGGCCCGGGGCGTACGGGGCGCCGGCGCGCGTCCTCCCGGGGGCGGGACGGGATCAGGGGCGGCGGTGGGCGGCGCCGGGGTGGTCCACGGGCAGCCTCGGGTGTCCGGGGCGGCCGAGGTACTCGCGCAGCGTGGCGCCCTCGTACTCGGTCCACACCCGTCCCCGGCGCTGGAGTTCGGGGACGACGAGGTCGACGAAGTCCCGCAGGGTGACGGGGGTGACCGGGTCGGCGATGTTGAAGCCGTCGACGCCGGCGGCGTCGATCCACCGTTCGAGTTCGTCGGCGACGGTCGACGGGGAGCCCACGATGACCGGCCCCCCGCCGCCGACCCCCACGAAGTCGGCGATCTCCCGGGGCGTCCAGGTGCGGGTGGGGTCGAGCCGGGTGAAGACCTCGACCATGCCGCGGATGCCCTCGGTGTCCACGTACTCCAGGGGGATGTCGGGGTCGAGCCGCGAGAGGTCGATGTGCAGGAGGGCGCTGTAGCGGGCGAGGCTCCCCTCCAGCGAGGCGTACCCGCGGTAGTCCTCGTACTTCGCGCGGGCCTCGGCGTCGGTGCGCGCGGTGATCACGGTGACCCCCGCGAAGAACTTCAGGTCCGAGGGGTCGCGGCCCTCCTCGGCGGCCTTGGCCCGGATGGAGTCGACGAGCCCGCTTGCCATCTCGGGGCGGTACGCCGACAGGAAGACGCCCTCGGCGTGCCGGGCGGCGAAGGTCTGCCCCGCGGGTGAGGTACCCGCCTGGTAGAGGGCCGGCGTGCGCTGCACGGACGGCTCGGACAGGGCGATGCCCGGCACGTCGAAGTACGGGCCCCGGTGGGCGACGGGGTGGACGCGCGCGGGGTCGGCGAAGACTCCCGCCCCGGTGTCACGCACCACGGCGCCGTCCTCCCAGCTGCCCTCCCACAGCTTGTAGACGACCTCCATGAACTCCTCGGCGCGCACGTACCGTTCGTCGTGCGGTATCTGCTCGGTCAGGCCGAGGTTGCGCGCCGCGCTGTCCAGCGCCGAGGTGACGACGTTCCATCCGATCCGGCCGCCGGAGAGGTGATCGAGGGTGGTCATCTTGCGGGCGAACGCGTAGGGCAGTTCGTAGGTGGCGGAGACGGTGACCGCGAACCCGAGGTGCCGGGTGGCCGCCGCCAGGGCACTGACCAGGAGCAGCGGGTCGTCGGTGGGGGTGTTGATCCCGTCCCGCAGGGCCGCGTCGACCCGCCCCTGGTAGACCTCCAGCGGGCCGAGGGCGTCGGCGATGAACAGCGCGTCGAAGCGGCCGCGTTCGAGGATGCGGGCGGTTTCCGTCCAGTGGCCGAGGTCACGGTAGCGGTGGGCCTGGCTGTCGGGGTGGCGCCACAGTCCCGCGGCGGTGTGGCCGACGGTGGACTGGCGGAGGGCGTTGAGGCGGATGCGCCGGTCGGTGCTGCTGCTCATGCGGTGCTGCTCCTGGTGCGGTGGCCGACGCGGCGGGGGCGGGGCCGGCGGACGGGAGTGACGGGGGAGGACGGCGAGAGGCGGAGGGGACGCGACGACCGCGACAACAACGACAGTGACAGTGACAACGACAGCGACAGCGACAGTGACAGTGACAGTCGGTGTGCGGGCGTGGATCGCCGTGTCGCCGCGGCACGAGGAGACGGGGCGGGTGGCCGGCCACGATGGTCTCCTCTCGTCTGGTCTCGTCTGGTCTCGTCAGGTCTCGCCGGGAAGGTCCCGGTCCTCGTCCGGTGCTGTGCTCCGGAGCATGCTGCTGGGGCTGGGGCTGGGGCTGGGGCTGGGGCTGGGGCTGGGGCCGGCCGGTGTGGTGGTGGCCGGCCGGCCGGGGAGCGCGGTGGGTGGGAACGGGTGCGGGGCGGGTCAGCCGCCGGACTCCGTGTCCCCGCCGCTGACCAGGACGCGGATGCGCTGGTCGAGGCTGCGCTTGAGGTGGGCCCGCGTCGCGGCGCGCGCCTCGTCGGGCGCGTGGTCCTGAAGCGCCCGCAGGATCCGCTCGTGTTCCTCGCGCAGCACGTCGGGGTCGCCGAAGGAGGAGGGCGGACCGCTGTCGTAGATCCGCAGCCTGGCGGTGAGCTTCACCAGCAGCTCGGCGATGGTCGCGTTGTGGCCGGCCTGCCAGAGGACCTCGTGGAAACGGAAGTTGGCGGCCCGGGCGGCGTGCTCGCTGTCGGGATCGCAGATCAGTTCGTGCTGGTGGCGCAGGCGCGCCAGGTCCAGGTCGGTACGGCGCAGCGCGGCCGAGGCGGCGGCCTCCGACTCCAGGGCGATCCGCGCCTCGTAGATCTCCACGACGTCCTCGGAGGTGCCCGAGCGGATGCGGTAGCCGCGGGGGGCGCGTTCCAGCAGACCGTCGTGTTCCAGCAGGCCGAGTGCCTCCCGGACGGGTGTCCGGGAGATGCCGTACGCGGAGCTCAGGGCGGTCTCCAGGAGCGGTGCGTCCTTGGGGAAGCGGCCGTTGAGGATGTCCTGCCGCAGCCGCCAGTAGTGCTCGGAGCCGTGCTGCTCCGGCTGGTCCCGGTCGGGGTCCGGCGGGGGCGGACCGACCGCCTTGCGCGCTGTGCTCATGACTTCCTCTTGCTCCGGACCGACGATGCGCCGCCTCGGCGACGTCCGCAGCGTAGACCACCGACCCGCCCTCTGTACACCAGCGTATACGCGTGTCGACACACGCATACACGCCGGGCTAGCATCGCGGTGCCCACCCGGCCGGTGTGGGCCGCGCGCGCCGGACCGATGCGACCGGGCGCCGGAAAAGGACCAGGTGAGGAGTCATGGCGCGGTGGCCGAGGAGCGCGGAACGGACAGGACCCAGGTGCTGGTCACCCCCGAGGAACTGGCGGCGGCCACACCGCCCGGTGGCCATCGTCTGATCGTCGACGCCACCGTGCTGCTGGCCCCGCCCCGCCACGACGGGGACTACCGGGCCGAGTCGGGCCGGTCGGCCTGGCGCGAGGCCCGCCTGCCCGGTTCCCTCCACGTCGATCTGCTCACCCGGTTCACCGACCCGGCGGCGCCCTTCCACTTCGCCGCCCCCGGTCCGGCGGCGGTACACCGGGAACTGGCCTCGCTGGGCGCCGGCCCCGCCACGGAGCTGGTCGTCTACGACGCGGGCAGCATGCAGTGGGCGACCCGGCTGTGGTGGACACTGCGCAACGCCGGCGTGGCCGCCCGCGTCCTGGACGGGGGCCTGGCCCGCTGGAGGCGGCTCGGGCTGCCCGTCGAGAGCGGCGACGCCACCCCGGCGCGCCCCACCGCGCCGTGCCCCACCACGGCGGACCCCATCACGGCGGATCCCATCACGGCGGATCCCATCACGGCGGATCCCATCACGGCGGATCCCATCACGGCGCGCCCCACCACGGCGGACCCCATCACGGCGGATCCCACCGCCGCGCGCCCCACCACGGCGGGCCCGCGGCTCGCCCACGCCGACGCCGAGGCGCTCGCCGTGCGCCCGCCGGGCCGCCACGCACCGGACGCCTGGCCCGAGCGGGGGCGTGACCTGTGGGCCGACCGTCGGCTCGTCCACGACATCAGCCTCGGCCGGCGGCCGGGCACGCTGGTCTGCGCTCTCGGCCGGGAGCACTTCGAGGGCACGGCCCCGACCCGCTACACGCGGCGCGGCCGCATCCCGCGCAGCGTCAGCCTGCCCGCGCGGGGCGTCCTGAGCGAGCACGGCGACGTCGTCCCCGACCGGCTGCTGAACGCCTACGCCGCAGGGCTGCCCGCCGACGCCACACGCCCCGTGGTCGTCTACTGCGGCGGCGGCATCTCCGCCACCCTCGCCGCGCTGGGCCTCACCCTGGCCGGGGTCGAGGACGTGCGCGTCTACGACGGCTCACTGGAGGAATGGACGGCCGACCGCACGCTGCCGGTCCTGACGGGGTGAGGACCGAGCGGCGCCCGGGGCACCGGGGCCCGCGCGCCGCGCCCGGCGGAACACCGGCCGCCGTCACCCGACGAGCTCCCGTACGAGCGCGGCGACCTGCTCCCCTTCGATGAGGAAGCCGTCGTGGCCGTAGGGGGATTCGATCACCCGGAGGCGGTCCGCCGTGCGGATCCCGGCGGCCAGCTCCGCCTGCTGGCCGAGGGGGTACAGGCGGTCGGAGCTCACCCCGGCGACGAGCGTCCTGGCGGTCACGCGGCGCAGGGCGGCGCGCGTACCGCCGCGACCGCGACCGACGTCGTGCGTGTTCATGGCGTCCGCCAGCACGACGTAGCTTCCCGCATCGAAGCGGCGCACCAGCTTGGCGGCCTGGTGGTCGAGATAGGACTCGACCTGGTACCGGCCGCCGTTCCAGGGGGCCTCCGCACCCTGGGGCGCGCGGCCGAAGCGGACCTGCAACTCCGGCTCGCTGCGGTAGGTGACGTGGGCGAGGCGGCGGGCCAGGCCGAGTCCGGCGTCCGGACCCCGGCCGGTGTCGTAGTAGTCGCCTCCGTTCCAGTGGGGGTCACCGCGAATGGCGTGGAGCTGGATGCCGGCCCAGGCGATCTGCTCCGCGCTCGCCGCCGCCGTGGTGGCGAGCAGGAGGAGCGCGCCCACGCGCTCCGGGTACGCGACGGCCCACTCCAGGGCGCGCATCCCGCCCATGGAACCGCCGACCACCAGGGCCCAGCGGTCGATGCCGAGCGCGTCGGCCAGACCGGCCTCCGCGGCGACCTGGTCGCGTTGTGTCAGACGGGGGAAGGCCCCGCCCCAGTGCCGTCCGTCGGGACGCGTCGAGGACGGTCCGGTACTGCCCTGGCAGCCGCCCAGCACGTTGGGGGCGACGACGAACCAGCGGTCCGTGTCCAGTGCCAGACCGGCCCCGATGAGCCCGTCCCACCAGCCGGGCGTGGGGTGACCGGGTCCGGCCGGTCCGGCGACATGGCTGTCACCGGTGAGCGCGTGCAGCACCAGTACGGCATTGGAGCCGCCCGGTGCCGGCCGCCCCCAGGTCTCGAACGCGAGCCGCACACCCGGCAGTTCGCCCCCTGCCTCCAACGGCAGTGGCTTCTCCCGCACGTACCATCGGCGGCGGCCCCGAGGGTCCCCCTCCCGCCAGGCCCCGGAGACCGGCGGGAGGGGAACCTCGGCGGCTGCTACGGCGTTCAGGACGCGCCCTTCGCCGCGCGGAACCCGGCCTCCAGGTCCGCCTTGAGATCGGCGAGGTTCTCGATGCCGACCGACAGGCGGACCAGGCCGGGCGAGGTGCCGGTCGCCGCCAGCTGCTCCTCGTCGAGCTGGCTGTGGGTGGTGGACGCCGGATGGATGACGAGGCTGCGCACGTCGCCGATGTTGGCGAGATGGCTGAAGAGCTCGACGCCGTCGACGAACCGCTTGCCGGCCTCGACCCCGTCCCGCAGTTCGAACGACAGCACGGCCCCGGCGCCGCGCGGAAGGTAGCGCTGCCCGGCCGCGTACCACCGGTTGGACTCGAGCCCCGGGTAGTGGACGGCGGCGACCTCGTCGCGCTGCTCCAGCCACTCGGCCAGCGCCTGGGCGTTGGCGGAGTGCCGCTCGATGCGCAGGCTGAGCGTCTCCACGCCCTGGAGCAGTAGGAAGGCCGCGTGCGGGGAGAGGGCGGGCCCGATGTCGCGGAGCAGCTGCACGCGCAGCTTGACGGCGAAGGCGCCGGGGCCGAGGGCGGGCCAGTACCGCAGGCCGTGATAACTGGGGTCCGGCTCGCTGAAGTCGGGGAAGCGCTCGGCGTGCGCGCCGAAGTCGAAGGTGCCGCCGTCGACGACGACTCCGGCGATGGTGGTGCCGTGTCCACCGAGGAACTTGGTGGCCGAGTGCACGACGATGTCGGCGCCGTGCTCGATGGGCCGCAGGAGGTAGGGGGTCGGCACGGTGTTGTCCACGATCAGCGGGACGCCGGCCTCGTGCGCGACGTCCGCCACCGCCCGCACGTCGAGCACGTTGCCGCGCGGATTGCCGAGCGTCTCGGCGAACAGGGCCTTCGTGTTCGGCCGGATCGCCGCTCGCCAGGCGTCGATGTCGTCCGGGTCGTCGACGAAGGACACCTCGATGCCGAACCGGGGCAGGGTGTGGCGAAGCAGGTTGTACGTGCCGCCGTACAGGGACGTGCTGGAGACGATGTGGTCGCCCGCGCTCGCCAGGGTCAGGAGGGCGAGGGTCTCCGCGGCCTGCCCGGAGGCCAGGGCCACCGCGGCGACCCCGCCCTCGAGTGCGGCGATCCGCTGCTCGAAGACGTCCTGGGTCGGGTTGTGGATGCGGGTGTAGATGTTGCCCGGCTCGGCGAGCGAGAACAGGTCGGCGGCGTGCTGGGTGTCGCGGAACACGAACGAGGTGGTCTGGTAGATCGGCACCGCCCGCGCCCCGGTCGTCGGATCGGGTGCGGCGCCGGCGTGGATCTGCTTGGTCTCGAAGGACCAGGCCGAGGTGTCGGGCCCGGCCGGTTCGTCCTCGGGGGTGTGGCCGGCGGTGACGGAGTCGATGGGCTGGGTCATGGTTCTCCCTCGTGCGGGGCGGTGCGGGGTGCTGTGCAGACGCCGCGGGGCTGCCGCCCGACCGGAAGGAGGCAGGGCGGAGGGCCGCGCGGTGCGGTGGTGAAGAGGGGGATCGAAGGCCGGAGCGCGGCGTCAGCTCACGGCGGAACAACACGTGGTGGTGACACGCACGTAGTCCACGTGGCGGCGGGTCACGAGCACGGTCATGGAGTCAGGTAACCACAGATGGTGACGGCGCACCAGCACGCCGGGGAGGAGACGGCGCACCTGGGCGCCTGCCCCGGCCGCCTGCCCCGGCCGTCCGCCGGGCCGTCCGCCGGACCCTCCGCCGGCGGTCCGCCGGGTGCGCGCCGGACCCTCCGCCGGCGGTCCGCCGCGTGCGCGCCGGACCGACGGCCGGGTACGCGCCGGGCCGTCCGCTGGGCGTGCGCCGGGCCGTCCGCCGGACCCTCCGCCGGGTGCGCGCCGGACCGTCGGCCGGGTACGCGCCGGGCCGTCCGCCGGGCCGTCCGCCGGGCCGTCCGCCGGGCCGTCGTCCCGGCAGCCGTCCCGGCAGCCGTCCCGGCCGTCGTCCCGTCCGTCGGGACACTCGGTGGACGCACCCGCGAACGTGTGCTTTGATCCGGCCATGGAGACGACTGGCCAGGCACACACGGTGCTGCTCGACCCGTTCTGGGTGAGCCGCCGCGCCGACCAGTTCGATCAGATCTGTCGTTGACCGCCGTGTGACGGCCCGCGATCTCGATCCTCCCTTCCCCGAAACCGCTCTCGGCGCACTCGACTGCTCCTCCGCAACCGGCCGTCCCCGTACGCCCGTTGCCCCACCCGGCGCCGCGCAGACGTCCGCTGCCGCCGCGAAGGAATCCCATGGCACAGCCCACCGCCCTCCCCGTCGTCGACATCTCCCGCTTCCGAGATCCCGGCACCGACCGGGACGCCTTCCTGGCCGGACTCCGCGACGCCGCCCACGACGTGGGGTTCTTCTACGTCACCGGACACGGCGTTCCCGCCTCCCTGCGGGACGAGGTCCTGCGCGCGGCCCGTGCCTTCTTCGCCCTCCCGGAGGAGCGGCGGCTGGAGATCGAGAACGTCAACTCGGCGCAGTTCCGCGGGTACACGCGGGTCGGGACCGAGTACACGGCCGGCGGTGCGGACTGGCGCGAGCAGATCGACATCGGTCCGGAGCGGGCGGCCCTGGACGTCGCACCCGGCGACCCCGACTACCTCCGCCTCGTCGGGCCGAACCAGTGGCCCTCCGCGCTGCCGGAGTTGCGCGACATCGTGCTGCGCTGGCAGACGGAGGCGCTGCGCGTGAGCCGGGAGGTGCTGCGGGCCCTGGCGGCCGCGCTCGGGCAGGAGGAGGCCTACTTCGACCAGTGGTTCGACGACGAGGCGGCCGTGCACGTCAAGATCGTGCACTATCCGCCGCGCCCCGCCGAGGACGCCGGCCAGGGAGTGGGCGCACACAAGGACTACGGCTACCTCGCCCTGTTGCAGCAGGACGAGGTCGGCGGGCTCCAGGTCCAGCGGGAGGACGGCGGCTGGATCGACGCCGTGCCCGTACCGGACGCCTTCGTGGTCAACATCGGCGAGATGCTGGAGATCGCCACACAGGGCTATCTGAAGGCCACGCGGCACCGGGTGGTGAGC
The DNA here is from genome assembly GCF_044750285.1 of Streptomyces sp. NPDC088812. NCBI lineage: Bacteria > Bacillati > Actinomycetota > Actinomycetes > Kitasatosporales > Streptomycetaceae > Streptomyces > Streptomyces sp. NPDC088812. The sequence goes on along the minus strand of NZ_JBIVJP010000025.1, from coordinate 103,665 downwards.
CCGCGGCCGGGCGTCGACCGCTACTCCGTCCCCTTCTTCCTCGGACCGCGGCTCGACGCGGTCGTCGAGCCGCTCCGGCTGCCGCCGGAGCTCGCCGCCCGCAGCCGCGGTGTCACCGACGACCCCGACAACCCCCTCCTGGCCGCCTTCGGGGAGAACGCCGTGGTCGGCTGGCTCCGCTCACACCCACGGGTCGCCGAACGCTGGTGGCCGGACGTCCTGGCGAAGCACGGAGGCGCCCGATGACCGGCGATCCGAAGAGCTGGGAGTTCGAGACGCGTCAGGTCCACGCCGGCGCCGTACCCGATCCGGCCACCGGCGCGCGGGCCGTGCCGGTCCACCAGACCGCCGGTTACGTCTACCGCGACACCGCGCACGCCGCCGCGGCGTTCGCCCTCGACGACCTCTCCACGCACGCGTACACCCGGCTGTCCAATCCGACCACCGCCGTGGCCGAGGAGCGCATCGCGGCCCTGGAGGGCGGTTCCGCCGCCGTCGCCGTGGCCAGCGGACAGGCCGCGACGGCCCTCGCCCTGCTGAACCTGGCGCGTGCCGGAGACCATGTCGTCGCCTCGCCCTCCCTCTACGGAGGCACCCGCACGCTCCTGGAGCACACCTTCGCCGACTTCGGCATCGCGGTCACCTTCGTCGACGACCCGGACGACCTGGCCGCCTGGTACTCGGCCGTACGCCCCGGCACCAAGGCGATGTTCGGCGAGAGCATCGGCAACCCGCGGGGCAACGTCCTCGACATCGAGGCGGTCGCCCGTATCGCCCACGAGGTCGGTGTGCCGCTCGTCGTCGACAACACCGTGCCGACGCCCTGGCTGCTGCGCCCCTTCGAGCACGGCGCCGACATCGTCGTGCACTCCACCACCAAGTTCCTGTCCGGGCACGGCACCGGCATCGGCGGGGTCGTCGTCGACAGCGGCCGTTTCGACTTCGGCGCGGACCCCGACCGGTGGCCGGGCCTGACCCACGCCGATCCGACGTACGACGGGCTGTCCTTCTGGGACCGGTTCTCCGACCTCGGTCTCGCCTACGCGCTGCGCCTGCGCACCCGGCTGGTCCGGGACCTGGGCCCGGCCGTCTCCCCGTTCAACAGCTTCCTGCTCCTCCAGGGGCTGGAGACGCTCAGTCTGCGCATCGAGCGGCACGTCTCCAACGCCCGGACCCTGGCCGCGTGGCTGGAGGCACAGCCGCAGGTCGGACGGGTCCACTACGCGGGCCTGCCGTCCAGCCCCTGGGGGAGCCAGGCCAAGCGGTACCTGCCGCGCGGCGCGGGAGCGGTCCTCGCCTTCGAGCTCGTGGACGGGCTGGAAGCCGGCCGCCGCTTCGTCGAAGGCGTACGGCTGTTCAGCCATCTCGCCAACATCGGCGACGTGCGCAGCCTGGTCATCCACTCCGCGTCCACCACCCACGCCCAACTCGACCCGGATCGGCAGGCGGCCGCGGGTGTGACCCCGGGCCTGGTGCGGCTCTCCGTGGGCCTCGAAGGAGTCGACGACCTCATCGCCGATCTCGAAACGGGCCTGAGGGCGGCCGTCGTGTGAGCGGCGGACGACCGAGCCGTCAGGAGCGGGGCGGGGCGTCCTGCTCCCTGAGCGCCTTGGCCTCGCTCTTGAAGATGCGTGCCGCCTCGCCCGCCGAACGCGTCAGTTCCGGCAGTTTCCTGATCCCCAGGAACACGACGATGACGATGAGGATCACGGCAAGCTCGCTCAGGCCGAACATCTGGTCCGCTTTCTCTCGATGGTGCCCACCCGACCGGCACGGCGTGCCCACCGGCGACCCGAGCATATCTACAGGTCTGTAGAAGTATCGCTCGGGGGCGATCGTTCAACAAGTGCCCCTGATGATCTGCCGGTTCGCCGCCCTCCGGCCGTGGGCGACTTGGCCGCACCTGTCTACAGTGCTGTAGAAATCTGTCCTGAAGCATGATCGCTGAGCAAGATCGCTGAGCATGCCCGCCGATCGCCGTGACCGGCGGGCACGGCCCACTGTGCCGAGGAGCAGATTGAGCACGATGACCGACCGCCCCGCATCCGCGGGCGCCGCGCCCCGACCCGCCCGCAGCGCCCTGGCGGAACGGGCCCGCGCCGTCACCGAGGCCCGCTGGTTCGCCCTCACCGTCTTCACCCTGATCCTCGCCAACGCCGCACTGCTGGGCGCGGAGACCTACGACGGCCTGGTCGAGGACTGGCACCGCTGGCTGCGCCTCGCCGAACACCTCTGCCTGGCCGCCTTCACCGCCGAGATACTCCTGCGCGCCTGCGCCCACGCCGACCGTCCCCGCGACTTCTTCCGCGACCCGTGGAACCTGTTCGACCTGGCCATCGTGGCCTGCGCGGTCCTGCCCGTCGTCCGCGAGAACACCACCGTCCTGCGCCTGCTGCGCCTGGCCCGCGTCCTGCGCACCGCCCGCTTCCTGCCCCAACTGCGCATCGTCATGGTCGCGGTGGCCCGCAGCCTGCCCGGCACGGTCAGCTTCCTGCTGGTGGGCGCCCTGCTGCTGTACGTCTACGCCATGGTCGGCTGGGTCTTCTTCGGAGGACAGGACCCGCAGCAGTACGGCTCGATCGGCCGCGCCGTGCTCACCCTCTTCCTGCTGATGACCCTGGACGGCCTCGGTGACGCGGTCCACGCCGGACTGGCGATATCGCGCTGGAGCATCGTCTACTACGCCTCCTACGTCCTGATCGCCTCCTTCGTCCTGGTCAACGTCCTCATCGGAGTCGTCATCAGCTCCCTGGAGGAGGCCCGCGAACTGGAACGGGAGCAGACCGCCGACGGCGCGGAGCCGGTGCCTGCCCCGGACCAGGAACTGCGGGCCCGTATCGCCGCGGCGAGAGCGGCCCTCGACGACCTCGAAGCGAGCCTTCCGCCCTCCCGGGAGACGGCGAGCGCGCCGCCGGGGCCCCTTCACCCGCGGATGTGACCACCCGACCGAACGTTCATATACCGCAGTTTCTCTGTTTCGAGGTGCTGGTCACACGTCTCGTCGACCATGGACGAGTATGACCGCGCACCCACCGCCTCCCCTCGAACCCGGCCGTCCGCCCGCGGGCGACACGGCCGGCCCGGGAGTGCTGCCGGCCACAGGCCCCGCCGTATCGGCGACGGCGCGCGCGACCGCCGGCTCTCACCCGGCTCCCGCGCGCACGGCATGGTCCGCCGGACGGCCGCGGTGCCGTACGTGACGCCACGCTCCGGCACCGCCGAACAGCTCGGCGACCCCTTACGGGCCCGTCGGCACACGCCTGTCCCCCACCCGCGGGCGACCGCCCGCTGAGCCGGTCGCCCGCGCGCACCACCCGGCCGGGCCGGGCCACTCGTCACCCCGCGACAGCAGGAGCTCCCATGAACGCACCGCGTATCGACGTCGTGCACCCCGACGACCTGACACCGGGGGACCTCGGCCTCTGGAACGAGCTGCGGACCGCGACCGCGGCCTTCGCCAACCCCTTCATGACCGCGCAGTTCACCCGCGCCGTCGGCCGTGTACGGACCGACACCCGGGTGGCGGTCCTGCGCCGGAAGCCGGAACCCGTCGGCTACTTCCCCTACCAACGGGGACGATGGGGCCACGGCCGCGCGGTCGGCCTGGGTGTCTCGGACTGCCAGGGCGCCATCCTGCATCCCGACGGCGTACGGCTGGACCCGCAGCACCTCATGCGCGCCTGCTCCCTGAACGCCTGGGACTTCAACCACCTCGAAAGCGGCCAGGGAATCTTCCTGCCCTACGCGACGGGCCAGTTCGCCTCACCCGTCGTCGACCTGACCGACGGTTTCGAGCAGTACGAGACCCACCTCCGCACACAGGCGCGAAGCTTCCTCAAGGCGACGCTGGCCCAGGAACGCCGCATGAGCCGGCACCTCGGTCCGCTGCGCTTCGTCCACGACGAGCGGAATCCGGCGGCCCTGCGGACCCTCATCGCGTGGAAGTCCGCCCAGTACCGCAGGACGGGACGCCGGGATCCGTTCGCCCAGCGGTGGATCACCGAACTGGTGCACCTGCTCTCCGGCACCACCTCACCCGACTGCTCCGGCATCCTGTCGGTGCTCTACGCGGCCGACACCCCCGTCGCCGCCCACTTCGGCCTCCGCTCCCGCACGGTCCTCTCCTGCTGGTTCCCGTCCTACGACCGCACCGTCGCCACGTTCTCGCCCGGCCGCATCCTCTACCTGCGCATGATCGAGGCCGCCGCCGCGTCCGGCATCCACCTGGTCGACTTCGGAAGGGGCGACGCCCCGTACAAGAACTCCTTCAAAACAGGCGACCTCGTGGTCCACGAAGGAGCCCTGCGCACACCCGGTCCGGGCGCGGTACTGCACTGGCTGCGCCGCGAACCGAAGAGGTTCGTCCACGGGGTGCTGCGTGATCAGCCCGCGCTGAAACGCGCGGCGGTACGCACCCTCCGGGCCGTAGGAACCGTACGGGAACGCTGACCCGGGCGGCGGCGGCCGACGTACCGCGGGGAAATCGGTGGGCGCGCGAGCGAGGTCGGGAGATATGCACGGTACTCGAGTTCGAAGGAATGGCGTTCGTCGAACTGTTCAGACGGAGGGTCGAACGCATATGCGCGGTGCAATTGAGGGGCGCGGCGGTGAGGCGTCGGGCTTCGCGCGCCCCGATGTGCGCGCTGAATACGCCCTGCCTGCCCGAGCCGGGCGTACCTTACCTTCACACCGCAGGACAAAAAGCGGTCAGCGTATCACTCCGCCAGGAAGTGGGACGGGAACCGCGCTCAATGAATCCGTCCGGGAAACGACTGTCGCTGCGATGGGGGAGTGTTATGGACATGCGCTACGAGGCGTATTCGTACGCCGACAAAATGTTCTACGACTCGCCGGTCCGCTGGGCGACCGTCCAGGAATTCTCGGCAGTCGGCGAATCGTTACCGCTCGGCTGGCTGGGTTCCGCCAGGGAGGTGTGGGTGGGCCGCCGGCCCGCCGACGTCGAGCTGCCCGACCAGGGCTGGAAGATCCACGTGTCCGCCTGCATGGACAACGCGGAGCACATCCTGTCCGTCGTCGGCGCGTACTGCGTCCGGCAGCGCGTGGCCTACAAGTTCCTGCGCAGCCCGGCCCTGGTGCAGACGCAGAACGCGAAGTACGCCTCCCGTGGGTCCAGCGGCAAGTTCATGACCCTGTACCCGGTCGACGAGACCGAACTCGAACGATGTCTCACCGACCTCGACGAGGCACTCGCCGGCCAGCGGGGACCGTACATCCTCAGCGACCTGCGCTGGCGCAACGGACCGCTGTACCTGCGCTACGGCGGCTTCACCGAGCAGTTCTGCCGGTCGGAGACCGGTGAACTCGTCCTCGCCCTGCGCGAACCGTCGGGCCGGCTCCGCCCGGACGTGCGGCGCGCCGTGTTCGAGGTGCCCGACTGGGCTCCCGTACCGGCCGTCCTGGCGCAGGCACTCGCCGACCGGGCCGCGACGAGCACGGCCGACTTCCCGTACACGGTGGAACGAGCCCTGCACTTCTCCAACGGCGGGGGCATCTACATCGCGCGGCCCGCCGCCGGCGGCGACCAGGTGGTCCTCAAGGAGGCCCGCCCGCACGCCGGCCTCGACCAGCGCGGCGACGACGCCGTGTCCCGGCTCGGCAGAGAGCACGACATCCTGCGGCGCCTGGAGGGCGTACCCGCCGTACCGGCCGCCCTCGGCTACCTCACCGCCTGGGAACACCACTTCCTGGTGCAGGAGTACGTGCCCGGCGAGCCCCTGAACAGATGGTTCGGGCGGCGCTACCCCCTGGTCCATCCCGACCCCGCCCCCGAGACGGTGGAAGCCTACCGGGAGGAGGCGCTGGCCGTCCTCGCGAGGATCGAGGAAGGGCTGCGCGCCATCCACGCCCGCGGAGTCGTCTTCGGGGACCTCCACCCGCGCAACCTGATCGTCCGCCCGGACGGACGGGTGTGCTTCGTGGACTTCGAACTCGCCTCGCCGGCCGACGACTTCGTCAGACCCGGGCTCGGCGCCGCCGGCTTCGCGGCCCCCGCCGACCTGGAGGGCTACGCGATCGACGAGTACGCGCTGGACGCCCTCCGGCTGTGGATCTTCATGCCGCTGCTCCAGCTGGTCTCGCTGGACCCGGGGAAACGCGACCAGCTCACCCGGGCCGCCTCCAGACGCTTCGGACTGCCCGCCCGACCGGATCACGGCCGGCCCTCCGCACCACCCCCCGCGTCCCGCGAACCCGACGATCCGGCGGCGCTGTTCAGCGGCGACCGCGCGGACTGGCCGGCGCTGCGCGACTCCATGGCCGCGGCGATCACGGCCAGCGCCACCCCGGAGCGCACCGACCGCCTCTTCCCGGGGGACCCCAGCCAGTTCACCCATGACGGACTCGGCCTCGCCTACGGCGCGGCGGGCGTGCTGTGGGCCCTGCACACCGTGGGCGCCCCCGTCGACCCGGGCCACGTCGAATGGCTCCTGGAAGCCGTCGCCCGCGAGCCCTGCCGGCCCGGCCTCTACACCGGCGCCCACGGCGTGGCCCTCGCCCTGGACCGTCTCGGCCACCCCCGGCAGGCGCACAACCTCCTCGACCGGCTCCTCAAGGACCCGCTGGACGGCCAAGGGGGCGACCTCGCCGGAGGACTGCCCGGCATCGGACTGACGCTGCTGCACTTCGCCGGCACCACCTCCGACGCCTCCCTGCACGCCGCCGCCGTCGACGTCGCCGAACGACTCGCCGCACGTCTGGAGGCCGGCTCCGGCGGCCCGGCACCCGGCCGGCGTCCCGGCCTCCTGCACGGCCCCTCCGGGGCGGCCCTGCTCTTCCTCGCCCTGTACGAGAGCACCGGCGACACGGGCCTGCTCGACACGGCCGAACACGCCCTCGGCCTCGACCTCGCCCGCTGCGTCCTGGGCGACGACGGAACCCTCCAGGTCGACGACGGCAGCCGGGTGCTGCCGTACCTGGAGTCGGGCAGCGCGGGCATCGCCGCCGTCCTCCACACCGCACTGCGCCACCGCCCCGACCCGGAGCGACAGCGCAGCCTGGAACAGATGCGCGGGGCCGCGGAGCCCGAGTTCATCGTCCAGCCCGGCCTGTTCAACGGGCGGGCCGGACTGATCCTGCTGCTCCACCTGCTCCAGGACGGCAGCACGGTCCACCGACCGGTGATCCGACGGCACATCCGGCGCCTCGTCTGGCACCTCGTCCCCCATCAGGGGCACGCGGCCTTCCCCGGCGAGCAGCTCCTGCGCCTGTCGATGGACCTCGCCACCGGATCCGCGGGCATCCTGCTCGCCCTCGGGTCGGCCCTCGCCGACACCCCGGGGCTGCCCTTCTGGACCGGCCGACGGGTCGCGGCGCCCGCGCCCCTCGCCGTCCCGCGGACGCCCTGACCACCGCGGCGGGAAGCAGCACCGCAGCACCTCTCCCCGCGACGTACACCGTCGCGCCCAGAGTTTCCGGCGACCGCCGGAAAGCACCACCAGTGACAGGAGAGCACCATGTCCATCCTCAGCCTGCAGGCCCTGGAGACCCCCGAGGAGACCACCGAGTACCTGTCGGTGCTCAGCTCCCTCTCCGTCGTCAACTGCACCAACAGCACCGTCAGCACGCTGCTGTGCCTGTAGTCGCACGGCCCGGGCCGTCCGTCCGCCCCGCGCTCGGATGACCTGGTGAAAAGAGCCGGCCCGGGCTGAGGGACAGCCCGGGCCGGCGTTCTCGTGCCGCCCCGCCGACCGCCCGCCCCCCGCCCGCAGGAGCCCCGCATGGGACAGGACCACCGACCGCAGCCGCAGCGGAGCGGGACCACCGATCGTACGGCTTTCCGCAGGGCCGCACGCGGCGGCCGAACGCCGCGGAGCGGCCCACGGGACGGTGCCGGGCCACGGGACGGTGCCGGGCCACGGGACGGTGCCGGGCCACGGGACGGTGTCGGCCCACGGGACGGTGCCGGGCCACGGGACGGTGCCGGGCCATGGGGGTGGCCCGCCCTCCTCGCCCTGTCGGTGACGACGAGTTCGGTCGCCGCACTGGTTCTGCCCACCGTCCTCGCCGCGGCCGTCGACCACGCCCTGTCCGGTGGCGCCGGCCAGGGCCTCGTCCCGCTCGCCGTCACCCTCGGCCTGCTCACGGCCGCCGAGACCCTCGCGCAGTACGCGGGTCCGCGCGCCACCGCCGAGGCGACGGCACGGCTGCGCGCCGCCCTGGTGCGGCACATCATGGCCGCCGGCCCCTATCCCGCCCGGCGGACGGCGACCGGTGACCTGGTCGCCCGCCTCACCGCGAGCGCCGCCGAGGCGGGACTGAGCGTCCAGGCCGCCGTCTACGCCGTCGCCCAGCTCGCCATGGCCGCCGGCTCCGTGCTCGCGCTGGGACTGCTCGCGCCGGAACTCGCCGCCGCCTTCCTGGTCACGGCCCCCGCGGGCTGGCTGCTGCTGCGCCGCCATCTGCGGCGCACCGTCAGCCGGGGCGAGGGCTACCAGAGCGCGCAGGCCGCCGTCGCCGCCCGGCTGCTGGACGCGCTGGCCGGCCACCGCACCATCGCGGCCGCCGGAACGGTCGACCGCGAGATCGAGCGGGTCCTGCGACCGGTCCCGGAACTCTCCCGGCACGGCCGCGCCCTGTGGGACAGTCAGCGCCGCGTCGCCTGGTCCACCGGCCTGCTCGCCCCCGCGACACAGATCACCGTGATCGCCGTCGCCGGCTACGAACTCTCCACCGGCGCCCTCGGCCCCGGAGACCTCGTCGCCGCGCTCGGCTACGCCACGCTGGGCCTCGGCGGCTTCGGCACCGCCCAGAGCCTCCTGGACCTCGCGCGCGCCCGGGCCGGGCGCAGGCGCGTCCTGGAGGTTCTCGCCGTGCCCCGGCAGCCGCCTGGCCTGCGCGGCCTGCCGGCGGGACCCGGACGCGTCGAACTGCGCGGGATCACCGTGCGCACCCCGGGCGGCACCGTCCTCGACGAACTGGACCTCGTCCTGCCCGCCCGGAGCTGCGTCGCCCTCGTGGGACGTTCCGGCGCGGGCACGTCCCTCCTGGCGGCGGTGGCGGGCGGCCTCCTGACCCCGGACCGGGGCACCGTGCTGCTCGACGGCACACCCCTGGACGAGATCGGCCCCACCGACCTGCGCGCCGCCGTCGCCTACGCCTTCTGCGACCCGCACCTCACCGGTCCCACGGTCCTCGACGCCCTGCGCGCCGCCGCCGACCCGCTCCCCGAGGACCGGGTCCGTGCGGCCGCGCGAGCCGCGCAGGCCGACGCCTTCGTACGCCGCCTGCCGGCCGGCTACCACACCCTCCTCGACGACGCGCCCCTCTCCGGAGGCCAGCGGCAGCGCCTGGGACTCGCGCGCGCCCTGGCCCGCGACAGCCGGCTCCTCGTCCTCGACGACGCCACCTCCAGCCTGGACTCCGCCACCGAGGCCGCCGTCCTGCGCGCCCTGGACGACTCCCACCGAGACCGCACACGCCTGGTGGTGACGCGCCGGACGGCCACGGCCGCCCGCGCGGACCTCGTGGCCTGGCTGCACGAAGGACGCGTCAGAGCCCTCGCCCCCCACCACGAACTGTGGGCCGTACCCACCTACCGCAGCATGTTCCGCGGCACGGAGGACGCGGATGACTGACGCCCACCGAGGACGCGGGGGACCGACGTCCACCGAGGACGCGGGGGACCGACATCCACCGGCGGCGCGGGGACCGACGCCCACTGACGACGCGGGGGACCGACGCCCACCGGGGACGCGGGGGACCGACGCCCACTGACGACGCGGGGGACCGACGTCCACCGAGGACGCGGGGGACTGAGGCCCACCGACGGCGCGGGGGACCCATGCCCACCGGGGACGCGGGGGACCGACGCCCACTGACGACGCGGGGGACCCACGCCCACCGACGCCGTGGAGGACCGACGCGCAGCACCGATGACGAAAGGACACACGCCCATGGCGGACCGCACCACCGGCCCACCCCGCCCCGTCCCGCGCCCGCCCGCCCGGTCCCTCACCGCGGCCCACGGCACCGCCCTGCGCCTGGTCCGCGACGCCCTCGCCCACCGCCGTGCCGCCGCGTTCCGGCTGACCTGGTGGACGCTGCTCTCCGCCGCGCCCGCCCTCGTCTCCGGCAAGGCCCTCGCCCTCGCCGTCGACCGGGGCTTCCTCATGGACCGGCCCCGCACGGCGGCCCTCGGGCTGGGCCTGTTCGCCCTGAGCACCCTCGGCGGCGCCTGGGCGGGCCGGCAGACCTACCCCTGGCTCGCCGAGATCGTCGAACCGCTGCGGGACCGGCTGCTGCGCGACGTCGTCACGGGCACCCTGCACCGCGCGGTGGCACCGGGCGCCGCCCGGGACGACTGCGCGGCCGTCGCCGTCGCCCGGCTCACCCGGCAGGTGGAGGCCGTCCGGGACGCGCTCGCCGGCCAGCTGATGCTGCTGTGGCAGTTCGTCCTGACGGTGGCCGCCGTCGTCGCGGGCACCGCCGTCCTCGCCCCCGCCGCCGTCCCCCTCGTCGCCGCCCCTCTCCTGACGGCACTCGGCCTCTTCGCCGTCCTCGCCCCCGCGACCGTCCGCAGACAGCGCGAGGCCTTCGACGCCGAGGAGACGCTGGCACGGCGCACGGTCGCGACCGTCACCGCCCTGCGCGACATCGTCGCCTGCGGGGCCCACGAGCACGCGCAACGCGAGGCCCTCGACGCCGTCCGGGACCACCTGCGCACCTCACGGGCCCTCGCCTCCGTGTCCGCGGTGCGGCGGCTGATCGTGGCGCTGGGCGCGCACAGCCCCCTCCTGCTCGTCGTCCTCGCCGCGCCGGGACTGCACGCCCGCGGCATGACCGCCGGCGAGATCGTGGGGGTGCTCGCCTACGTCCTGGCCACCCTGGAACCCGCGATCCGCCTGCTGGTCCAGGGACTCGGCGCCTCCTGGCTGCGGCTGGCCGTGGCGGCCGAACGGCTCGCCGAGGCCGCCCGCCGCCCGGAGCCGCCCCCCGCCCCCCGCTCCGCCCTGCGGCCCGCGGACGGGTCGGCCGCGCTGTCGGGGATCGTCTTCGCCTACGGCCCGGAGGCCGAACCCGTCCTCGACGGCATCGATCTGTCCCTCGCCGACGGCGACCACCTGGTGGTCGTCGGCCCCTCCGGCATCGGGAAGTCCACCCTGGCCGAGGTGCTCGCCGGCATGCTGCCGCCCGACCGTGGACAGGCCGTCCTCGGCGGCGCGCCCCTCGACCGCGTCGCCCGGCACGACCTGGCACACGCCCGGGTCCTGGTGCCGCAGAACCCCTACGTGTTCGCCGGCACCCTGCGGGAGAACCTCCGCTACCACGCGCCCGACACCCCCGACCACGTCCTGGCCGACGCCCTGGCGGCCCTCGGGATGGACGCCCTGGCCGCACGGCTCGGGGGAGTCGACGGCCCGGTCGACCCGGCCGCGCTCTCCTCCGGGGAACGCGCCCTGGTCGCCCTGGCGCGCGCCTATCTCTCCGACGCCCGGCTGGTCGTCCTCGACGAGGCCACCCGGCACCTCGACGCGGCGGCCGAGCGGCAGGTCGAGGAGGCGTTCCGACGCCGGCCCGGCACCGTCGTCACCATCGCCCACCGCATGTCCCTGGCCCGCCGCGCGGACCGGGTCCTCCTCCTGGACGGGGCCGGCGCGTGCGCCGGCACCCACGACACGCTCTTGGCCGAAGTCCCGCTCTACGCCGACCTGGTGGGCCACTGGGGAACCGGTGCGGCCGGGGCCGACCGCACCGGGGACGGGCTCAGCAGCCCGGGCGCAGCATCAGGTCGCTCATCGTCGCGTCCCGCGGCAGATCCAGCGCCGTGAGCACGGCGGCCGCCACCGACGCGGGACTCATGTGGGCCTCCGGCGAGTAGGGGAGACCGAACTGCCGGTGCAGCCTGACCTGCATGGGCGTGTCCGTCTCCCCCGGGTACACGGTGGTGACCCGGACCCCGTGCGCGTACTCCTCCGCCCTCAGGGACTCGGCCAGCGCCTTCAGACCGAACTTGGACGCCGCGTAGGCGCTCAGGCGCGGAGGCGCGTGCACCCCCGCCCCCGAGTTCACGAAGACGACGTGTCCCCGGCCTTCGCGCAGCGCGGGCAGCAGCAGTCCCGTCAGCTCCGCCGGCGCGATCAGGTTCACCGCGAGCGTGTCCTGCCAGACCTCCGCGCTCAACTCCTCCACCCGGCCCGACTCCACCACCCCGGCCACATGCAGCAGCGAGTCCAGCCGCTCGGGCAGCACCTGCGCCGCCAACCGGTCCCGTATCGCCCCCGGCGCGGACAGATCGGCCACCAGCGTCCGGCTCCGCGGGAACCGGGCGCGCAGTTCCTCCGCGCGTGCCTCGTCCCGTGCCAGCAGCCACAACTCCTGCCCCCGCGCGGCGAACAGCGCCGCCACCGCCGCGCCGATACCCGATCCGGCACCCGTGATGAGGTGAACTCCCATAACCTGATACATACCCAAAATCACCATCCCATGCCCTGGAGAGCGGGCGAGTTCGGGGGGTGTGCGGCGTGCGCGGCCGGCGCGAGGTGGGGTGCGTTCTCACCGCGGGTGAGGCCCTCGGCCGCCCCGCCCACAGCGACAAGGGCTCTCCGTCACAGAGCACGGAGCACGGAGCACGGAGCACAGCACGGAGCACAGAGCACAGAGCACGGAGCGGCGCCGCGGGACGCCGTCGGACGCCTGCCGCCGGCACCGCCGCCGTGCGTTCACGCGCCCGCACGCCGGCGGGCCGAGCCACGGCAGACGTGCGAACACCGCCGCGCGCCCGGCGCCGCCGTGCGTTCACACGCTGAGCGTCTCACGGACGGCGGCCTCCGACTCCCGGCCGCCCGTGCCGGACGAGGTGACGCGCCCCGCCTCCAGGACGTAGTACCGCCGCGCCGCCCGCATCGCGAAGCCGACGTGCTGCTCCACGAGGAGGACCGACGGACCGCCGCGGGCGGCCAGCGCGAGGACCGTCTCCTCGATCTCGGCGAAGGGCTGGATTCCCTCGGTCGGCTCGTCCAGGAGGAGGATCCGGGGCTCCGTCACCAGGGCCCGGGCGATGGCCAGTTGCCGGCGCTGGCCGCCGGAGAGCAGGCCCGCGCGCCGGCCGGAGAGCGCCCGGAGCGCGGGGAACAGGTCCAGGGCCTCGGCGACCGCCTCCCGGCCCCGCCTGCGGCCGTCCGCGACGAGCTGGAGGTTCTCCGCCGTCGTGAGGTGCGGGAACGCCTGCTGGCCCTGCGGCACGTACGCCATGCCGCGCGCCACCCGTGCGTGGGGCGGGCGGCGGGTGATGTCCTCGCCAGCGCCCGAGGAGCTCCGCGCCGCCGAACCGCACCGACCCCCGGGCCCGCACCAGCCCGGTGACCGCGTCCACCAGGGTGGTCTTGCCGGCGCCGTTGGGCCCAGCGGCAGGTACACCTCGTCGCCGATCCGGCCGCCCGCCTCCTGGGCGTACGCGTGCGCCGCGCGGGCCGTTCGCCGGGGCCACACCTAGTCGTTGCCGACCACGAACCACCGGCGCATCCGCCGCTCGTGCGCCAGCAGCACCATCGCGGGCCGGAACTGCTCGCGGGGTGTCTCGCTCGTCAGGAACACCCCGGCCGTGTGCTCGCCGCCCTCGTACAGCGCGGTGTAGACGTACGGCACGCGGTGGGCGATCGTCGGGGCCGGCGCCTGCCGCACCGAGGAGATGTGCCGGCCCGTGACACCCTGTACGGCGCCCAGGTCCACCAGCGCCTCGACCCGGTCGGCGACCTCGCGCGGCGGCGCCCCGCCGTCCACCGGCAGCAACCGCAGCTCCCGGCCGAGCACCCCGCCCGCCCGGGGGACCTCCTCCACCGCCGGCAGCGCGCACAGCTCGCAGGCCGGCCCGAAGATCCCCGCCGGCCCCTGCTGGGGGAAGACCAGGGCCACGCCGAGCACGGAGTCGTCGGCCGTGAACCGGCCGGAGCCGGGGGAAGGGTGCCGGACCACGGCGTCATGCTCGCCGGTCCGCCGGGTGAACTCCAGCTCGTCTCCCACGATGTACGCACCTCGTGACCTGGGAGCGATTTCCGGGATGCCCACCTCGTCGCCGCGCGGCCCGCACGACCTGATGCAGCTGCTCACCCGGGCCGAGCGACTGGCCGCGCGCCGGCTGCGGGCCGCCCTGGACGAGGAGGGCTGCTCGCTGGACGCCTGGCGGGTGCTCGCCCGGCTCTCCGACGGCACCGGCCACCACATGACGGCGCTCGCCGAGGCCGCCTTCCTGCCGGCGCCCACCCTGACCGAGCTGGTCGACCACCTCGTGGACCAGAACCTCGTCCACCGCCGCGTCGACCCCCTGGACCGGCGCCGCATCCTCGCCCACCTCACCCCGCGCGGCCAGGAGTACTGGCGGCGCGTCGACCGCGCGGTGCACGCGGCCTGGCCGGCCCGCGGCGACGAGGACGAGGAGCTGCTGCGCGCCCTGCTGGGCCGCCTCGCGGAGACGCTGGACGACGCGTCCCGCGTCTGAGACGCGAGGCAAGCGGACACCTATGGGCGGAAATAGCCCCAAGTTGGTCGCAACGGCACGGCCGTTAGTCCGGAACGGTGCGCTCCGTAGTCCGAAACGGCCAATTCCATAGGACTTTCGAATCTGGCATGCACGAAACACGTCCGCCCGGACGCCGTGGGGGCAGAAGGTGTAACCGTCGCCTTCCGGGGCTCGTGAGCCCCGCACCGCCAGCGGAGAGGACCGAAGGGTCCGTGAACGACCAGTTCGATCAGCTCGTCCGGGACATGGCGCTGTCCCTGCTCGCCCTGCGGGTCTTCGGGCCCGCTGCCGTCGCCCTCGCGCGCCGGGTCGCCGCCGCGCTCGTGCGGGTGGGCGTCCGGGAGATGGACCACCGGCTCCCGGGAGGCGATCGGTGACCCAGGAGGAGCTGCGGCCGGCCGGAAGGCCACGGGCACCGGAGAAACTGCCCCTGGACTTCGCCGCCTTCCACCAGATGCACCGCCCCCGCTACGTCCGTGAGGCCGAGCGCTGTCTGCGCAGCCGTGCGGACGCCGAGGAGGCCGTGGACGAGGCGTTCGTCCAACTCGCCCAGGAGTGGCCGCAGATACTGCGCGCCGAGAACCCCGCCGCCTACGCCTGGCGCGTGATGAAGAACCGCGTCATCGACCACGCCCGCGCCCGCGGGCGGCGTGCCACCCTCATGGACACCGCGGTCTTCGAGACCGTCACCCTCCAGTGCGCCGAGGACGCCTTCGAGGTCATCGAACAGAACCTTCGGCTGTTCCGCGCGATCTCCGGCCTCCCCGAGCGCCAGCGGGACGTCATCCGGCTGCGCTACTGCGAGGGCTACAGCACCGCCGACGTGGCGTTCCACCTGGGCATCACCGAAGCCGGGGTGCGCTCCACCGAGCGCTACGCCAAACGCCGTCTGCGGGAGATCTACGCATCGTGCGCCGAGGAGGAGGCGGAGCACTCATGACCTTCGACACCGCGAGCGACATGGACACCCTGCTGGCCAGGGCACGCCTCGTGCCCACGGCCCCCTACAGCCGCTCGGACATCGAGGCCGCCGAGGCCCGTGTCGCCGCCCGGGTCGCGGCCCGCGCCGGCGACGAGCCCACCGCAGCCCGAGCCTGCCCCCGGCACACCGCGACCGCCCGCCGCGCCCCGGGGGTCCACCCCGCGGCCCGGGACCTGCGGGCGCTGTGCGAGGCGCTGCTGACCCGCACCGGCGCCCTGCACGACCTCGGCAACTTCCTCGGCAGCGCGCTGCCGGAGCCCTCGGGCGCGCGGATCCTCGGCGGCATCCTCTACCTGGCCGGCTGCGAGGACAGCGCCCGCTTCTGGTGGCAGTACGGCGCCGGCGCCTCCGACACCGTCTCCTCGTACTGCCTCTACCTCCACCACCGCTCGACGGGGGAGGACGAGGAGGCCGACTGGTGGCTGAGCCACACCGAGATCACTCCCGCCACGCTGAGCAGGGAGGCCACCGAGCTGGAGATCGCCACGGCGTTGCACGTGCTGCGCGGGCTGCGACGCGGCCGCAGGGGGCTGCCCAAGGCGCTGCGGGCGCTGGTGGAGTACGTGCCGGCGGTGGTCGGCTTCGTCGACGACGACCTCGAACTCCCGCTGCCGGACGGCGATCTGGCCGACATCGTGGAGGAGGTCGTCGCCCGTGGCACACCGTCCGCCGGGGAACGCCGGCGGGCCCGGTCCGGCTCCCTGCCCTCACGCCGGGAGCCGGCCGTGCACACGGTGTCGTCGGCCACCCCCCGCACGGCCCGGCACTGGAGCCGCGACGTGCAGGAGGCGCTGCGCAAGTGCGAGGAGACCGTGGCCTGTTGAGGGACCGCGGCCTGCCCGCGCCGGCGTCCGCGGTACGTGGAACACTCCACGGATGACCACCGCGAAGATCACCGCGGACGCCGCGGGCACCTGGACGATCGGCGACCTGTCCGTCCACCGCGTCGGCTTCGGCGCGATGCGGCTGACGGGCAGCGCCGCCTTCCACCTCGGCACGCCGAGCGACCGCGCACGCTCGATCGCCGTCCTGCGCAAGGCGGCCGGCCTCGGCGTCAACCACATCGACACGGCCGCCTTCTACTTCTCCTCCCTGCGCTCCGCCAACGAGCTCATCAACAGCGCGCTGTCGCCGTACCCCGACGACCTGCTCATCGCCACGAAGGTCGGCCCCTTCCGTGACCCCGCGGGGGAGTGGGGCACCCCGGCCCGTCCCGAGGACCTGCGTGGCCACGTCGAGGAGAACCTGCGCCAACTCGGCCGGGACCACCTCGACCTCGTATACCTGCGCCGCATGGGCCAGGAGTCGATCACCGAGCACTTCGGCGCCCTCGCCGAACTGCGCGAGGCCGGCCTCGTCCGCCATCTCGGCCTCTCCGGCGTCGAGCCCCGCCACCTGGCCGAGGCGCGGGCCGTCGCCCCCGTGGTGAGTGTCCAGAACCGCTACGGCCTGGGCGAGCGGCCGCCCGCGACCGAGGAGGTCCTGCGGCTCTGCGGCGAACTGGACATCGCCTTCGTGCCGTTCTACGCCGTCGCCGGCGAGGCGGGTCCCCAGGGCGCGACGACCGCCCACGCCGACGCCCTCCTGGCGGTCGCCCGCGCCCACGACGCGAGCCCCGCCCAGGTCAGACTCGCCTGGAGCCTGGCCCGGGGCCCGCACGTCCTGGCCATACCCGGCATCGGCGACCCCGATCACCTCGCCGAGAACGTGGCCGCGGGGGCGCTGCGGCTCGACGACGACCAACTGGCGAGGCTGGACGGCGTTCCGCCGTACGCCGTCTGAGGCGGACGGCGCGCGCACCGGCGCTCGGCCGACCCACGCCCGGTCCGCGTTGGCGTTCCACACGTTTTACGTATAACCTCTCCCGCCGTCACCCCTGACCGCCCCCGCCGAGCCCGGTCACCCGGCCCCTCGCCGGCTTCCTGAAAGGCGCCCATGCCCCGCATCGACCTGGTCACCCTCGTCGTCGACGACTACGACGAGGCGATCCGCTTCTACACCGAGGCCCTCGGCTTCCGCCTCGCCGAGGACGAGCCCCGCCCCGGCGGCTCGCGCTGGGTCGTCGTGCGCCCGGGGGCCGGCCAGGACGGCACCGGACTGCTCCTGGCCCGCGCCGCGCACGACGCCCAGCGTGCCCGGGTGGGCGACCAGACCGGCGGCCGCGTCGGCTTCTTCCTGCACACCGACGACTTCGCCCACGACCACGCCCGGATGCTGGCCGCCGGTGTGACCTTCCTGGAGGAGCCCCGCCACGAGCCCTACGGCTCCGTCGCCGTCTTCCAGGACCTGTACGGCAACCGCTGGGACCTGCTCCAGCCGGCCCGGCACTGAGACCTCCGGACTCCACAGCCCTCCACAGCCCTCCACAGACCCCCTGGACCTCCACAGACCTCCAGAGAAAGAAAGCCGGGAAAGACCGTCCATGACCGCCCCCCGCATCGACACCGACACCCTCCGCCGGCTCCCCAAGGCCGTCCTGCACGACCATCTCGACGGCGGCCTGCGCCCCGCCACCGTCGTCGAGCTCGCGGATGACGCCGGCCACGCCCTGCCCACCAAGGACCCCGAAGAGCTGGCCGCCTGGTACGTCGAGGCCGCCGGCTCCGGCGACCTGGTCCGCTACATAGCCACCTTCGAGCACACCCTCGCCGTCCTCCAGACCCGCGAGGGCCTGCTGCGCGCCGCCGAGGAGTACGTGCTCGACCTGGCCGCCGACGGCGTGGTCTACGGCGAGGTGCGCTACGCCCCCGAGCTGATGCTGAAGGGCGGGCTGAGCCTGCCGGAGGTCGTCGAGACCGTCCAGGAGGGGCTCGCGGCCGGCATGGCGAAGGCGGCCGCGGCCGGCACCCCGGTCCGGGTCGGCACCCTGCTCTGCGGCATGCGCATGTTCGACCGCACCCGGGCCACCGCCGATCTGGCGGTCGCCTTCCGCGACGCGGGCGTCGTCGGCTTCGACATCGCCGGCGCCGAGGACGGCTTCCCGCCCGCCGACCACCTGGACGCCTTCGAGCACCTGCGCCGCGAGAACGTTCCGTTCACCATCCACGCCGGCGAGGCCCACGGGCTGCCCAGCATCCACCAGGCCCTCCAGGTGTGCGGCGCCCAGCGCATCGGGCACGGTGTGCGGATCACCGACGACATCGTCGACGGCAAGCTCGGCCGGCTGGCCGGATGGGTGCGCGACCGCCGTGTCGCCCTGGAGATGTGCCCGACCTCCAACCTCCAGACCGGCGCCGCCGCCTCCATCGCCGCGCACCCGATCACCGCGCTGAAGGACCTCGGCTTCCGGGTCACCCTCAACACCGACAACCGGCTGGTCTCCGGCACGACGATGACCCGCGAGATGTCCCTGCTGGTGGCGGAGGCGGGCTGGACGGTCGAGGACCTGCGCACCGTCACCGTGAACGCCCTGAAGAGCGCGTTCATCCCGTTCGACGAACGCCGGGCGCTCATCGAGGACGTCGTACTGCCGGGTTACGCGCCCGAGCTCGCCAGCAGCCCGCGCACATAGGCGGCCTGCCCCACGTGCTGGAGGTCGTCGGACAGGACGCTGACCAGCCGGACGCCCAGCGTGACCGGCGGATCCCACCGTTCGTCCACGACGCGCTCCAGATCCGCCGCCCTCAGCCCGCGCAGCGCCTGGAGCGTCCGCGCGTGGACGGCGTCGTGGTAGCCGGTCAGCAGGCCGGCGGAGTCGACCCGCACCTCGGCGACCTTCGCCGCGCTGTGCCCGTACCCGGTGTCACGGCGTGGCAGGTCCAGCCCGAAGCGTTTCTCCCAGTCCTGCGACAGCCACACCTGGTCGAGCCCGAAGGCGTCCGCCACGTGGTCGTCCTGGACGCGGGTGAGGTGCCAGACCAGCCAGGCGACCGAGTTGGTCTCGGCGGTGGGCCGGGCGTTGAGGTCGTCGGGGTCCATGCCCTCGACGGCGGCGTGGACTTCTTCCCGGATGCGGTCGTACCCGTCGATGAGGATGTCCTTGGCATGCATACGTCCACCATGGCGCACCCCGCGCCCGCGTGCCGCTTCACCGGCCGACACCGGCCACCCGCCCCCGTCGGCCGTCCGTGGGCCGTCCGTGGGCCGTCCGTCGGCCGTCCGTAGGCCGCTCGACCGGCCCTCGGCGACCGAGACCGCCTGCCCCCTGCCCGCCGTGGCCCGGACCCTTGCCCGTCGGACCGTCGGACCGTCGGACCGTCGGACCGTCGGACCCCTATGAGGCGTCCCCCGCCTCCAGCAGCGCCATCAGCGCCCGGGCCGCCGGGCTGGTCGCCTGCGGCGGCGGCAGCAAGGCGACCGTCTCGTAGACCACCTCGCCGACCCCCTTCAGGGGCAGCGCGGTGAGCGCCTGCCGCTTGTGCCGGAAGTGGCGCGGTACGACGGCGATGCCGAGGTTCTCGTCCACCAGGTCCAGCAGGCTGTGCACGTCGTTGACCTCCAGGGCGACCGTGCGGTGGGCGCCCGCGGCGGCGAAGGCGGCGTCGGTGGCGCGGCGCGGGCCCCAGTCCGGGTGAAAGTCGACGAAAACCTCGTCGGCGACGTCGGCGGGGGTGAGCGCGGCCGCCGCTCCGGCCAAGCGGTGGTCGGGGTGGCACAGCACGTACATCGGCTCGCCGGCCAGGGGCACCGAGCGCGGCTGGTCGCCGTCCCCGCGGGTGCGGTAGGCGAAGGCCAGGTCGAGGCGGCCGGCCGCGACCTCGTCGGCGAGCGCGCCCGAACCGGTCTGCCGCAGCCGGATCTCCACGTCCGGGTGCCGCCGCCGGAACGCGGCCAGCAGCCCCGCCACGTGCACGCCCGCGATGCACTGCTCGGTGCCGACCGAGAGCGTCCCGCGCACCACGCCCTGCACGGCGGCCACCGCCTCGTGCGCCGCCCGCACCTGGGCCAGGATGCGCTCCGCCTCCGCCAGCAGCGCGCGCCCGGCCTCGGTGAGCGTCACCCGGCGGGTCGTACGCACGAACAGCGGTGCCCGCAGCTCCCGCTCCAGGGTCCGGATGGACGCCGACAGGCCCGACTGGGAGACCATCAGGCGTTCGGCGGCCCGGGTGAAATGCTGGTCCTCGGCGACCGCGACGAAGTGCTGGAGATGGCGCAGTTCCATGATTGAGAAGCGTAGCCGCTGAATCCCATCGGATTCTTCTGTTGGACCACTACCCGCAGGTAGGGCCAGAGTGGGCGGCGGTTCCCGTGAAACCGATCCGCCGAGCCAACCCCCTCATGGAGTCGCGTTGTACACCGCACACCCCGACCGCTACGCGGACATGCCCTACCGGCGCACCGGACGCAGCGGCCTCAAGCTCCCCGCGCTCTCGCTCGGACTGTGGCACAACTTCGGCCCGGACCGCCCGGCCGAGGTCCAGCGCGCCATCCTGCGCCGCGCCTTCGACCTCGGCATCACCCACTTCGACCTCGCCAACAACTACGGCCCGCCGCCCGGCGCCGCCGAGTCCGCGCTGGGCGGGTTCCTGCGGACCGACTTCGCGGCGTACCGCGACGAGCTGGTCATCTCCACCAAGGCGGGCTACCTGATGTGGCCGGGCCCGTACGGCGAGTGGGGCTCCCGTAAGTACGTGCTGTCCTCGCTGGACCAGAGCCTGCAGCGGATGGGACTGGACTACGTCGACATCTTCTACTCGCACCGCCCCGACCCGGAGACTCCCCTGGAGGAGACGATGGGCGCCCTGCACTCCGCGGTCCAGCAGGGCAAGGCGCTGTACGTCGGCGTCTCCAACTACTCGGCGGAGCAGACCCGGGAAGCGGCCCGCATCCTCGGCGAGCTCGGCACCCCGCTCCTCATCCACCAGCCGCGCTACTCGATGCTCGACCGCCGCCCGGAGAGCGAGGGCCTGCTCGACGCCCTGGACGAGCTCGAGGTCGGCTCCATCGTGTTCTCCCCGCTGGAGCAGGGCCTGCTCACCGCCCGCTACCTCGACGGCATCCCGGAGGACTCGCGCGCGGCGAGCGACAGCCCCTTCCTGAACTCCGAGGCGGTCACCGAGGAACTGGTGGGCAGGCTGCGCGCCCTCGACGACATCGCCAGGTCCCGGGGCCAGTCGCTGGCCCAGCTGGCCCTGGCCTGGGTGCTGCGCGGCGGCCGGGTCACCTCCGCCCTGGTCGGCGCGAGCAGTGCCCGGCAGATCGAGGACAGCGTCGGCGCGCTGGACAACCTCGACTTCGACGCGGACGAACTGAAGCGGATCGACGCGGTGATCAACGGCTGAGCCCCGGATGGGCGCGGTGATCGACGATTGCGCCTTGCGCCGGCGCGGTGATCGACGGCTGAGCCCCGGACCGGCGCGGTGATCGACGGCTGAGCCGTCGCCGTGAGGCGGACGGTCGCGGAGCCGCCCTCCCGGCTCCCGGCCTCCGGCTCCCGGCTTCCGACGGCCCGGCGTGCGTGGCGGACAGCGTCACGCGCGCCGGGCCGGTGTGCGTCCGCCGTCGGCTCCCCGGAGCCGGCGGCGGACGGTGTCGTGACATCCGGGGATCCCCGCCGGGATTCGGCCATGAACGGCGCTGAACATGCCAGGAGAGTGGCCGGAAATCCATGGTGACAGTGTTTCAGTAGTCAACATACTCGGATGTCATGGGCAGTTCATCCCACTCGAGCCGCACGGAAAGCGAGGCCGCACCGGCAGGAGAGCGACCGGGGGAGAAGAACGTGCACGACGAATTCCTGTGCCACGTCACCGCGTACGGTGTCTGCGACGGCCGCCGCATCGGCGTACCGCTGGGCACCTACCGTGCGCCGACGCTGGCCCTCGCCCTGTGGTGGCTGCGGGACCGGGCCTCCTGGATCGCCGAGCGGCTCGACCCGCGGCCCGACGGAACGCCCTTCCCGACCGGCGCCCTCGTACCGGTCGCCGACACCGTGCCGGACGTGCCCGTCCTGCTGCGGGCCTGGTGCGCCGACGTGGAGCAGCAGGAACGGGTCGCCGACGAGCTGGCCGGCGGACGGCTGGTGCGGATCGCCGCCAGTGACGACACCACCGAGTACGAACTGCTCGCCGAGTCCGTCGACGCCCTGCGGATGCAACGCGTCGTCCCGGCGCTCGTCCTTCCCGTCGGCTGACACGTGTCGGCCGGCACGTGACGTCGGCCGACACGTGCCGGGAGAGCACCGGTGCTCCCCCGGCGCGGCGCGGAAGAGGGCGAATCGATAGAATTCCGGCATGGTGGAGCGGTCGGCCGCCCCGATGGCGCCCGAACTCGGACTGGAGACCGAGACGGGCTCCACGGTGATGACCCCGACCCGGGCCTACCACATCGGCCGGGACCCCCTCAGCGACATCGTCCTCGACGACGCCCGTGTCTCCTGGCACCACGCGGTCCTGCGACCCGACGGCGACCACTGGACCCTCTACGACGCCCACAGCACCAACGGCACCTTCGCCGACGGCCGCCGCGTCCACGCGCACGCCGTCGGCCCCGGCAGCCTGATCCGCTTCGGCAGCCCGGACGACGGCCCGTACGCCGTTCTGAGCGGCCGTCCGCCGCCGTCGCCGCAGCGCCCGTCCGTGGTGTCCGGCCCCCTCGTGACGGGGACGTTCCGGCAGCCCACGAGCGTCCGCCCGCTGCCTCCCCGCACGGTCCACGTCGGCCGCGCCGCCGACAACGACCTGGTCCTCGACGACCTGGTCGTCTCCCGCCGCCACGCCGAACTGCACCACCTGCCCGACGGCGGCTACGAGATCGCCGACCTCGGCAGCCACAACGGCACCTATCTCAACGGCAGGCCCGTCACCACCGCCCCGATCGGACCGGGCGACGTCGTCGGCATCGGCCACTCGGCGTTCCGCCTGGTCGGCGAAACCCTCCAGGAGTACGTCGACACCGGCGAGGTCTCCCTCGACGTGGAGGACCTCACCGTCGCCGTCGACCGGGGCCGTACGGTCCTCCTGGACCACGTGTCGTTCCCGGTGGGGGAGAAGTGCCTGCTCGCGGTCGTCGGCCCCAGCGGCGCGGGCAAGTCGACCCTCCTCGGCGCCCTCACCGGACAGCGCCCCGCCGACCACGGCACGGTCGTCTACGACGGGCGCGATCTCTACCGCGACTACGCCGAACTGCGCCAGCGCATCGGCCTCGTGCCGCAGGACGACATCCTGCACACCCAGCTCACCGTGCGCAGCGCCCTCACCTACGCCGCCGAACTGCGCTTCCCGCAGGACACCGCCCGCGCCGAGCGCCGCGGGCGGGTCGAGGAGGTCATGCGCGAGCTGGGCCTGGAACAGCGGGCCGGGCAGCATGTGCACAGCCTCTCCGGCGGCCAGCGCAAACGCGTCAGCGTCGCCCTGGAACTCCTGACCAGACCGTCCCTGCTCTTCCTCGACGAGCCGACCTCCGGCCTCGACCCCGGCATGGACCGCTCGGTGATGCACATGCTCCGCGGCCTCGCCGACGACGGCCACACGGTCGTCGTCGTCACCCACAGCGTGCTCAGCCTGGAGGTCTGCGACCGGCTCCTCGTCCTCGCCCCCGGCGGCAGGGTCGCCTACTACGGCCCGCCCGAGGACGCCCTCCCCTTCTTCGGGTTCCGGCAGTGGCCCGAGGCCTTCGAGGCCTTCGACCGGCACCCGGACCGCGACTGGGCGGGCGAGTACGCCCACTCGCCGTTCCACCGGCGGTACGTCACCGACTCCGGCGCCCAGTCCGCACCGCCCCGCTCCGGCCCGGTGGTCCTGCCGCCGCCGGCCCGGCCCCGCAGCCGCCGCGCCCAGCTCGGCACCCTGGTCCGCCGCTACACCGCAGCCCTCTCCGCCGACCGCACCTTCCTGGCCGTCATGATCGCCCTGCCGTTCGTGATGGGGGCGATGGCCCGCGCCCTCGCCGGCGGCGCGCTCACCCGGGACACCGCGATGAACACGCTGCTCATCCTGTGCGTCGGCGCCGTCCTCACCGGAGCCGCCAACGCCGTGCGCGAGCTCGTCAAGGAACGCGTGATCTACCGGCGCGAGCGGGCCGTCGGCCTGTCCAGATCGGCGTACCTGACGTCGAAGGTCGTCGTCCTCGGCACGGTGACCGTCGTGCAGGCCGTCGTCCTGACCATGGTGGCCCTGCTCGGCGTCGACCTCGGCGCGCCCGGCGGCGACGGCGTGCTGATGCCGCCGCTGGCCGAGATCACCGTGGCGGTCGCCCTGCTGGCCTTCACCGCGATGATGCTGGGCCTGGTGATCTCCGCGCTCGTGCGCAAGGAGGAGGTGACGATGCCGCTGCTGGTGCTGCTCGCCGTCGTCCAGGTGGTGTTCTGCGGCGCGCTGCTGCCGCTGGACGGGGTGCCCGGCCTGGAGCAGGTGGCGTGGCTGGTGCCCTCCCGCTGGGCGTTCGGCGCGATGGCCGGCACGCTCGACCTGGCCCGGACCGTGCCCGGCGAGGTGACCGCGGACCCCCTCCTGCGGCACACGGCGGGCGTGTGGCTGCTGGACGTGGGGATGCTCGTGGTGCTCTCCGCCGTCTTCTGCCACGTCGTGGCCCGGCTGCTGCGCCGGCACGAGCCCGCCGTGATGCGGAAGTAGGCGCACCGTGACGATTCCCGGGTTCCGGCCCACGCATGTCGTCCCCCGGCGGGGCATGCCCTCCTGGGAGGCCCCCGACCCCACCCGTCCCACCGTGCCCCTCGACCCGCTGCTGCCCGTCCGGCTCGTCGAACGGCGCGGGGACTGGGGACGCGTGCTGTGCGCCAACGGCTGGTCGGCCTGGGTGGACGGCCGGTACCTGGTGGCCGTCCCCCAGGACCCGCCGCTCGCCGAGGACCTCACGGCCGTCACCGACCCGCGTCCCCTCCTCGGCGGTGCCGAACGGGCCCTCGCGCGCTACCGGGCCGCCGTCGAGGACCTCGCCGGCGGTGCCCTCGACGGCGAGACCTTCTGCCGCCGCACCCAGGGCCTGCGCATCGGGGTCGTCGTCGACGGCGAGTCCATGTGGCTCTACGACGCCGACCGGGGGCGGTGGGCGTACGGCGACGGCACCCGCCTGAGCACCTACGCGGCCGACGATCCGCCCCACCCGGCCGATGACGGCCCGGCCGATGACGGCCCGGCCGATGACGGCCCGGCCGATGACGGCCCGGCCGATGACGGCCCGGCCGATGACGGCCCGGCCGACGACGGCCCGGCCCACGTCGGCCCGGCCCACGACGGCCCGGCCGACGACGACCCCGCCCCGACCCGGACCATCGCCTCCGACGGTGACCCCTGATGGCCGGAAAGGCCGGCCTCTTCTCCGGCCCGCCCGGCGAACTGATCGGGCGGCGGATCGCCGGGTACCGCATCGAGCAGGAGATCGGCCGCGGCGGCATGGCCGTCGTCTACCGCGCCCACGACCTGCGCCTGGACCGTACCGTCGCCCTCAAACTGCTCGCCCCGGAACTGGCCCGCGACGACACCTTCCGCAGACGCTTCACCCAGGAGTCGAAGGCGGCCGCCGCGATCGACCACCCGCACATCGTGCCGGTCTTCGAGGCCGGCGAGACCGACGGCGTCCTGTACATCGCCATGCGCCACGTCGCCGGCCGCGACCTGCGCCACCTCCTCGACAGCCGGGGCCCGTTGCCGCTGCCGGCCGCCCTCCGCATCGCCGCCCAGGTGGCCTCCGCGCTCGACGCCGCCCACGAGCACGGCCTCGTCCACCGGGACGTCAAGCCCGGCAACGTCCTCGTCGACCGCGGCACCGACAGCGACCACCCCGAGCACGTCTACCTCACCGATTTCGGCCTGACGAAGAAGTCGCTGTCCCTGAGCGGTTTCACACAGGTCGGCCAGTTCGTCGGCACCCTCGACTACGTCGCGCCCGAGCAGATCTCCGGCCGCCCCGTCGACGGCCGCTGCGACGTCTACAGCCTCGCCTGCGTCGTCCACGAGACGCTCGCGGGCCGTCCGCCCTTCCGCCGCGACGACGACATGGCCCTGCTGTGGGCCCACCGGTACGACGACCCGCCCCCGCTCACCGGGGCCCGCCCCGACCTGCCCGCACGCGTCGACGAGGTCTTCGCGCGAGCCCTGGCCAAGAACCCCGACGCCCGCCACCCGACCTGCCTCGCCTTCGTCGCCGACCTGAGGGCGGCCGCGGCGGGCGGCCCGGGCGCCGGCCACCCGCGGACCCGGGTGGACCTCGGGGCGGCGGGGGAGGGACGGCCGAAACCACCGCCGGACTGGGCGGCGCCGGTGTTCGGGGAGCGAAGATCGTTCGGGGGGCGGGAATAGGAAGCCGCGATCGAGGCGCGGCCCCGGGCGGCCTCTCAGTACGGGGCCTCAGTACGGCGGGCCCCGGACCACCCCGCCCCGCCGCCCCGCCGACGGGGTGTCCACCCGGCCGTGTCCCGCCGTCCGCCGCGCCGCCAGACCGCCCAGGAACCCGGCGGCCACCCCCCACAGCACCGCCAGGCCCAGCGCCGTCCACGTCTCGGGCCGCAGGAACAGCGTCCCCGACAGCCCGAGACCGCCCAGGTCGGTGATGCCCAGCACGGACAGGCCGTAGTGGGCGGAGACCCGGCCGACGAGGCAGATCGTCAGCACCGTGAGGACCAGGGCGACCGCCATGCGCACCGCGTGCCGCCACAGGGGCGTCCCGGCCGGCGAGCGGGCCGCCATGACGAAGGCCGCCGCCGCCAGCAGCACCGCGTCCACGGCGACCAGCCACCCGACGCGGCCGTCGTGCTCCGCGAGGGTGCGCAGGTTCAGCGTGGCGGTGTCCGAGCCGCGCAGCACCTCGTCCAGCACCGGCGGCATCGGCAGCCCGAACGGGCCGTCGACCCGGCCCTCCCAGGTGGCTCCCAGGCCGACGGTGAACGCGAGCCACGCCAGATTCGGCAGGCCCAGCAGCACCACCGCGAGGGTCTCGGCCGGCCGGCCGCGCGTCACCGCCGACCAGAGGGCGACGAGGACCCCCAGCGCGACGCAGGCGAGGAGCAGCACCACCATGGCGTACGCGGCCGGCCGCACCGACTCCTGGAAGCGCAGCAGCCGGGCCGGCAGCGGAGCCCCGCGCGAGACCAGCAGCGCCAGCGCCAGCACGCCGGCCAGCCACAGCAGCCCGAAGCCGAGCGTGCGCGGCACGTCGGTGGTGAAACCGAGGGTCGGGCTGACGCCGAAAAGGTCCCCGAGGTCGCTGAGGGTGCCGTCGCCCAGGGAGACCGCGAACGTCTGCCGGGCCCCGAGGGCGAGGCCGAGCAGCGCGAGCAGCCACAGCACGGCGACCCGGCCCGCCCAGCCGGCCAGTTCGGCCGCCCCGGCGACCGCCCGGTGCCGCAGCGGCCGCAGGAACCCGGCCGCCAGCACGAGCACCCCGACCAGCGTGACGGACAACGGCAGCACGGACAGCCCGGCGTGGGTGCCGGCCAGCCCCCCGGCGTCCCCGGAGAGCTCCACCGCGCCGCCGACGGCCGTGACGACGGTCGCCGCCACCACCCGCGGGAACGCGCCGTCGGGCAGGTCCGCGGCTCCGGCCGCCCACAACCCCAGCGCGGCCGTCACACCCATGGCGACGACCCCGGCCAGGACCGTACCGGCCGCCTGCGGCCAGCCGTGCCGGGCGACCGCCGGGCCGGACGGGACGCCGCCTGCCCGGTCGGACGGGATGCGTGCGCTCACCCTGCCACGCTAAGCAGCGCCCGGCCCGCGCGCCTGCCGGGAGGGCCGTCCGCGCGCGCCTGCGGGCGACGGCCGTCCGTGTGCGCTTGCGGGCGACGGCCGTCCGTGTGCGCTTGCGGGCGACGGCCGTCCGTGTGCGCTTGCGGGCGACGGCCGTCCGTGTGCGCTTGCGGGCGACGGCCGGGCGGAGCACACAATAGTGAGGTCGGGGACGAGTGGCGCACAGGACAGGAACGCCGCGGAGAACCACCTCGGGAGTGCCCGTGAGCGTCGAACCGCCGCCGTCAGGCCGCCCTACGGGACCGCCCCCCGGCCCCCTCTCGGGCGCCCCCGGCCCGCACGCACTGCCTCCCTCCGGCCCGCCCACCCGGCCTCCCCGCCCGCCGTCCCCGCCGCCCGGCGCACCGCCCCCGGGCGGCACGCCCGAGCCCCGCAGACCGTGGTGGAGGTCCGCGCCGCTCCTCGCCCTGCTCACCGCCGCGGTCGTGGCCGTGGCGGCCGTCGCGGTCGTGCTGGCCCGCACCGACGGCGGCGGCACCACCCCCGCGGGCCGGGGGGAGGTCTTCCTCCAGGCCGCGGGCGGGACCGGCCCCTACCCCTTCACCGACAACACCGCCACCGCCACGTCCGCCCCGCCCACCTCCACCGCCCCGGCGACCGAGGAGAGCGCCACCGACGTCGTCCGGGCCGTCGACGGGGGAGCCGCCGGACTGTACGGCGGCACCCGCAACGTGGCCGCCTGCGACGTGGAGAAACAGATCGCCCTGCTGCGGGCCGAGCCCGCGAGGAACCGGGCGTTCGCCTTCGTCGTACGCGTAGCCCCCGACCAGGTCCCGGCCTACCTGCGCTCCCTGACCCCCGTACGGCTGCGCATGGACACCCGTGTCACCAACCACGGCTACCGCGACGGCGATGCCACCGGCTACCAGGCGGTCCTCCAGGCCGGCACGGCCGTCCTCGTCGACGCCCGCGGCGAACCCCGCGTCCGCTGCGCCTGTGGCAACCCGCTCACCCGGCCGATCGCCCAGAAGACCGCACCGAGACCCACCGGCGACTCCTGGCCGTCGTACCGGCCGTCGAACGTCGTCGTGGTCGTCCCCTCGTCGGCCGTGATCGACGTCTTCGTGCTCCACGGCGGCGGCGACGGCTGGTTCGCGCGCGAGAGGGGCGACACCGGGCGCGAGGACCGTCCCGCCGAAGCGCCGGAGAACCCGCCGGAGCCGTCCGGGAGCGTCCCCCCGCCGGCCTCCCCGTCGGGCACCGGAACGCCGTGCCCCCCGACCCCCGCCGACGCTCCCGGCTCCGTGACGTGTCCGCCGACGTCGGCCGCCCCCTCCCCGCCGCCGCAGTCGCCCGCCTCACCCCCGCCGGCCTCCCCGGAGCCGGAGTCGTCCGCACCGCAGCCGCCCGCTCCGCCGTCACCCAGCGCGCCGCCCCCCGGGCCGTCGAGCGAGCCCGGTCACGAGGAGCCCCCGCAGCCCGCCGGAAGCTCACCCGCTCTGTGAGCCAGCCCATGCACGCGGGGCGCGAAGCGGGGGACTGCGCCGCCCGGCACGGGGTACGAGACCAGGTGCAGTAGCGTCCGGCCAGTCCGGCCTCCGAGAGAGAACAGCATGACCGAGCACCTGGACGGGGCAGTGATACCGACTGGTTTCGACGTACCCGTGGAACCGCTGCGGCGAGCGGCGCATTACACCGGCGAACCCGGTTCGATCGCCGAGGCCCGCGCCTTCGCCGCCCACTTCGTCGACCAGTTGAGGACGGAGTGGTGCGCCACCGTCGACGAACGGGCCCTGGGGGATGTCCTCCTGGTCGTCAGCGAACTGGTCACCAACGCCGACCGGCACAGCAACGGCCCCTACATCCTGGAACTGGAGGGCACCGAGACCTCGGTCACGGTGTGCGTCTACGACAGCAGCGACGCGCTGCCCCTGCGGTTCCCCAAGGACCCCCAGCGCATCGGCCGGCACGGTCTGGAGATCGTGCACGCCCTCGCCGCCCAGGTCACCGCCGAGCGCATCCCGGTCGGCAAGCGCGTCCACGCCGTGGTCGCGCTCGCACGGCAGTGACCGGGCCCGCGCCCGCGGCGCGCCGCGGGCGGTGAGCCGCGGGGCCGGGGCCCCACGGCGTCGGGGGTCAGGCGCAGCCCAGCTCGCCCAGCATTCCCTGGCGCAGCCGCGCGATGATCCGCTTGATCAGGCGGGAGACGTGCATCTGGGAGCAGCCGAGCCGCTCACCGATCTCCGCCTGGGTGGCCTCCTCCACGAACCGCAGATGCAGGATCTGCCGGTCGCGCTCACTGAGTTCGGCCATCAGCGGCGCGAGCGAGTGGAAGTCCTCGACGAGCCGCAGCCCGTACTCCTCCACGCCGATGAAGTCGGCCAGCACCGCCTCGCCGTGCTCCGGGCCGTCCCCGGTGAGCGCGGCGTCGAGCGAGGAGGAGTTGTAGCCGTTGGCGGCGATCTGCGCCTCGACGACCTCGCCCTCGGACAGGTTCATCAGCGTGGCCAGCTCCGCGACCGTCGGCTCGCGGTCCAGCCGGCTGGCGAGCTCGTCGCGGGCCTTGGCCAGTTCGACGCGGAGTTCCTGGAGCCGGCGCGGCACGTGCACCGCCCAGGTCGTGTCGCGGAAGAAGCGCTTGATCTCACCGACGATGTAGGGCAGCGCGAACGAGGTGAACTCCACCTCGCGCGAGATCTCGAACCGGTCGATGGCCTTGATCAGGCCGATCATGCCGGTCTGGACGATGTCCTCCATGTCGTCGCCGCGACCCCGGAACCGCCCGGCCGCGAACCGCACCAGCGACATGTTCATCTCGATGAGGGTGTTGCGCGCGTACTGGTACTCGTGCGTGCCCTCCTCCAGTTCCGTCAGCCGCTGGAAGAACTGACGGGACAGCTCCCGCGCGTCGCGGGGGGCCACGCTGCTCGGGTCCTCGACTCCCGGCAGCGGCGTGCCACCCGTGCTGGTCCCGGCGGTGTCCTCGACGACCTGAGCCTCCGACCCGATCACGGCGGTGTGCATTCCCTCTCCCACGTCAGTCACGGTACGACGTCTGATGTTCCCGGCCCGTGAGCGGACCGGGTGCCGCAGGTCCGCTCATCGGGCGGATACCCCGAGTCGGCCGACACATGCCAAGCGTATTCCGATCCGTCGCGCCGGGGCCGGGACGCCGGCCGGGAAAGCGCCGGCCACACGGTGGTGACGCGGCCGGGAAGGCCGGGCGGTTCGGTGGCCCGGCGGGCGCCGCGGCCGGCGGGACACGTTCGTCCGTCCGGGGGACGCCCACGCGGCGACGCGGACTTCGCGGGGGACGGCACGCGCCGCGTGCGCCGCTCCTCGCGGGCCATTCCCCTGAGGGCGGAACGCCGCCCCCTTCCCGTCCCGGCTTCCGTTCCTAGGCTGTGAGGGTGAGCAACCAAGCGCCGAACCAAGCCCGCGTCATCCCGCTGCGCCCACCGGCCGGGCGCCCGGGAACCGCCCACGCCGCCGACCGTCCGCCCGTCCCCAGGGAGCCCCTCTGGCGTGACCTGGTCGGTGACGTCCTGCGCCGCGAACGCCGGGCGCAGGAGCGGACGTTGCAGGACGTCGCCGACACCGCCCGTATCTCCATGCCGTACCTGTCCGAGGTGGAGCGCGGCCGCAAGGAGGCCTCCTCGGAGGTCCTCGCGGCCGCCGCCCACGCCCTCGGCCTGACCCTCGGTGACCTGCTGGCGCGCGCCCAGGGCGAACTCGTCCGGGCGACCGGCCGGCGCGCCGGAACCCGCCGCACGCCGGCTTCCTCGTCGTACGACGGGCTCTGCCTGGCCGCCTGAGGCACCGTGCGGGCCGGCGTCTCACATCTGCGGCAGACGCCGGCTCAGCACCTCGTCGGCCAGGCCGTACGCCACGGCCTCCGGTGCGGTGAACACCTTGTCGCGGTCCATGTCCGCCCGCAGGGTGGTGACGTCGTGGTGGGTGTGCCGGGCCAGCACCTCCTCCACCTGGGCGCGGATGCGCACCATCTCCCGGGCCTGGAGGGCGAGGTCGGAGACCGTGCCCCGGCTGCCCCCGCTGGCCGGCTGCCCGAGCAGCACGCGCGCGTGCTCCAGCACGAACCGCCGGCCGGGATCGCCGCCGGCCAGCAGCACGGCCGCCGTCGAGGCGGCCTGCCCGACGCAGAACGTCGAGACCGGCGCCTGTACGAAGGTCATCGTGTCGTAGATGGCCATCAGCGAGGTGAACGAGCCGCCGGGCGAGTTGATGTAGACCGCGATCTCGCGCTCCGGCGCCGACGACTCCAGATGGAGGAGTTGCGCGATGACCACGTTGGCGACCCCGTCGTCGATCTCGGTGCCGAGGAAGATGATCCGCTCCGACAGCAGCCGGCTGAACACGTCGTAGGACCGCTCGCCCAGCGGGGTCCGCTCGACGACGTTCGGAATCGTGTACGTCCCCATGTCTACAGCCCCGTCCGACGCTTCGAGGCGGCCGGGCGGATGTCGGCGAGCGACTCCACGACACGGTCCACCATGCCGTACTCCCGGGCCTCCTCGGCCGTGAACCAGCGGTCGCGGTCACCGTCCCGGGCGATGGTCTCCAGGCTCTGGCCGGTGTGCTCGGCGGTGATGCGCTCGATGGTCCGCTTGGTGAATTCCAGGTTCTCCGCCTGGATCTCGATGTCGGCGGTGGTGCCGCCGATCCCCGCCGACGGCTGGTGCATCATGATCCGTGCGTTCGGCAGGGCGTACCGCTTGCCGGGCGCGCCGACGCTGAGCAGGAACTGGCCCATGCTGGCCGCGAATCCCACGGCGAGCGTGGAGACGTCGTTCGGGACGAGCCGCATCGTGTCGTAGATGGCCAGACCCGCGTGGACCGACCCGCCCGGGCTGTTGACGAACAGGCTGATGTCGGTGCGCGGGTCCTCCGCGGACAGGATCAGCAACTGCGCGCAGACCCGGTTCGCGGACACCTCGTCGACCTGGGTGCCGAGCAGCACGATGCGCTGGCCGAGCAGGTGGGCGGCGAGCTGGTCGTCGAAGCGGGAGGGAGGGGTGTCGCCCTCCTCGGCCCGGGGCGAGCGGGCCGGCGCGGGACCGGAGGCGAGTGGGGACATGGGCGCTCCTCGTCGGGACGGGCGCGGCACCGGTCGCCGCGCTCCCCCCACCCTCGGGGCGGGACCGGCCCGACGGCGGATTTCCCTGCCCTCGGCAGATTCGCCGAGGGCAGAGCGCCCGCCGCGCGGGCGCGTTCCCGGGCGGGTGATGAGTTCCCGGGCGGGCGATGAGTTCCGGGGCGCGCACCGGTCGACACTGACGAGCGCGCTCCGCGTTCCGTCACCGCACCAGGAGGACCGCATGACCACCGACGGATTCACCACGTGTCTCTGGTTCGACGGCCAGGCCGAGGAGGCCGCCCACCACTACGTGTCGATCTTCAAGAACTCCGGCGTCGGCAACGTCGCCCGCTACACCGAGGCCGGGCCGGGCGTCCCCGGGTCCGTGGTGACCGTGGAGTTCACGGCGAACGGCCAGAAGTTCGTCGCGCTGAACGGCGGCCCGCAGTTCCGCTTCAACGAGGCGATCTCCTTCCAGATCGACTGCGCCGACCAGGAGGAGGTGGACCACTACTGGGACAGGCTCGTCGAGGGCGGTGGCGAGCCCGGCCCCTGCGGCTGGCTCAAGGACAAGTACGGGGTGTCCTGGCAGGTCGTCCCCACCGTGCTCCTGGAGATGGTCACCGACCCCGACCCGGAGAAGGCCGCCCGCGCCACCCGGGCCATGCTCTCCATGGGCAAGTTCGACATCGCCGCCCTCCACAAGGCCTACGACGGCCAGTAGCGCCCGCCGTCCCTCACCGTGGGCGCCGGCCGGGATCGCCCGGTCACCGGCCGGCGCCCACGCTGCGCCGTCAGACCCGGTCGGCCGCGATCAGCAGGTACTGGAAGCTGCCGTTGCGGTACGCGGACAGGAACGTCTCCTCGATGCCCGTCACCAGGTGCTCGGCCCGGCTGCGCAACTCCCAGTAGGGCAGCGCCACCTCGGTGAGGTCCTCCACGTGCACCGGGACGAGCCGGTTGCGGGCCAGCGCCCTGAAGTAGGCGGAGCGCGGATGGATGTCGCAGATGTAGTGGGCGTTGATGAGCGAGACCTCGCGCGAGGCCTGCCCGTACGTGTCGTTGTAGCAGCCGGTGATCACCACGTACCGTCCGCCGCGGCGCAGCAGCCGGGCGTGCTCGGCGAACAGCAGGTCCAGCTCGACGTACATGGTGGACTCGTTGTTCCAGGAGGCCGCGTACGCGCCGGTCGGCAGACCGGTGTCGAGCATGTTGCGGTGGTGGTAGCGGACCTTGTCGGCGATGCCCCGCCTGCGGGCCTGCTCGCCCGCGAACTCGGCCTGCTTCGCGGAGATCGTCACCCCGTCCGCGTGGCAGCCGTAGCGCAGGTGCGCCACCACGCTGCCGCCCCCTCGCCCGCACCCGGCGTCGAAGACCCGGTCGGACGGGGTGAGGGGGCCGAGCCGGGCGGCGAGGAGTTCGGCCTGGGCGTGTTCCAGCCGGTGCAGCTCCGCGGTGATCCGCGCGGCCGGCGATCTCCCGCAGGACGGCGGTGTCGCCGTAGCCGCGCAGGATCGGCAGCTCGGTGAGGGTCTCCGGCACGACCCGGACGTCGTCCGCGCCGTTGTGCACGAACCTACTTCACCGTCCCCGACTGCGAGGGCGCCGTCGCCACGGCCACCGGGCTCGGCGCCACCCTGCGGTCCGGTCCGATGGGCACGCCGTTCGGCCGGTTCGCCGCCCTCACCGATCCGCAGGGCGCGGACTTCTCGGTGATCGACGTCACCACCACCGAGGGCGACATGCCGAAGATCACGGAAGTCTCCGACGACAGAACCTAGCGGCGGCCGGGCTGTCGCGGCGGGTCCCTCGCGGCCCGCCCCCCGGTGGCCGGACACCCCGCCCCACCGTGGCATCATCGTGCGCATGCGTGAACGTGTGGTGGCCGCGTGCGACGGGGCTTCGAAGGGGAACCCGGGACCCGCCGGCTGGGCCTGGGTGATCTCCGACGCCAGTGAGGGACCGGCCCAGTGGGAGGCCGGCCCGCTCGGCAAGGCCACCAACAACGTCGCCGAACTGACCGCGCTGGAGCGCCTGCTGGCCGCCGTCGACCCGGACGTGCCGCTGGAGATCCGCATGGACTCGCAGTACGCGATGAAGGCCGTCACCACCTGGCTGCCCGGCTGGAAGCGCAACGGCTGGAAGACGTCAGCCGGGAAACCGGTCGCCAACCAGGACCTGGTGGTGCGCATCGACGAACTGCTCGACGGCCGCACCGTCGACTTCCGCTACGTGCCCGCCCACCAGGTCGACGGCGACCGGCTCAACGACTTCGCCGACCGGGCGGCCAGCCAGGCGGCGGTCGTCCAGCAGCCCGCGGGCAGCGCCCTCGGCTCGCCCGAGCCGCCGCCCTCGCCCGACACCCCGCCGGCCACGGGCGCACGACACCGGACCGCCGGGGGCAAGGCACCCCGGCGGTCCGGTGGTTCGTCGTCCCGCACGATCAAGGCCAAGTTCCCCGGCCGCTGCGCGTGTGGACGGTCCTATGCGGCGGGCGAGCCGATCGCCAAGAACGACCAGGGCTGGGGTCACCCGGAGTGCCGCACGGCGGCCGCCGGGTGACCGGGCCGGCGTCGGTCAGGTGACCGCGCCGCGCCAGCCTCCGGTCTCGTGGCCGCGCTCCTCGATGAACTCCTTGAAGCGCTTGAGGTCTCCCTTCGTCTGCCGCTTCACGAACCCCAGCTTGTCGGCGATGGTCTCCGTCATGCCTTCCGGCTCGAAGTCCATCTGGAGCATCACCTTGGTGTGCTCCTCGTCGAGGCGGTGGAAGGTCACCACGCCGGCCTGCCGGGATTCCCCGCCGACCGTCGTCCAGGCGACCCGCTCGTCCGGGATCTGCTCGGTGATCTCGGCGTCGAACTCGCGGTGCACGCCGTTCACGTCCGTGACCCAGTGCGTGAGCGTGTCGGTGCGCTGTTCGATGCGCTCCACCCCGCTCATGAACTCGGGGAACGTCTCGAACTGCGTCCACTGGTTGTAGGCCGTGTGCACGGGGACACTGACCTCGATGGATTCCTCGACCTGCGTCACGGTCGTCTCCTCCTTCACTCTCTTCCGGTACGCAGCCCCGGGTACCCCTGGCCCGCGCACCGAATCCCGCCCCGGCCGGCCGGGACCGCGGGGTGGTGCGCGCGGGACGCGGAAATGGCAATTCCTTTCCCTGGGAACGATCCCTTCCGGTGATGTTCACACCGGACCCATCGGGTCGGCGGTGTGACATACATGAAAAACAAGGCGGAATCGGCCGAACGGGGCAGCGGGTCCTACAAGCCGACTGCTACTCTGCGTCGTCAATCGGCCACGGTCCGTCCGTCCGGCCGCGCTCCGTCCATGCCAAGAGGTGTGCGTGAAGGTCGCCTGTGTCGGCGGTGGGCCCGCGGGCCTGTATCTCTCGATCCTGCTCAAGCGGCAGGACCCGTCCCACCACATCACTGTGTACGAACGCGGCCCCGAGGGCTCGGCCTACGGCTGGGGCGTCACCTACTGGCAGGCCCTCCTCGACCAACTCCACGCCCGCGACCCCGAGTCGGCCCGCGCTCTCGAGGGCGGCTCCGTCCGCTGGAACCAGGGCGTCGCCGACGTCCGTGGCCTGGCGATCCGTCAACCCGGAGACGTGGGCCACGGCATCGGCCGCCACCGGCTGCTCGAGATCCTCGCCGACCGCGCCCGGAACCTCGGTGTCCACCTGGAGTTCGAGCGCGAGATCACGGCCGACGATCCGCCGGAGGCCGACCTCCTCGTGGCCGCCGACGGCGTCCACAGCGCCCTGCGCACCCGCCACGCCGACCACTTCGGCACGCACCTCACCACCGGCCGCAACCCCTACCTCTGGCTCGGCACCACCCGCGTCTTCGACTCCTTCACCTTCGCCTTCGTGGAGACCGGCCACGGGTGGATCTGGTGCTACGGCTATCCCTGCGGCGCCGAGCGGAGCACCTGCGTCATCGAGTGCGGCCCGCGGACCTGGACCGGCCTCGGCCTGGACCGGGCGAGCGAGGCCGACGGACTGGCCCTGCTGGAACGGCTCTTCGCGCACGTCCTCGACGGCCACCCCCTCATCGGCCGCGCCCCCGCCGGCGGTCGCGCCCGGTGGCTGACCTTCCGCACCCTCACCAACCGCGCCTGGTACCGCGGCAACCTCGTCCTCCTCGGCGACGCCGCCCACACCACCCACTACTCCACCGGCGCCGGCACCACCCTCGCCCTGGAGGACGCCTTCGCGCTGGCCGACGCCCTGCGGGAGTGCGCCGACCTCCCGCAGGCGCTCGCCCGCTACCAACACGAACGCAAGGCCGCCCTCCTCCCCGCGCAGAGCGCCGCCCGGCACAGCGCCCAGTGGTACGAGAGCCTGACCCGCTACATCGACCTCCCCCCGGAGCAGATGTTCGCCCTGCTCGGCCAGCGCCACTCGCCCCTGCTCCCGTACGTCCCGCCCCGGCTCTACCACCGGCTCGACCGGGCCGCCGGGCAACTGGAGGCGCTGCGGCGGTTCAAGCGCTGGCTGGGCCCGCGGCTCGCCCGGACCGCGCACGCGCGGGCGTCGGCCACGCGCGCCTGACCCGAAGAGGCTCCACCGGCTTGGGTGAATGACGATTCACCACTAGGGTGAATCGTCATTCACCCGTCTTTCCGGGTGCCTTCCGTCAGTTCCTTCCGTCCAGGGAGTGCCCATGGCGTCGCCCGGTCCGATACCCGCCTCCCCGACCGCCGCGGGCCGCCTCCCCGGCGGTCTGCGGGCCCGCCTCACCGTCCCGGTCCTGGCGTACTGCGGCACCCTCATGGCCGTCATGCAGACCGTCGTCGTGCCACTGCTGCCCGACCTGCCCCGCCTCACCGGTGCCTCGGCGGGGGCGGTCTCCTGGACGGTGACGGCCTCCCTGCTGTCCGGTGCCGTCCTCACCCCGGTCCTCGGCCGCGCGGGCGACATGTACGGCAAGCGGCGGGTGCTGCTCCTGTCGTTCGCGCTGATGACCACCGGGTCGGTGATCTGCGCCCTGACGTCCGAGATCGGCGTGCTGATCGCGGCCCGGGTCCTCCAGGGCGCCGCCGCCGCCGTCGTACCGCTGTCGATCAGCGTCCTGCGCGACGAACTCCCGCCGCAGCGCCGGGACTCCGCCGTGGCGCTGATGAGCGCCACCGTCGGCATCGGCGCCGCGCTGGGCCTGCCGGCCGCCGCGGTGGTCGTGCAGTACGCCGACTGGCACGTGATGTTCTGGGTGACCGCCGCCCTCGGGGCGACCGGCGTCGCGCTGATCCGGTGGGCCGTGCCGCCGTCGCCGGTGCGCCGGCCCGGACGGTTCGACGTCACGGGCGCGCTGGGCCTGGCCGCCGGGCTGATCTGCCTGCTCCTCGCCGTGTCCCAGGGCGGCCAGTGGGGCTGGGGCAGCGCCCCGGTCCTGAGCCTGTTCCTCGGCACCGTCGTCGTCCTGGGCCTGTGGTGGCGGCAGCAGCTGCGCACCCCCGAGCCCCTGGTGGACCTGCGGCTGGTGTCCCGCCCCCGGGTCGGCCTCCCGCACGTGGCGGCCCTCCTCACGGGCTTCGCGTTCTACGCCAACACGCTGGTCACGGCCCAACTGGTACAGGCGCCCGAGGCCAGCGGCTACGGACTCGGGCTGTCCATCGTCCAGACGGGCCTGTGCCTGCTGCCCGGCGGCCTCAGCATGCTGCTCCTCGCCCCGGTCGCCGCCCGCGTCTCCGCGTCCCGGGGCCCGCGCGTCACGCTCGCCCTCGGGGCGGCCGTGATCGCCGCCGGGTACGGGGTGCGCATCGCCGACAGCCGCGAACTCTGGATGATCATGCTGGGAGCCACGGTGGTGGCCATGGGCACCACCCTCGCCTACTCGGCACTCCCGGCGCTGATCCTGCGCGCGGTCCCGGCCGACCAGACCGCCTCCGCGAACGGGGTCAACGTCCTGATGCGCACGATCGGCCAGGCCTGCTCCAGCGCCGTCGTCGCCGCGATCCTGGTGCACCACACCAGCCCCGTCGGCGGGCTGCCGGTACCGACGCTCCACGGCTACCTGCTGACGTTCGGTGCCGCGGGCACCGTCGCGCTCGCCGCGTGCGCGGTGGCGCTGACCGTCCCCGGCGGCCCCGACGCCGAGCCGGGCCCCGCGGGCGGGGAACGGGGCCGGACCCGGTCCGTGGCGGACGGGGCGATGGAGGGAACATGACCGCCGTGAGCACTCCCCCCGGAACCGACCCGCCCCGGACCGCGCCGGCCGACGCGGACCCGCACGGCACTGACCCGCACGGCACTGACCCGCACGGCACTGACCCGCACGGCACGCCGCCCTCGGGCACGCCCGCGGACGGCGCCCGCGCCGGGCGGCGGAACGCCCCGGCCCGTTCCGCCGCCCGGCGCGACACCGGCCCCGTCCGGCGCGACGCCGAGTCGACCAAGGCGGCCATCCTGCGCGCCGCCCGGCACCTCCTCGCCCGTCACGCGCCCGCCGACATCACCCTCAAGGCCGTCGGGGAACGCGCCGGGGTGAGCGCGCCGCTGGTCGTGAAGTACTTCGGCAACAAGGAAGCCCTCGTCGCGCGCGTGATGTCCTTCGAGGAGGACGCCGACGCCCTGCTGGACGCCCCCCTGGAGCGGCTCGGCCGCCACATGGTCCGGCACGTGCTGGTGAGCCAGCGCGAGCGCGGCGCCGACCCGCTGCTGCGCATCGCGTTCGCCCCGCTGCACGGCGACCACGGCGACGTGCTGCGCGCCAACTTCCGCGCCCAGGTCACCGCCCGCCTGGCGGCCCGCCTCCCGGGCCCCGACGCCGGCCTGCGCGCCGAGCTCGCCGTGGCCACCCTGCTCGGTCTCGGGGTGATGTTCGGCATCGCCCGCGGCCCGGAGCTGCGGGCGGCCCCGGCCGACGAGATCGCCGACCGCTACGGACCGACGGTCCAGGCCCACCTCACGCCGTAGCCCACAGGCGCCCTACCCGAACAGCCGCGCGTGCAGCGGGGCGCGGAAGACCCGGTGCGGGTCCAGCCGTTCCAGGGAGTCCGCCGCCTCGGTCCACACCGGGCCGAAGGAGGACGGCACGGCCGTCTCCAGCACGTCCTCGTCGCTCCACGCGGACGTGCCGGTGTACCCCCAGCCCTTGGACCACTCGACCCGGGTGCGGGCGTGTGTGCCGTCGTACGTCGTCAGCAGGAACGCCTCCAGCTCGCGGTAGAACGCCTCGGCGTGCGGGGTGCCGGGCAGCGTCAGCACGTCCAGCCAGACCGCCGTGTCCCACTCCGGGCGGTCCGCGTCGGGCCGCAGCGCCGACAGCGACGGAGCCCGCGCTCCCGCCCGCCCGGTGTCCGCCGGGTCGTCGAGTCCGGTGACGCGGATCTCCACCGCGCCGTTGACGGGGAACCGCCCGGCGGCGGCGTACGCCTCGAGCCGCTCCCGGTAGAACGCGGTGAACTCCGCGACCACCCGCTGCACCCCGTCCCGGCGGGTGAGCACCGCGTATCCGTTCGCGTGCACCCGCAGGGTGGTCGGCCGCACGTACAGCAGGGTGTTCTTCGACGGCCCCCAGATGTCCGCCGACAGCGTCGCCACCAGCCCCAGCGCGGCCGCGTCGAGCTGCGCGTTGCCCAGCACCGGTGCCAGGTACCAGGCCGCGCCCGACACCATCCGCCCGGCCAGGTCCGCCACCGGCGTCGGGACGTTGTCGGAGAACGGATAGTTGTAAGGGGACGTCACCCGCCGTGAGGTGAGCGGCTTGGCCGGCTGCACCGACCACACCTTCAGCCACGGGAACTCGGTGAACGCGAACCAGATCGCCTCCGCCCGCCCGTCCGACTCCAGGAAGCTCTCCAGGGTCCGCACGTCCGAGCCGGGCGCCGCGAACAGCTCGCCCGCCGGGATGTCCGTACGGCTGACGCAGCGCAGACGGGTGTCGGGCCCCACCCGCAGGGTCACCTCCGTCACCAGGGAACGCCCCAGGTGGGTGAGGAGCGCGGCGCAGTCCGCCTCGTCCCGGGTGAACGTGCGCAGCGCGTAAGCGCCGCTGTCGGGGTCCCACACCACGGCGGTGAGGGAGAGCACGAGGTTGCTGAGCGACCCGTAGGTGTGTCCGGGCAGCCGCCGCTCCCCGCGCGCGGGCACGGCGGTGCCGTGGGCGCCGACGGCCAGGGCGCCGCCCAGCGTCAGGTCCCCGGGCGCGGGCGACGCGGTGACGCCGAGGCCGTGCCCTTCGAGGAAGGTGAGCAGGGCCTCCAGTGTGACCCCGGTGCCGGCGCGGACCTCGTCGGCCGACTCCAGGGCCAGGCCGTCGAAGTGCGGGGCGGTGTCGACGAGCAGCACCCGCGCCTCCGACGGCGTGCCCTCCGCGACCGTCAGCGGCGACCAGCCGTGCGCGGCGCCCCGGGCCCGCACCGTCCAGCCGTTCCGCCACGCCCAGTTGACGACGGCGACCGCCTGTACGGGACCGTCGGGCGCGCAGGCCCACAGTCCGACGGCGGTGATCTCGCCGTCCCAGTTGCGGTACGCCGTGCGGGAGAGGGTCACGTCCGCCGGGAAGCCGGGCAGTTCGGCCGCCGCGGCGGCCGGGTCCGCCGCGATCAGACACGGCCCGGCGGCCAGGGCGGCCGCGGCGCGCAGCAGGCCGCGGCGGGTCCAGGTGGTGTCTCCCGGCTGATGGTTGCTCAGTGAACGGTCAGTCACGGGCTCACGCTAGGGGCCCGTCCGCGCGGAGGGCCCAACCCTCGAACATCATCACTCGTGCGGGTGAAAGATTCACAGGTGCCGGGCCGGAACGGCCGGTTCACCGCGGGGCCGGGACGGATGACAGACTGACGCCATGGACGAGCGCGAATTCGGTAGGTCTGGTCAGCACGCATCCGTCGTCGGCCTCGGCACATGGCAGCTGGGCGCCGACTGGGGGGACGTCGACGACAAGGAGGCCCTGGCGGTCCTGGAGGCGGCGGCCGAGTCGGGGGTCACCTTCCTCG
Organism: Streptomyces sp. NPDC088812; assembly: GCF_044750285.1. Classification (NCBI taxonomy): domain Bacteria; kingdom Bacillati; phylum Actinomycetota; class Actinomycetes; order Kitasatosporales; family Streptomycetaceae; genus Streptomyces; species Streptomyces sp. NPDC088812. The sequence continues at coordinate 61,588 of NZ_JBIVJP010000025.1, read as the reverse complement.
ACACCGCCGACGTCTACGGCGACGGACGCAGTGAGCAGACCATCGCCACCTTCCTGAGCAGCCGCCCCGACCTGCACGTGCTGGTCGCCACGAAGATGGGCCGGCGCGTGGACCAGATCCCGGAGAACTACGTCCTGGACAACTTCCGCGCCTGGAACGACCGCTCCCGGCGCAACCTCGGCGTCGACCGCATCGACCTGGTGCAGCTGCACTGCCCGCCCACCTCCGTCTACTCCTCCGACGAGGTCTTCGACGCCCTCGACACCCTGGTGGAGGAGGAGCGCGTCGCCCACTACGGCGTCAGCGTGGAGACCTGCGCCGAGGCCCTCACGGCGATCGCCCGGCCGGGCGTGGCGAGCGTGCAGATCATCCTCAACCCCTTCCGCATGAAGCCCCTGCGCGAGGTGCTCCCCGCGGCCCGGGAGGCCGGCGTCGGCATCATCGCCCGCGTCCCGCTCGCCTCCGGCCTGCTGTCGGGCAAGTACACCAAGGACACCGTCTTCCCGGAGAACGACCACCGCACCTACAACCGGCACGGCGAGTCCTTCGACCAGGGCGAGACCTTCTCCGGCGTCGACTACGCCACCGGTGTCGAGGCAGCCGCCGAGTTCGCCGCCCTCGCCCCCGAGGGGTACACCCCGGCCCAGCTGGCGCTGCGCTGGATCGTGCAGCAGCCCGGCGTCACCACCGTGATCCCCGGGGCCCGCTCGCCCGAGCAGGCCCGCGCCAACGCGGCCGCCGCCAGGCTGCCCGCCCTCCCGGAGACGACCCTGGCGGCGATCGGGGACCTGTACGAGCGGCGGATCAAGGAGCAGGTCGAGGGCCGCTGGTAGCGGTCCGGGCGGCGGACCGAGGAAATCGCCGTCCAGGGGGTACTCGCCGGGGAGACGACCGAACAGTCGAGCGACCCGGGGAGGACCAGGTGACCGACACCGCGGCGGAGGCCGAGCGGCGCAGAGGGCGCAACGAGACGGAGGAGGAGCGGGCGGACCGGATGTGGGGGGAGCTGATCCAAGAGGTCCGCGTCGCCCAGACGGGCGTGCAGATCCTCTTCGGCTTCCTGCTCACGGTCGTGTTCACTCCGCGCTACCCGGAGCTGACGAGCGTCGACCGGGCCATCTACATCATGACCGTCGTCCTGGGCGCCTGCGCGACCGGCGCCCTGATAGGCCCGGTCTCCCTGCACCGGCTGGTCGCCGGGCGACGCGTGAAGCCGCAGGCCGTCCGGTGGGCCTCCCGGATGACCTTCGTCGGACTGGTGCTGCTGCTCGCCACGATGACCGCGGCGCTGCTGCTGATCCTGCGGGTGGCGACCCACGACGGCTTCGTGCCCTGGCTGGTCAGCGCAGTGGTGCTGTGGTACGTGCTGTGCTGGTTCGCGGTGCCGATGTGGACCCGTCGACGCTATACGTCGCGGTGACGCGTGACCCGTTGCCGCTGTACGTCGCGGTGACGCGCGGCGCCTCCAGCCGCCGCAGCCCGCGGTCGTGCACCCTGCTCAGCAGCAGGAGCGACAGCGTGGCCCCGATCAGCGCGCAGAACATGTCCCACTGCGTGTCCCACACGTCGCCCTGCGTGGCGAGGAAGGCGTCCGCCGCCTGCCCGCCGATCACGGCCGCCGCCCACTCGAACATCTCGAAGACGGCGCTGAAGGCCAGGCACGCGCACACCGTCAGCGGCGCCAGCCAGCGGCTGCCGCGCAGCGGGGAGGTACGGATCAGCAGCTCGCGCACCAGGATCGCGGGCACGAACCCCTGCATGAGGTGGCCGAACCGGTCGTACGGGTTGCGGTCCAGGTGGCGGGCGTCGCGCGCCCAGTCGCCCAGCGGGACCTGCGCGTACGTGTAGTGGCCGCCCAGCGCGAGGACCAGGGCGTGGGCCGCGAGGAGACCGCACAGCAGCCCGGTGAGCGGGAACCGCCGCCAGGTCAGCACCACCACCGGCAGCCCCACGAGGATCCACACCGTCTCCAGGAACCAGGTGGTGCGGTCGTGGGGGTGCCAGGCGGAGAGCGCCAGCCCCGTGACCACCACCCCGGCCGCCACGACGGGAAGGGTGCGGCGCGGGGCGACGGGCACAGGTGTCAGGGCGGGCACAGGGGTCATGGGACGCTCCTTGTCGGTGGAGCCCCATCCTGGAACACCGCCCGGGGCGACGGCATGAGTACCGCTACTCAGTGCCGCCGTCGGCACGGTCCCGTCAGCCGAGTCAGTGCCGCCGTCGGCACGGCCCCGTCAGCCGAAGGCGTCCCGCAGCGCGGGCAGCAGCGTCTTCTCCGACCACTCCAGGAACGCCGGCTGGGAGTCGCCGCCGATCTGCACCAGGGCGATCTCGGTGAATCCGGCCTCGGCGTACGGGCGTACGGCCTCCACGAAGTCGTCCGGGTCGTCGCCGCAGGGGATCGAGGAGGCGACGTCGTCCGGTGTCACGAACCGGGTCGCCGCCTCGAAGGAGTCCGGGTGCGGCAGTTCGGAGTTCACCTTCCAGCCGCTGCCGAACCAGCGGAACTGCGCGTGCGCCCGCTTCACCGCCGTCTCCCGGTCCGGGTCGTGGCACACCGGCAACTGGCCCACCCGCGGCTTGCCGGCGCCGCCGTGCCGGTCGAACGCCTCCAGCAGCCCGGACTTCGGCTCGGTGGCGATCACCAGATCGGCGAACCGGCCCGCGAGCCGGCAGGACTGCTCCCCGGAGACGGCGATGCCGAGGGGCGTCGGCTCGTCCGGCAGGTCCCACAGCCGCGCCGACTCCACGTCGAAGTGCGTGCCGTGCCGCGTGACGTGCCCGCCCTCGAAGAGCGCGCGGATGACGTCCACCGCCTCCTGGAGCATCTCGTGCCGCACGTCCACGGAGGGCCATCCGCCGCCCACCACGTGCTCGTTGAGGTTCTCCCCGGAGCCCAGCCCGAGCCGGAACCGGCCCCCGGACAGCAGCTGCATCGTCGCCGCCTTCTGGGCGACGACCGCCGGGTGGTAGCGCATGGTCGGACACGTCACGTACGTCATCAACGGGATGCGGGACGTCGCCTGTGCGGCGGCGCCCAGCACACTCCAGGCGTACGGCGCGTGACCCTGCGCGCGCAGCCACGGAAAGTAGTGGTCCGACGTCACGGAGAAGTCAAAGCCCGCCTCCTCGGCCCGTACCAGGTGGTCGACCAGGTCACGAGGGCCGGCCTGCTCGGTCATCATCGTGTATCCGATGCGCACCATGCGTCCCGGGTCCCCGGTGGGACGGTGCGGAAACGGGCCACGGGCGGCGGGGGAGTGCCGTCGCCCGGAGCGCGTCAGCCCGCGGCGGGCCGGAAGGTCCGCAGGAAGGTGTCCAGGGCCTGCCGGTTCCCGGTCTCCTCCCAGTCGGCGGCGGGCGTCGTCCAGCGGAGCGAGAAGCCGCGGTGCCCGCCGAGGAGGAACCCGCGCCCGAAGGTGCGCACCGGGGTGCCGTCGACGTCGACGAGCCACTCCATGTCGGCGGCCGCGTACCCCTGGTAGGTCGTCGCCTCGATCGTGCCGACGCGCCGGAAGCCGTCCGCCTGCCGCAGACCGGGCTCGACGGTGTCGCGCCAGACGGCGACCGGGTCGGGGCCGACGCGTTCGCTGTAGGTCACCGCGAGGGTGCGCGGGTCGTCCGCCGCGCCGAAGGTGACGCGGTAGGAGGCGTCGGCGGTGCGGGAGGTGTCCAGCCGCTCCCAGCCGTCGGGCAGGGCGACGGAGAACCCCTCCGGCGCCCGGTAGAGGCGGTAGCCGGCGGGTACCGCGCCGCTGGAGGCCGGGGCGGACGGAGTCGGCGACGCCGTGGGCGACGGCGGGGCGGACGCGGACGCCGACGCGGTCGGCCCGGGTGCCGCAGTGGTCGGGGCTCTGTCGCCCGCGTCGTCGCCGCCGGACGGGGCGGGGGACGCGGAGGGACGCGCCTGCGCGCCGCTGGACGCCGCCTCGCCCCCGCCCGGCAGCCGGCCCGTCGCGGCGAGGGCGGCGACCGCCACCGTGACCACGGCCAGGGCGGTCCCGGCGGCCATGGCCCGGCCGCTCCACCGCGGGCCGAGGATCCGGGTGACGGGGATCCGGGTGACGGGGTACGCCCGCCGCGGCCGGGGCGCGGACACCGGGTGCGGACGCTCGTCGAGGACCCGGGTGAGGGCGTGGCGCGCCACCGGCCGGGTCAGCCGCTCCCGGGAGTCCTTGCGCAGCAGCCCCTGCACGGTCGGGCCGAGGGCACCGGCCCGCAGCGGTGTCCGCAACGGCAGCCGGTCCACGCTCCGCAACGTCGTCCCGGGCTGCTCCCGGTCCCGGTACGGCGGCCGTCCCTCGACGGCCGTGTAGAGGATCGCGCCCAGCGCCCAGAGGTCGGCGGCGGGTCCGATCCGCTCGTCCCGCGCCTGCTCGGGCGAGGCGTACGAGGGCGCCGCGAGACGGGGCGCGAGCGTCGCACCGGCCAGGCCGAATCCCGTCACGACGACCGGCCCGTCCGCCCGGACGAACACCTGGCCGGGGCTCAGCTCGCCATGGGTGATGCCCTCCCCGTGGGCGGCCTCCAGCACGTCGAGCAGTTCCAGCCCGAGCGCGGCCGCCCACAGCGGGCCGAACGCCCCCCGCTGCTCCAGCAGCTGCCCCAGCGGCTGCCCGTCGATCCACTCGGTGACCGTCCACAGGGAGCCCCCCTCCGCGACGGCGTCGAGGACCGCGGCGACCCGGCCGGGACACACCCGGGCCATCGTCCGCGACATGCGCACCACGCGGTCGGCGGCCTGCTCCGCCCCCTGGGCGTCCTGACCGGCGGGCAGTCCGATCCGGGTGACCAGGCACGGCCGGGCGCCCGCACCCGCCTCGGCGTACTCCCCGTACCAGCTGTCACGGTTCGTCTCCCGCTGGACGACGTCGAGGAGCCGGTACCGTCCGGCGACCAGTTCGTGTCTGGAGACGTGCGCCTTGACCATGGTCATCCCTCGCTGGATCCCCGGAACACTCCTTCCCCAGTGGTACGGCGGACGACGGGGCATGCGTTCAAAAGGACACCACGCGGCCGCGATTCCTGTCTTTCATTCAAGAATGGCCGGGCGGATGCGCCGGAACAACGGCGTCACCTCGCCCGGCCCGGCGGCCCGACCAGCGGCGCAGCCGCCGGTGAACGTCTTGAGACGTTCACCGGGGACCCGCCCGGCGAACCCGCGACGGTGCTTGGTCCATTCCCATCGTGATGCCCGCCGTGATGCCCGCCGTGATGCCCGCCGTGATGCCCGCCGCAATGCTGCCGCGGAAATTGCCCGCCCCGGCGCGAAGTCCGGACCGGAGCTCAGCGCAATCCGTGCCGCTCCGCCCAGGACGCCATGTCCGACACCGTCGCGTTGCCCCCGCAGACCACCAGGCCCAGCCGGGCGCCGTCCCCCACCCGCCGCAGGACCCGCCGGGCGGCCGGGAGGAGGCATCCGGCGGCCGGCTCGGTCCACACCTTGGCGTGCTCGGCCAGCTCGTGACAGCCCCGCAGGGCCTCCCGGTCCGGCACCACGAGCACATCGGTCACCAGGGCGGAGACATGGTCGTACGTCAGCGGCGCTACGGCGGGCGCGCTGAGGGTGGAGACGAGGGACGACAACTTCACCGGCACCGGTCCGCCCGCCGCCAGCGCGGCGGACATCGCCTCCGCGCCCTCGGTCTCCACTCCCCAGATCCGTACGTCCGGGCGGCGGGCCCGCAGCGCCGCCGCGACACCGGCGACCAGCCCACCGCCCCCGACGCTGACCACGACGTCCGTCAGTTCGTCGGCGTCGTCGGCGAACTCCAGCCCGACCGTGCCCTGACCGGCCACGACCACCGGGTCGTCGAACGGGTGGACCAGCGTCAGTCCTTCGTCCCGCAACCGGTCCACGAGGGAGAACGCCTCGGCCATGCCGTCCGTCAGCCGCACCGACGCGCCCGCCTCCTCGGCGATCGCGACGGCCCGGGCGGGCGCCGAACGCGGCATGACCACGGTGGCCTTGACGTCGAGGGCGGCGGCCATCACCGCCACCGCGATCCCATGGTTCCCGCCGCTGACCGCCACCACCCCGGCCGCCCGCTCCGCCGCACCGAGCGAGAGCAGTTTCGCCGTCGCCCCGCGCGCCTTGAAGGACCCGGTGCGCTGCAACAGCTCCAGCTTGACCGTGACCGGGACGCCGAGCAGCGCCGACAGGCCGGGGCTGGACAGGGTCGGGGTGCGGACCACGTGCCCGGCGATCCGCTCCGCCGTGGCTTCGATGTCCGTGATGCCGATCAAGGATGACCACCTTTCCGGCGCGCCGGTCCGGGCACGCCCCAGAGCACCCTGGCGCGCGTGACGGACGAGGTCAACCGGAGCCGGCGGGAGGTCAGGCGCCGAAGAGCTGCGTCCAGTACGTGCCCGAGGGGCCGCCGCCCGCGAAGCCGACGCCGATGTGGGTGAAGGCGGGCTTGAGGATGTTGGCGCGGTGACCGGGGCTGTTCATCCAGTCCTCCACGACCTCGGCGGGGGAGCGCTGGCCGCAGGCGATGTTCTCCCCGATCGTCCGCCGGGCGGACCCCGCCGCTGCCGCCCGGTCCCACGGCTCGGTGCCCTCGGGCGAGGTGTGGGAGTAGAAGCGGCGCGCCACCATGTCCACGCTGTGGGCCCGCGCGGCGGTGGCGAGCAGCGGATCGGGGGCGAGGGGCGGCAGCCCGGCGCGCGCCCGCTCGCGGTTGGTGAGGTCGACGACGTCCGCCTCGGTCCGGGCCAGACCGGCCGGCGTGCACGGGCGCGCCCACAGGGCGGTCCAGAAGACGTCACCGGTCCGCGCGTCCCGGACGTACGCCAGTCCGGTGTGCGTGAACGCCGGGTCGTGCAGGGTGCGCCGGGTGCGGTCGGCACCCAAACAGTACGTCACGAACTCGGCGGGCGTGCGGGGCCCGGAGACCAGGTGCTCGCCCACGGTGAGGTACCGGTATCCGGTGGCCGTGACCCGCTGGTGGACCGAGACGCCGTCCGGGCCCTCGACGCCGAGGCGTCCGGCGGCGGCCATGGCGGCGGCGTGGCCCCGGGCCGCGGAGACCAGCCGGGCGTCCAGCGAGACGGCGGGGGAACCGGCCGCCGCGCGGGCCGGGTTGACCAGGGCGAGGAAGCCGTCGGGGTCCGCCGGGGGAGGGGGAGCGGACGGCCGCCGGGACGTGGGGGCGGACGGCGGGGGAGGGGTGCGGGCGGACGGCGGAGGTGTGCGGGCGGTCGGCGGCGCGGGCGCCGGCTCGTCCTCGGTGACGTCCACGCCGAAGTCCCGTGCGAGGCCCGCCAGCCCGTCGGCGTACCCCTGTCCGAGCGCCCGCAGCTTCCACCCCGTGCCCCGCCGGTAGACCTCCGCGAGCAGCAGGACCGTCTCCTGCCGTGGGGGCGGCGGCACGAACCGGGCGAGCGGGCGGCCGCCCGGGCCGGTGACGTGGAGCGTGGGCAGGGGCAGACGGGCCAGTGGCGCGCCCGGGTCGGCGGCGCTGACGACCACCGTGACGCGGGTGGCGCCGGCCCGCAGCCCGGCCGGGTCCAGGGTGAGCGTGTCGCCGCGCAGGCTGGCCCCCGGGGCCGTCGGCTGGTTGTAGAAGACGAAGTCGCCGTCGCCGCCGACCTTGCCGCTGTCGTCCGTGACCAGCGCGCTGACGTCGAAGGGGCCGGGCACCCGCACGGCCAGGGCACCGCCCGGGAGGGGCACGTTGCCCCCGGGGACCAACTCGCTCATCCCGCCGCCCTGGTGTCGTCGTCCGGCCCCGCGGGGCCCTGCCCCCAGAACGGCCGGCGGGGCCGGCGGGTTCCCGCCGGCCCCGGGCCCGCCCGCCCCGCCCGCCGCGCACCGGGTCACTCGCGCACGGTCGCCGGGGTGGTGTCCTCCGCCCGCTCGTACGGCGCTGCCGTCCCCTTGCGCGCCTTCGTCCCGGTGCCGGTCCCGGCCCCCGTCCCGCAGAACGCGGAGTCCAGGGTGCGCAGCATCGTGGCGTGCACGCGCGCGCTGTTGGACGTGTTGGCGAGCGCGCTCAGGCTGCGCCGCCCGTCCGCCGACGCGAACGCGTACGTGTAGTAGCCCTGTACGGCGCCCGTGTGCCCGTACACCGACACCCCGCAGGACAGGTCGCGGCGCCGCAGACCCAGCCCGTACGCCTGCCCGGTGCCCGCCGGGACCCAGCGCCGCATCTGCTCCAGTCCCTCGGCCGAGGTGAGCTGCCCGCGCAGCACGGCCGAGAGGAAGGTGTTGAGGTCACGGGTGCTGGAGACGATCGCGCCCGCGCTCTGCGCCCATGACACGGTCTGCCGGGTGGCGTCGACCAGGGCGGTGGCGGGGGCGTCGGGGGTGAGGTAGCCGCGCGCGTGGGTGCCGGGGATCGCGGTGTCCGGGTGGACGTAGAAGGTGTCGCGCAGTTTCAGCGGCTCGACGATCCGCCTCTGGTACTCGGTGGCCACGGGGTGTCCGGTGAGCTTCTCGATGAGCATCCCGGCGACCACGAAGTTGGTGTTGGAGTAGGAGTAGGCGCCGCCCGGGTCGGTCGTGCGCGCGTGGCGCAGCGAGAGGTCGACCAGCTGACGGTAGGTGAAGACCTTGGTGCGGACCGCCTCGAAGCCCGACACGGTCTGCGCGAACAGGTCGTCGGTGTAGTCGTACAGGCCGCTGCGGTGGCTCAGCAGGTGGCGGACCGTGATGCGGTCGTCGGGCAGCAGCCCCGGGAGATGACGGTTGACCGGGGCGTCCAGGGAGAGCTTGCCCTCGTCGGCGAGTTGCAGCAGGACGACGGCGGAGAAGGTCTTGGTGACGCTGCCGATCCGGAAGCGGTCGCCGGCGCCGAGCGCCCGGCCCGCGCTCCGGTCGGCGACGCCCACGGTGAGCCAGTGGGCGGTGCCGCCGTCGTCGAGCCGCGCCATGGCCCCGGGCGCACCCTGCTCCGTCGCCGTGCGCAGGACGTCGCGCAGACCGGCGAGGTCCGGCTGCGGCGGCACGCCGGCGGCCGCGGCGGGAGGTGCCGTGGGCCGTGGCTGGGCGGCCACGGCGGGCGCCGGGACCGCCAGGAGGGACAGCAGCGCCACCCCGAGCGCCGTCCCTCCCCGCAGCGCCCGCGCGCCCCTCCCGGCCCGCCCTTCGCGCGGGTCCGTCGCTGACGCGCGAGTCGCTGACGCGGCATCGGTCACATGCATGCGAGGCATCCTTCTTCCGTTCCGTCACATCTCCTCGACCGGCGCACAGTTGGACGTTCGTCGATCACCGTGCGGTGCGGTCGGCCAAGTATGGCCGCAGAAGAGAACAAAAGCGACGATGTCGGCTTTAAGTGGACATGCCTCTTCGATGGGGTTCCTCAGTGGTGCGGAGACGGACGGTGCGCCCGGACTCGGCGAGGAGTCGGGGCGCACCGGAGAGACGGCCCCGCCGGCCCGCTGTCATCGGGGCGGCGGGGCCGTCAGGGCCGTCGGGGGCCGTCGGAGGGGGGAACCGGTTCGCGGGACGCGCGGGGCGGTCAGCTGTGCAGCGACTCCGCCCAGTCCGCGGGCACGCGCCCCGCCGGGCCCGGGGCCGGCTGGTCCACCGGGTGGCAGGCCGGTCCCGCCAGCTCCGGGCCGGACTCGTACAGCTCGTCGTCGTCGTAGTCCCAGAACCACTCCTCGCCCGGTTCGAAGCTGCGCACCAGCGGATGCCCGGTGGTCTTCCAGTGGGCGGTGGCGTGCTGGGAGGGGGAGGAGTCGCAGCAGCCGACGTGGCCGCAGGCCGCGCAGCGCCGCAGGTGGAACCACCAGCCGCCGGTGGCGTCGCATTCGACGCAGCCGGTGCCGCTGGGCGGGACGCTCGGGTCCAGCGCGTCGGTGTCGGTCATACGGGCTCCTCGGTGGTCTCGGGGGCGGCATCGGTGCCGGAGTCGGTGGCGGTCCCGGAGTCGGTGGCGGTCCCGGGGGCGTCGGCGGTCCCGGGCCGCGGGGCGGTCAGCGGCAGCAGGACCTGGAAGCGGGTGTCGCCCGGCACCGACTCGACCTGGAGGCTGCCGTGGTGCTTGTCGACGACGATCCGCCAGGAGATGTCCAGACCCAGCCCGGTGCCCTCGCCGACCGGCTTGGTGGTGAAGAACGGGTCGAAGATGCGGCTGCGGATGTCCGCCGGCACACCCGGTCCGGTGTCGCGGAACTCCACCAGCAGCCGGTCGCCCTCCCGGGCGGTGCGCACCGTCAGGGTGCCCTCCCCGCCGGTGCTGCCGATGGCGAAGACGGCGTTGTCGACGAGGTTGGTCCACACCTGGTTGAGCTCCGCCGGGTACGCCGGGACGTCCGGCACCGTGCGGTCGTAGTCCTTGACGACCCGGATGCGCTGCCCGATCTTGCCGGACAGCATCAGCAGCGTGCTGTCGAGGAGTTCGTGGACGTCCACGACCCGGTGGGGGGCGCGGTCGAGCTGGGAGTACTGCTTGGCGGCGTCGACGAGGTGGGAGATCCGGGTGGTGGAGTCGTCGATCTCGTCCATCAGCAGCTCGGTCTCGACGGTGTAGTTCAGCCACCCGACCGCGCCCGGCAGGATGTCCTCGTCCACGGCCGCCGCGACCTGCTCCAGCCACTCCACGTCCAGTCCGGCCTGCACGAAGGCCGGCGCGATCCGCCAGCCCTCCTCGATGCCGTGGTCGTCGAGCCAGTCGGTGAGCTCGTCCTCCCGGTCGGAGGCCTCCAGCGGGCTCAACGCGGGTGCCTTGGCGACGCGTTCGGCCGTGCGCTCCTGGATGTCGATCAGTTCGGCCAGGGCCTCGCGCGAGTACGGGCCCTGGGCGATCACGGCCAGCTTGTGCCGCATCTTCGCCACCCGCTCGCGCAGCGTGGCGGTGGCCCGTACGGCCGCCGCCGCGGGGTTGTTGAGCTCATGGGTGAGCCCCGCCGACAACGAGCCCAGCGCCAGCAGCCGTTCACGCTGCCCGATCGCGCGCTGGGTGTTCTTCGACCCGAAGAACAGCCCCTCCAGCAGGTGGGCGGCCATCGGGAACCACTCCTGCATGACGTCCGCGAACGACTGGGCGGGCAGCACGAAGAAGCGGGTCGGCTCGGTCACCCGCATCGAGTTGGTGTAGACCTGCGGCACCCGGTCCCCGAGGTACGCCTGCATGGCCCCCGAGTACACCCCGCGCTGCGAGGTACGGCTGACCTCGACGTCGTCGCCGCCGACCCGGCGGGAGAGCACGACCGTGCCCTCGATCATCACGTAGAAGCAGGTCGCCGGAGCGCCCTCGGCGTACACGGGCCCGGCCTCGAACCGCTCCACCCGCCCCTCGCGGCACAGCCGTCCGAGCTGCTCGGGGGAGAGCTTCTCGAACAGGAACAGGGAGCCGATCTCCCGCGGGCTGCACGGCACGGTCCGCCCGCTCACGACTGCTCCAGGTACCGGTGGACGAGCATCACGGCCATGGCTCCCTCTCCGACGGCCGACGCGACGCGCTTGGCGGACTCGGCGCGCGCGTCGCCCGCCACGAACACGCCCGGCACATTGGTCTCCAGGTGGTACGGCGGCCGGTCCAGCTCCCAGCCCGCGGGCGGCCGCCCGTCGGAGGTGAGGTCCGGCCCGGCGAGGATGAACCCGTCGTCGTCCCGCAGCACCGTCCCGTCGAGCCAGTCGGTCAGCGGGGCCGCGCCGATGAAGACGAACAGCCACTGCGCGTCGACGAGTTCGGTGTGCCCGCTCTCGGTGTCGCGCAGCGTCAGCTGCTCCAGGTGGCCGTCCCCGTGCGCGGCCTCGACGACCGTCCTCGGACGCACGACGATGTGGGGCGCCTCGTCGATCTGCTGGATCAGGTAGTGCGACATCGACGCCGACAGGTCCGGCCCGCGCACCAGCAGCGTCACCGACTTCGCGCCCCGGGACAGGTACATCGCCGCCTGCCCCGCGGAGTTGGCGCCGCCCACGATGTACACGTCGTGACCCTGGCAGGAGGGCGCCTCGGTGAGCGCGGAACCGTAGAACACCCCGCAGCCGGTCAGGTCCTCGGTGCCCGGCACCCGCAGCTGCCGGTACGACACCCCGGTCGCGAGGATCACGCTGTGCGCGGCGACCGCCGAGCCGTCGGAGAACCGTACGACGCGGGCGGCGCCGTTCACCTCCAGTCCCGTGACCTCGCGCGCGGTGAGGATCTCGGCGCCGAACTTGCCGGCCTGCCGGCGGGCCCGGTCGGTGAGCTGGGAGCCGGACACGCCGTCGGGGAACCCGAGGTAGTTCTCGATCCGGGAGCTCTGCCCGGCCTGCCCGCCGGTCGCCGACCGCTCCACGAGCACCGTGCGCAGCCCCTCGGACGCCCCGTACACGGCCGCGCCGAGCCCGGCCGGTCCGCCGCCGATGACCACGAGGTCGTAGAAGTCGGCCGTCGGCGTCGTCGCCAGCCCGACCCGGGCGGCCAGTTCGGGCGCGTCCGGCTCGACCAGCGGGGTGCCCTCCGGGGTGATCACCAGCGGCAGCCGCCGCCCGTCCGCCCCGGCGGCGGCCAGCAGCCGCCGCCCCTCGGGCTCGTCGGAGGAGTACCAGCGGTACGGCACCTGGTTGCGGGCCAGGAACTCCCGTACGTCCGAGGAGCGCGCCGACCAGCGGTGCCCGACCACCTTCGTGCTGGGCACCGGCCGGTGGTCGCTCGCCCGCCAGGCCGCCAGCAGGTCGTCCAGGACCGGGTAGAGCTTCTCCTCGGGCGGGTCCCACGGCTTGAGCAGGTAGTGGTCCAGGTCGACCACGTTGATCGCGTCGATGGCCGCGTTGGTGTCCGCGTAGGCGGTCAGCAGCACGCGCCGCGCGCCCGGGTGGATGTCCAGGGCCTGTTCGAGGAACTCGATGCCGTTCATTCGCGGCATGCGGTAGTCGGCGAGGATCACGGCGACCAGGTCGCCGCGGAGTTTCAGCTCGCGCAGCGCCTCCAGCGCGGACTCGCCGGACTCCGCGCGCACGATCCGGTACGAGGCGCCGTAGCGGCGCCGAAGGTCACGGGCGACGGCGCGGGAGACTCCCGGGTCGTCGTCCACGGTCAGGATGACGGTCCGCGCCGTCTCGGCGGCCTGTGCCATGTGTCTCCCACCCCGAGTGGTCACGACGTGCGGCACGGCGAGGCCCGCGCCGGCTGCCGCCATCGTATGCGTGATCGTTCCGGTCCGCCGTGGGGGGCCGCGGGGTGTGCGCTCCCGGCACACGCTTGTGCGCCGGTAGGCAAGCGGCGCCGGCCGTCAGCCCCGCCGCGCCCCCAGCACGCAGAACTCGTTGTCCTCGGGGTCGGCCGGCGTCACCCAGGTCTGATCACCCTGCCCGACGTCCGCCCGCCGGGCCCCCAGGGCCAGCAGGCGCTCGACCTCCGCCTCCTGGTCGTCCGGGCGGAAGTCCAGGTGGAGCCGGTTCTTGACCGTCTTGCGCTCCGGCACCGGTACGAACAGCAGGCCCGGCATCCGGTCCGGGACCGGCCGGATCTCGTACTCGTCGGGCGCGTCGGCGACGGTGACCCGACCGAGCGCCTCGGCCCACCAGCGGCTCAGCGCCACCGGATCGGCCGCGTCGACGATCACTTGTTCCCCTTCCAAGGTCATGCCGGGCAGCGTAGTGAAGACTGTGGACCGACGGACCGGTATTTTTTTGCGTGACACAGGGAGGCAGCGGGATGACGGGCCCGATCACGGCAGGGGTCGACGGGACGGACGAGAGCCTCGCGGCGCTCGCCTGGGCGGCCCGGGAGGCCGTACGGCGGGACCTGGCGCTACGGGTGGTGCACGCCTGGCGCTTCCAGTCGGCCGCGGCGGCCGAGGTGGCGGACCGGGACGCGCAGGAGCGGTGGGTGCGGGCCGGCGTCGAGCGGGCGGTCGCGGAGGTCACCGAACGGCACCCGGGCCTGCCGCTGACGGCCGACGTGGTGGAGGGCGACCCGGTGGAGACGCTGGCCGCGGCCGGCGCGGAGGCGGAGACGCTCGTGCTGGGCTCGCGGGGGCACGGCCGGGTCGTCGGGTTCCTGCTGGGCTCCGTCGGCCAGCAGGTGATCGCCGAGGCGACGCGCCCCGTCGTCCTGGTCCGTGCCGGGGACCGCCCCAGCACCGAGGTGGCCGGGCACGAGATCGTCGTCGGCCAGCACGGCGCCCCCGAGGACAGCGCCCCCGTGCTGCGGTTCGCCTTCGAGACGGCCGCCGCCCGCGGCGCCACCGTCCGTGCCGTGCGCGCCTGGACCCTGCCCCCGGTGTTCTCCTACAGCCCCTCCTCGCTCAAGCTCCTCGACGACGCCGGCGGACTGGAGCCGTACGAGAAGAAGGCGCTGGCCGCGGCGCTCGCGCCGTGGCGGGAGCGTTTCCCCGACGTGCCGGTCGTCGAGCACGTGGAGATCGGCAGCGCGGGGCAGGTGCTGCTGTCGGTGTCGGGGCGGGCCCAGCTGACGGTCGTGGGCCGGCGCGCCCATCGCACCGCGGTCGGCGCCCGGATCGGTTCGGTGGCGCACGGCGTCCTGCACCACGCCGACTGCCCCGTCGCGGTCGTTCCCCACGGGTGACCCGGACGCACGGGTGAACCGGACGCACGGGTGAACCGGACGCACGGGTGAACCGGACGGCCGGATGCCCCGGACGGCCGGATGCCCCGGACGGCCGGATGCCCCGGACGTCCGGATGCCCCGGACGGCCGGGGCGCCCGGACGGTCTGGAGACGCGGACGGTCTGGAGACCCGGACGACCGGGTCGCCTGGACGGCCTGGGGCTCGGAGGCCTGGGGCCCGGACGGCCGGGGGCCCGGACGGCCGGGTGGCCCCCGGACGGCCGGGGGCCCGGACGGCCGGGTGGCCCCCGGACGGCCGGGTCACTCCGGCGTCGTCGGCTCCAGCGTCTCCCGTGCCTTGGGCAGGATCTTCTCGATGTAGTCCGCGACCGCCGTGTCCAGCCCGATGTCGTGCTGCGCCCGCTCCGACAGGTACCAGCGGTGTTCGAGGAGTTCGTGGTAGATCTCCGCCGGGTCCATGGAGCCGCGCAGCCCCACCGGCACGGCCCGCACGGTGGGCCGGAACACGTCCCGCACCCACCGGTGCGCGAGCACCTCGGGGCGGGCGGCGAGGGGGTCGCCGGGCGCGTGGTCGTCCTGGGTCGCCATCCAGCTCTCCAGGTCGTTCAGCAGCCGTCTGGCCTGGTTCTCCTCGGTGTCCAGGCCGGTCAGCCGCAGCAGCTGCCGCTGGTGGTGGCCGGCGTCGACGACCTTCGGCACGAAGGTGACCGTGTCGCCGTTGGAGGAGTGCTCGATCTGCATCTCGGCGACGTCGAACCCGAGGTCGTTCAGGCGGCGGATCCGCCGCTCTATGTAGTGGTACTTGCCCGCCGGGTAGACGGAGGTGCGGGTCAGCTCCTCCCACAGGCGGTGGTACCGGGCGCAGATCTCCATGCCGAACTCGATCGCGTCCACGGAGGGGTGCAGCGCACCCGACGCCTCCAGGTCGAGCAGTTCGCCGCTGATGTTCACGCGGGCGAGGTCGAGGTCGTAATCGCGCTGACCGTTGCTCAGCTGCGCGTGCAGATCGCCCGTCTCGGCGTCGACGAGGTAGGCGGCGTACGCGCCCGCGTCGCGCCGGAAGAGCGTGTTGGACAGCGAGCAGTCGCCCCACGCGAACCCGGCGAGGTGCAGCCGCACCAGGAGCACCGCGAGGGCGTCCATCAGCCGGTGCATGGTCGCCGGCCGCATCGTCGTCTCGAACATCGACCGGTACGGCAGGGAACCGCCCAGGTGCCGGGTGACCAGTACCGGCTCCAGGGGATCGCCCGCGCCGTCGGCGCGCCCGGTGACCACGGCCAGCGGGTCGACGGCCGGGATGCCCAGCCGGTCGAGGTCGCGCAGCAGCTCGTACTCGCGCAGCGCCGGGCGCTCGGCCAGTTCCTTGACGGCGATGACCTCCTCGCCGGCACGGGCGTAGCGCACCACGTGCCGGGAGATGCCGCGGGGCAGCGGCACGAGGACCTCCTCGGGCCACTCCTCCAGGGGCAGGTGCCAGGGCAGTTCCAGCAGGAGGGCCGGGTGTTCCGGGTTGGTGGCGCTGATCTGCAAAGCCATGGCCCGACCTTAGACGGCCCGTTCCCGTGCCCGCTGCGCCGCCTCCCGCGCGGAGCCCCGGTGCACCGGCCCGTGCCCGGGCAGCAGGACGTCCGCCGCGAGGTCGGCGATCAGGTCCAGGGACGACACGGCGCGGGCGCGCTCGTGGTGGAACATGTCGGGCAGCAGCTGCGGCCCCTCGATCCGGGAGGTCGGATGTCCGCTGACGAGCGCGTCACCGGAGACGACGACGCCGGCGTCCGGCAGGTGGAAGACGGTGTGGCCGTCGGTGTGGCCGGGGGTGTGCACCGGCACGGGCCGGCCGGGCAGGTCCAGCGGGCCGCTGGCGGCCGGGAAGGCCTCCGGCGCGGTGACCGGGTGCTGCTCGGTACCGCCGGAGCGCAGCGCGTGCACCATCCACGGCAGCACACCGGGACGCCAGGCGTTGGCGAGCACCTGGCCGACGGAGACCTGCTGGAGGAACTCCCGGCGGGCGTGCGGGACTTCGGCCGGGTGCAGCAGAACGGGCGTGCCGTACGCGGCCCGCAGGTGCTCGGCGGAGCCCAGGTGGTCGTTGTGGGCGTGGGTGATCAGCACGGCCGTGACCGCCTCCGGTGAACCGCCCACCGCCGCGAGGGAGTCCAGGACCTGCTGCCGGTCGCCGGGGTAGCCGGTGTCGATGAGGGTGACGGCGTCCCCCTCGGTGACGATCACCCAGTTGGTGTTGCTGCCGTGCACCAGGTAGGTGCCGTCCGCCACTTGCCGTACGTCTGCCCGCATGTCCGTCCCGTGGGGTGAGGTCCGTGCCCGACGGGGGACAGCAAAGCAGATCAGGGGGGTCGCGCCGACGGCGGGGCGGGGCAAGGCCGGACGGGCCGGGGCGGGACGGGGCGGGTAACGGACGGGGCGGGTGACGGACGGCACCGCCGCGTCTCCTACCGCACGCCGCGCGGCCGGAACTGGACGCTGATGCGCGGGCCCGACGCGCGCGTCGACTTGGGGATGCAGTGTTCCCAGGTCCGCTGGCAGGACCCGCCCATCACGATCAGGTCGCCGTGCCCCAGGGGACGCCGTACCGTGTCGCCGCCGCGCGCGGGGCGCAGCAGCAGGTCGCGGGGCGCGCCCACGGAGAGGATGGCGACCATCGTGTCCTCGCGGGCGCCCCGGCCGATCCGGTCGCCGTGCCAGGCGACGCTGTCGCGACCGTCGCGGTAGTGGCACAGTCCGGCGGTGACGAAGGGCTCGCCCAGCTCGTCGGCGTAGTGCGCGGTGAGGGCGTCGCGGGCGTCCTCCAGCACCGGGTGGGGCAGGGGGCGGTCCGGCCCGTAGAAGGCCAGCAGCCGGGGCACGGCCACCACGTGGTCGTACATCTGCCGGTGTTCCGCGCGCCACGGCACGTCGGCCGCCAGCCGTTCGAACAGCAGGTCCGAGCCGGTGAGCCAGCCCGGCAGCACGTCGATCCAGGCGCCCAGGCCCAGCACGGTCCGGCGGACCCCGTCGAGGGGGCCGAGGCGCGGTTCGTCGGTCTGGTCGAAGAGGGAGGCCTGGAGGTGCCTGGTCATGGCTCCAGCGTAACTCGGTAATCGAAAATATGTTCCCAGGGGAGGTGCGCCCGCGGGACTTCCCGCGCCCGTTGTGCCACACCGATGCACCTTTCGACGCACCTTTCGATACACCGGTGTATCGGATACATTCCCGTATCGAACGGAGGTCCGGCATGGTGGAGGAGCGGACGGCCCGGCGTCTCACCCGGCGCCGTGCGCGCACGCGCGCCGAGCTGCTCGACGCGGCCTTCGCGGTGTTCGCCGCCAAGGGGTTCGGACGGGTCTCCATCGAGGAGGTCTGCGAGGCGGCCGGCTACAGCAGGGGCGCCTTCTACTCCAACTTCGGCAGTCTGGACGAGCTGTTCTTCGCGCTCTACCGGCAGCGCGCGGACCTGATCGCCCGGCAGGTCGCCGACGCGCTCGCCGGGGACGGAGCGGACCTCGACGTGCCCGCCTCCGTGGACCGCGTCACCGACGTGCTCCTCCTCGACCTGGACTGGCTGCTGGTGAAGACGGACTTCCTGGTGCACGCCGCCCGCGACCCGGCCGTCGCCCGTGCACTGCTGGACCACCGCGCCACACTGCGCGGCGCCGTCGCCGACCGGCTCGCCCGCGCCGGCGGCCGCCGCGCGCTGCCCGCCGTGCTCGGCGACACCGACGCCGCCGCCCGCGCGGTCGTCGCCGCGTACGACGGCGTCACCACCCAACTGCTGCTCGACAAGGACGTGGACGGCGCCCGCGCCTGGCTCAAGCAGCTGCTCACCGCGCTGCTGACCGACGGCGGCGGACACCGTACGGACAGCTGACACCTTCGGAAAGAGAGGGCACGGTCGCCATGGACGCGGACGTCATCGTCGTCGGAGCGGGCCTCGCCGGTCTGGTCGCGGCGCACGAACTCACCAGCAGGGGCCGACGGGTCGCCCTGGTCGACCAGGAGA
This sequence comes from Streptomyces sp. NPDC088812, assembly GCF_044750285.1. Taxonomy (NCBI): domain Bacteria; kingdom Bacillati; phylum Actinomycetota; class Actinomycetes; order Kitasatosporales; family Streptomycetaceae; genus Streptomyces; species Streptomyces sp. NPDC088812. The sequence continues at coordinate 43,118 of NZ_JBIVJP010000025.1, read as the reverse complement.
ACGCCGCCAACCTCGGCGGCCAGGCGTTCTGGTCCTTCGGCGGGCTGTTCCTCGTCGACTCGCCCGAACAGCGCCGCCTCGGCGTCAAGGACTCCCTCGACCTCGCCTGGAGCGACTGGCAGGGCAGCGCGCAGTTCGACCGCACCGACGACGAGGACTCCTGGGCGGTGCGCTGGGCGCGGGCCTACGTCGAGTTCGCGGCGGGGGAGAAGCGGTCCTGGCTGGCGGGGCACGGCATCACGCTGCTGCCCACGGTCGGCTGGGCCGAGCGAGGTGACCTGCGCGCCGACGGGCACGGCAACTCCGTCCCCCGCTTCCACATCGCCTGGGGCACCGGCACCGGCGTCGTCGAACCCTTCGTCCGGTACGCCGAGCAGGCCGCGCGGGACGGGCTGCTGACCTTCCACCACCGCCACCGGGTCGACGAACTGGTCGTCGAGGACGGCGCCGCCCGGGGCGTGCGGGGCACGCTCCTCGCGCCCGACGACGCCCCGCGCGGTGTCCCCTCCCGCCGTGACCGCGTCGGCGACTTCGCACTCACCGCCCAGGCCGTGATCGTCACCAGCGGCGGCATCGGCGCCAACCACGAGATGGTCCGGCGCCACTGGCCCGATCGGCTCGGCACCCCGCCCGCCGAGATGGTCACCGGCGTCCCCGCCTACGTCGACGGCCGCATGCTCGACATCAGCGCCGAGGCAGGCGTCCGGCTGGTCAACCGCGACCGCATGTGGCACTACACCGAGGGCGTCCGCAACTGGGACCCCGTCTGGCCCGGCCACGGCATCCGCATCCTGCCCGGCCCCTCCTCGATGTGGTTCGACGCCCTCGGCCGCCGCCTGCCCGACCCCTGCCTGCCGGGCTACGACACCCTCGGCACGCTCCGGCACCTGCGCACCACCGAGGACATCGCCGGCCACGACCACTCCTGGTTCGTGCTCACCCGCAAGATCGTCGAGAAGGAGTTCGCGCTCTCCGGCTCCGAGCAGAACCCCGACATCACCGCGAAGGACCGCAAGGCCGTCCTGCGCGACCGTCTCCTCGGCAAGGGCGCGCCCGCCCCCGTGCGGGCGTTCCTCGACCGCGGCGCGGACTTCGTCGTCGCCGGCACCCTCGACCGGCTCGTGGCGAAGATGAACGCGCTGACCGGGAAACCCCTCCTCGACGCGGACGGCCTGCGCCGCCAGATCCGGGCCCGCGACCTCCAGCTCGCCAACCCCTACGCCAAGGACGCCCAGGTGCAGGGCATCCGCAACGCCCGCCGCTACATCGGCGACCGTCTCGGCCGCGTCGCCACGCCGCACGGCATCCTCGACCCCGCGGCCGGGCCCTTGGTCGCCGTCAAGCTGCACGTCCTCACCCGCAAGACCCTCGGCGGCATCCAGACCGACCTCGACTCGCGCGCCCTGGGCACCGACGGCCGGCCCGTCGAGGGCCTGTACGCGGCGGGCGAGGTCGCCGGCTTCGGGGGCGGAGGCGTCCACGGCTACAACGCCCTCGAAGGCACCTTCCTCGGCGGCTGCCTCTTCTCCGGCCGCGCGGCCGGACGGGCGGCGGCCCGGCAGACGGGCTGAGTGGTCGTGCAGCCGGAGGGCTGAGTGGTCGTGCAGCCGGAGGGGCTGAGTGGTCGTGCAGCCGGAGGGCTGAGTGGTCGTGCAGCGGGAGGGGCTGAGTGGTCGTGCAGCCGGAGGGCTGAGTGGTCGTGCAGCGGGAGGGGCTGAGTGGTCGTGCAGCCGGAGGGCTGAGTGGTCGTGCAGCCGGAGGGGCTGAGCCGTCACGCCAGCAGGCGCGCCAGCACGGCCGCGTGGCTGTGCTCGGGAGCCTTCACGGCCGTCAGGAGCGTCACCGGCCCCTCACGGGTCAGCGCGCGGACCCGGTCGAGTTCCCCCGCCGCCTCCGGGGCGGCCAGCTCCGCCTCGAAGCGGCGGGCGAACTCCTCGTACGGGCCCTCGCCCGCGTGGTACCAGCGGCGCAGCTCGGTCGACGGAGTGAGGGCCTTGGGCCACTCGTCGACCCGCGCCGCCTCCTTGGACAGCCCCCGCGGCCACAGCCGGTCGACCAGGACGCGGACCCCGTCGTCGGGCTCGGCGGGTTCGTGGACACGGCGTACGCGGACGCTCACGGGCGGGCCTTCCTCAAGGCGGCGGGTGGTGCCGGGAGCGTACTGCCGACGGTGCCTCCGAACGGTGGGCGACGCGGCCGGCCATGACCTGATCGAGGGGCGATCCGCACCGGCCGCTGCCTAGTCTGATCGGAACCGTTCACACGCCACCCCCCGAAGGAGCGCACGTGACGCACCTCCGCAGACGCCCCGCCCTCCTCGCGACCGTGCCGGTCGCCGTGGCGGCGCTGCTCACGGCGGCCGACCCCGCCCTGTCGGCCGGACCGGTGGGCGCCTCCGGCGTCGGCGACCCCTTCTTCCCGCTCGCCGGCAACGGCGGCTACGACGTCGACCACTACGACCTGACCCTCGGCTACGACCCGGGCAGCCGTCACCTCACCGGCCGCGCCGTCCTCACCGCCCGCGCCACCCAGCTCCTCACCCGCTTCGACCTCGACCTGTACGGGCTGAAGGTCACCGGCCTCACCGTCGACCACGTCAAGGCCGAGCACCGGCGCCACGGCCAGGAACTCGTCGTCACCCCGGCCCGCGCCCTGCGGAAGGGCGAGCGGTTCCGCGTCACCGTCACCTACTCCGGCACCCCCGGTCCGGTCACCGACCCCGACGGCTCCCTGGACGGCTGGATCCCCACCGACGACGGCGCCTTCGTCGCCGGGCAGCCACAGGGCGCCATGACCTGGTTCCCCGCCGACAACCATCCGACGGACAAGGCCTCCTACGACATCGCCCTCACCGTCCCCGAGGGCCGCACGGCGGTCGCCAACGGCGTCCTCCTCGGCCGGCGCACCGCACAGGGCAGGACGACCTTCCACTGGCGTCAGACGGAGCCCATGGCCGCCTACCTCGCCACCGCCACCGTCGGGACGTTCCGGACCGAGCGGTCCACGACCCGCGACGGCGTCGAGGTCTACAACGCCGTCGACCCCCGCGAGGCGACCGCCGCGGCACCCGTCCTCGCCGAGCTGCCGTCGGTCCTGGAGTGGTGCGAGGACCTGTTCGGCCGCTACCCGTACCGCGCGGCCGGGGCGATCGTCGACCACGCCCCGCAGGCCGGGTACGCGCTGGAGACCCAGACCCGGCCCGTGTACGACCGCGCCCCCGACCTGAGCACCCTCGTCCACGAGACCGCCCACCAGTGGTTCGGCGACTCCGTCTCCCTCACCTCCTGGAAGGACATCTGGCTCAACGAGGGCTTCGCCACCTACGCCGAGTGGCTGCACGCCGAGCAGCACGGCGGCGACAGCGCCCAGGCCGCCTTCGACGCCCTGTACGCCCGCCCGGCGGGCGACGAGCTGTGGGCGTTCCCGCCCGGCGACCCCGGCAGCGGGGCGCACCTCTTCGACACCCCCGTCTACTCCCGCGGTGCCATGGCCCTGCACGCCCTGCGCACCGCCGTCGGCGACCGGGACTTCTTCCGCGTCCTGCGCGCCTGGGCCCGCGCGCACCGGCACGGCAACGGCACCACCGCCCAGTTCGAGCGCCTGGCGGAGCGCGAGTCCGGCGAGGAGCTCAGCGCACTGTTCCGGGCCTGGCTGTACACCGCGGGGAAACCGGACCGGCCCTGACGGACGTGGCAGGAGGGACTGATTCCGCTCGGGCGGGGCGGGTACCCCGTTGCCCTGACGGCGAAGAGGGAGGTCATGCCATGAGCTCGTCGGACGACCTGCCGGTCGTACACACCCTGGCCGAACTGGCCGGCCTCAACGAGCGGGAGCCGGGACTGTACGTGCGCTGGTCGCGTGGCCCCGCGACCGATATCGGCGCGGTGTCCAGCAAGGACGACCTCACCGGCGTGCAGATGCCCGGCCTGTCCGCCAACCCCCTCGACGTCGAGCAGTGGTGGGAGGACCGCTCCCGCACCCTCTGGGTCGCCCGGCGTCTGCACGACTACGCCCATCTGCCCCACGAGAAGGGCCCCGGCGTCCGCCCCTGGATCCTGACCGGCCGGGAGACGGGCCGGGGCCCCGACAACGAGCCCCTCGTGGCCGACGTACGGCCCCTGTGCTGGATCGCCGCCGAGGTGATCGAGGAGGCGCGGACCGAGGTGGCCCGGCAGGAGGCGGAGTGGGGGTCGCTGCGCAGATCGGAGCGGTGAGGAGGGGGAAGGAGGGGGCGCCACCGCCGTGCGGTGTTTCGGTGTGGGTGTCAGCCGCCGTGTGGTGGTCGGTTCGGGTGTCATCCGCCGTGCGGTGTTTCGGTGTGGGTGTCAGCCGCCGTGCTGTGCTTCGGTGCGGACGTCAGCCGCCGTGTGGTGGTCGGTGCGGACGTCAGCCGCCGCGTGGTGGTCGGTGCGGACGTCGCCCACCCTGCGGTGGTCGGTGCACGGCGTGATCACGCCGTACGGAAGGCGGGGCCCCGGGGGCCGGTGCGGGTCTGCACCGGGAGGCCGACTCCGCACCGGCCGCCGGGGCCGGCCGCGCGTCACGAACTGCGGCGCGCCTTGATGCGCCGCCTGAGGGCGCGGCGTTCCGTCTCGCTGGTCCCGCCCCAGACACCGAGGGTCTGGTCCGTCTCCAGCGCCCACTCCAGGCACGGTTCCCGTGCCGGGCAGCGCCGGCACACCGCCTTGGCCTGTTCCGTCTGCAGGAGGGCCGGGCCCGAGGTACCGATCGGAAAGAAGAGGTCCGGGTCCTCGTCGCGGCACGCGGCATGCTCTCGCCAGTCGTCCATCGAAGTCACCTGTGATCCGAGTCGTCCGTGCTGTTCCGGATGATTGCCGTGAATGGCTCCCGATCGGGTCACCGGTCGACGGGCGGTGAAACCGCGTCGGGCGTATCGTGTGCGCCGAGTTCGTACGGGGCGGGGGCGCCGGGCGGCGCGGGGGAGGGAGCCGTCGGCGCGTGGACGGGTGGGTGCCGGGTGGGCGGGGCGGGCCGGGATGCTCAGCGGCGCAGCACCTCCGCCGCCGTCCGGGCGACGGCGTCCGCGACGGACGCGAGCGCCGGCGAGTCGAGCTTCCACTGCTGCCAGTACAGGGGGACGTCCAGGGGCCGGTCGGGAGCCAGGGACAGGAGGTGCCCGCCGGTCAGCAGGCGCTCGCTCTGCGTCTCCGGCACCATCCCCCACCCCAGTCCGGCGGCGACGGCGTCCACGAAACCCTCCGAGGTCGGCACGGCGTGCCGGACCGTGCTCGCGCCCGGGGCCGCGCGGCGCAGTCCGCGCACGAACCCGTCCTGGAGTTCGTCGCTGCGGTCGAAGGTCACCACGGGCGCCTCGGCGAGGGCCTCGGGCAGGGGCCTGCCGTCGAGGTATCGGGCGGCGAACCCGGGGCTCGCCGCCGCCAGGTAGCGCATCCGGCCCAGGGCGCGCACCGAGCACCCGGTCACGGGCTCGGGCGAGGAGGTCACCGCGGCCATGACCAGCCCCTCGCGGAGCAGCTCCGCGGTGCGCGTCTCGTCCTCGCGGTGCAGTTCGAAACAGACCGGCGGCTCCTGCCGCACCCGGCTCAGCGCGGGCAGGAACCAGGTGGCGAGCGAGTCCGCGTTCACGGCGACCGTCACGCGCGTCGGCTCGCCGTCGCCGCTCATGCCCAGCTCGGACCGCGTGTCGCGCTCCAACCGGGCCAGCTGGCGGGCGAACCGCACGACGATCTCCCCCGACTCCGTCGGCCGCACCGGCTTGGTGCGCAGCAGCAGGACCCGGCCCGTGCGCTGCTCCAGCGCCTTGACCCGCTGACTGACCGCCGACGGCGTCACGTGCAGGGCGGCCGCCGCCGCGTCGAAGGTGCCCTCGTCGATCACCGCGAGCAGGGTACGCACCTGGTCCAGGGGGAGATCTGTCATCACGAGCGCTAATGATACGTAAGAATCTTTAGCTGTACCCAAGGAGATCGGCTCCGTAGCGTGGACGGCATGACGCCCGCACTCACCGCCGCCGCCGCCGGATTCGGCACCGGCCTCTCCCTGATCGTCGCCATCGGCGCCCAGAACGCCTTCGTCCTGCGCCAGGGCATCCGCCGGGAGGCCGTCCTCGCCGTCGTCGGTATCTGCGCCCTGTCCGACGCCGTCCTCATCACGCTCGGGGTGGCCGGGGTGGGCGCGCTCGTGGTGGCCTGGCCGGGCGCGCTGACCGCCGTCGCCTGGGTCGGCGGCGCGTTCCTGCTCTGCTACGGCGCCCTCGCCGCCCGCCGGGTGCTCAGGCCGGGCGGCGCCCTGCGCACGGAGGGCGAGGCGACCGGCTCACGCCGGCGGGCGGTGCTCACCTGTCTGGCGATGACCTGGCTCAACCCGCACGTCTACCTCGACACCGTCTTCCTGCTCGGCTCGGTCGCCGCCGACCGGGGGCCGCTGCGCTGGACCTTCGGGCTGGGCGCCGCGGTCGCCAGCCTCTGCTGGTTCGCCGCGCTCGGCTTCGGTGCCCGGCGGCTCGGCCGGCACCTGTCCCGGCCGGCCGCCTGGCGCGTCCTGGACGGCCTGGTCGCGGCCACGATGATCGCCCTCGGAGTGACGCTCGTCGTAGGAGCCTGAGGCATCGCTCCGTCCGTATCGCGAGACGGCCCGTCCATGGCGGACGCGTCGGCACAGCCGGTGCTGCGATAGTGATCCCCGACAAGAAAGATGTATCGAGCAACCAGGAAGTCCGTGGACACGAGCGAGAGCAGCACCCCGCCCGAGACCGGAGGCGACACCGAGGCCGAGCCCAACGCCGGGGCCACGTCCGGGACCACAGCCGAGACCGCGACCGAGCCCGAGACGGGGAGCGGGACCGAGGCCGAGGCCGACCCGGGGCCGCGGGAGCGCGCCCGCGGCGGCTGGCGCCGCTGGGCGATGGACACCCGCCCCCTGCGCCGGCCCGCCTACCGCCGCCTGTGGTCCTCCACGATCGTCACGGCCGTCGGCAGCCAGCTCACCGCCGTCGCCGTCCCCAAGCAGATCTACGACATCACCGGGTCCTCCGCCTGGGTCGGTTACGCCAGCCTCGCCGGCCTGCTGCCGATGGTGCTGTTCGCGCTCTGGGGCGGGGCGGTCGCCGACACCATGGACCGCCGCAGGCTGCTGCTGATCACCAACACCGGCATCGCCGTCACCTCGGTGCTGTTCTGGGTGCAGGCCCTCGTGGGACTGGACTCGGTGGCGGTGCTGATGGTGCTGCTCGCCGCGCAGCAGGCGTTCTTCGGCCTCAACTCGCCCGCCCGCAACGCCTCGATCGCGCGCCTGGTACCGGCCCACGAGCTGGCCGCGGCCAACGCCCTCGGCTCCACCGTCATGCAGACCGGCCTGGTCGCCGGACCGCTGCTGGCCGGGGCCCTCATTCCCGTCGTCGGCCTGCCCGAGCTGTACCTCCTCGACGCGGTCGCCCTGTGCGTGACGCTCTGGGCGGTCTTCCGGCTGCCCGCCCTGCCACCGCTCGCCGGGTCGGCCGCCCGGCGCGCCGGGATCCGGGAGATCGCGGAGGGCTTCCGCTACATCTCCCGCCACAAGGTCCTGCTGCTGTCCTTCCTCGCGGATGTCATCGCCATGGTCTTCGGCATGCCCCGCGCCCTGTTCCCGCAACTGGCCGCCGAGACCTACGCGCCCTACGGCGAGGGCCTCGCCCTGGGCCTGCTGTTCGCGGCGATACCCATCGGCGCGGTGCTGGGCGGGCTCTTCTCGGGCACCTTCTCCCGGGCCCGCAGACACGGCTGGATGGTCATCGGGGCGGTCGTCGCCTGGGGCCTGGCGATCACGGGTGTCGGACTGAGCGCCAGTCTGTGGGTCGCCGTCGTCCTGCTCGCCGTCGCCGGGATCGCCGACATGGTCTCCATGGTCTTCCGCGGGGCGATCCTGCTCTCCGCCGCCACCGACGAGATGCGCGGCCGGATGCAGGGCGTCTTCACCGTCGTCGTCGCGGGCGGCCCGCGGCTGGCCGACGTCCTGCACGGCACCGCCGGCGCGGCCTTCGGCCCGCGCGCGGCCGTCGCGGGCGGCGGCCTGCTCGTCGTCGCCGTGATGCTGGGGCTCGCCGCGGCGGTACCGGCGCTGCGCCGCTACCGCATCTGAGACCGGGGCGTCCGGGTGCGGGACACGGCGGGGACACCCGGCCGGACAGGCACCGGATCCTGAGGGCCTAGAAGGTCCGGCGCCGGTACTGCGTCCCGTACTGCTCCATCAGCCTGACCCGGGTCGTCTCCAGCCGGTGGGCGAGGATCTCGGCGACGATCCGTACCAGCGACAGCCCGAGCGCCGGATCCTCCTCGCACAGCTTGAGCACCGGCTGCGCCTCGAACTCGTAGGCGCGCACGGGGCTGAAGGCCTCCGCGCCGAAGTCCCACTGGTACGGCGGGAAGAGCCAGGACCAGCCGAGCAGGTCACCGGCGCCGAGACCGGCGACGGTCACCCGCTGTACGGAGGTGACCTGCTGGGTCAGCGAGACGGCGCCGGAGCGGATGACCCAGAAGCGGTCGGCCGTGCCGCCCGCCTCGAAGATCCGGGCGTCCTCCGGGAACGACACCTCCCGGGCGAGGGAGACCAGGCGCCGGCGCTGGGGCGGGGGCAGGGCGGTCAGCAGTTTCGTCGCTTTGGTCATGGCGCGGGCTCCTCGCCGGGATGGGGTGCCGGATCCGTCGGACGGCGCGAACCGGGTTCCCCTCCCACCCATTTCAGCCGCTGCGGACGCCCCGGGCACCTCGGCGTACGGAACTCGTCGCGACGGTGGCGCGAGAGCGGCGCGGGGGCAGAGAAAAGCCCTGGCTGGACGGGGGAAGCCAGCCAGGGCGGTCAGGGGTGGTGTCCGGGGGAGCGTCTCGACCCCGCACCACGTATGAAGGAACCGTAAACCACTCGTGGAGGTCCTGCGCAACGGAAACCGGGTTACGTGACCTGTTTCACTCCGCGTCCCGGGTGACGACCCTGACCGTCCCGAACTCCGGGTCGGTCGGATCGGGCAGGTTCATGCCCGCCTCCTTGCCGGTGCGCAGGTACCGCAGCACGGGCTCGGTCAGCCGTTCACCGGGGAGCACCGCGGGGATCCCGGGCGGGTACGGGGTGATCATCTCGGCGGCGACCCGGCCGGCCGCCTCGGACAGCGGCACGTGCTCGGCCGGTCCGAAGAACGCGTCCCGCGGCAGCAGCGCCTGAGCCAGTCGCAGTTCGGCCGGGTCCGGCACCTCCGTCTTCGGCGCGGACCCCAGGTCCGGGGCGGTGTGGGCGAGCTCCTTGAGGGCGGCGAGCAGCTCGCCCACCGTCTCCCGGTCGTCGGCGTGGGTGATCTGGGCGCCGATGCGGCGGTGGTCGGTCAGGTGCATGTCCAGGGACCGGTGCTCGTGCAGCCAGTCGGCGGCCTGGAACCCCGAGATGCCCAGCCCCTCGAGGTCGATGATGACCGGCAGGGGGTCGAAGTCGTCGGCCAGTCCCGGACCGCAGAAGTCGTCCCGGTCATTGACGTGCATCCCGCCGATCTCCTCGATCGCGGTCCGCACCTCGGCCGCCAGCCCCAGCGCCCCGCCCATCAGCTCCTCGCCGTGCAGGCACATCTGACGCCGCCAGCCGTCGAGCCCGGCGTACAGCAGGACCGAGGGGCTGGTGGTGCTCAGCAGGTCCGAGCGCGTCTGGAGCAGCTCCTTGGGGACGAGGCTGCCCTGGAGGTGGAAGACCGAGCCCTGCTCGAGGCCGCTGCCCATCTTGTGGATGCTGGTCACACAGATGTCGGCACCCGCGTCCATCGCCCAGGACGGCAGCGCCGGGTGGAAGGGCAGATGCGCTCCCCAGGCCTCGTCCACGACGAGCGGGACCCCACGGCGGTGGCAGACCTCGGCGATGGCCCGCAGGTCCGCGCAGGCGCCGTACGGCGTCGGACTGGTGACCAGGGCGCCCTTGGCGTCGGGATGGATCTCGAAGGCCTTCTCGAACGCCTCGGCGGACGGCGGATGGGCCAGGTGCCGCTCGGCGTCCCACCGCGGCTCGACCCAGACCGGCTCGATGCCGGACAGGATCAGGCCCGACACCACCGATTTGTGCGCGTCCCGCCCGATCAGCAGTTTCTCGTGGGGACCGGCCACGGACAGCATCGCGGCCTTGACCGACAGGGAACTGCCGCACGTCGAGAAGAACGTGTGGTCGGCGTGGACCGCGTCCGCCATGAGGTGCTCGGCGCGCTCCAGGACCCGCCCCCGCGTCAGCCGGTCGTCCAGCCCGCCCGACGCCAGCACGTCGCCCAGGAAGACCGCGTCCCCCAGGACGGCCCGCACATCGGGGTCGGCGCCGCGGGCCTGCTTGTGCCCCGGCGGCGAGAACGCCAGCCGCCTCTGGCGGTGGTAGTCGACGAGTGCTTCCAGAACGGGTGCGCGGGTGTGATCGACGCTCATGCGCACCGGGTTCCCGGGAGCCCGGCCGTCAATCGAGGCGGGGCCGCCGTCCCCCGCCCGCCGGCCCGGGTCAGGGCTCCACGGGACGGCGGCCCGGCGTCAGGATCTCGTTCATGACGTCGAGCACCGCCTCGTAGGACAGGGCCCGCACGTGCGCGTCGCGGGCCGCGTCCGGGTCGGTCCGCCCGAGTTCCTCGCTCCGGGACCGCCAGGTGCGCAACTCCTCGCCCGCGCAGGCCCTGGCGCGCTGGATCCGACGCAGCAGTTCGTTCGAGTCCACGACATCCGTCATGGAATCCGCGTACCCCAGAAAGGGCGGGGCGATGACCCGTTCCGGACACCGTGCGGCAGGTTTGGAAGGCCCTGGCTGGGCAGCCGGACCAAGAGGGCCGCGCCGCCCGGCAGGGAGAGGGCCGCGGCGGCCGCGGAGTCGGGCGAGCACCGACCGCCTCCGCCGACCCCGTCGGCGGCAGGTTCCTCCACACCGTCCGGGGCCCGGCGGCCGACCGCCGAAGAGGCCCGGAAGTCCCGGAGCCGCAGGGGCCGGGCGGTCCGGCGGCAAGCCGCCGACCGGTCCCTCGGGCCATCGACCACCGCGCAAGCACAGGGGAGCGAAAGGATGCGTGCCCACCACATCACCCACGGCACGGACGCACCGGACAGCCCGCGCCGGTGCGACGGACAGCCGCCGTGCCGCCCGTCGGACGTGCGCACCGCCGTACGACGCGCGGCCGCCGGACGCTGCGCGGCCACGGGCCGGCCGTACGACGAGGAGGCCCTCTCCGACGCCCTCCTCGTCGCCTCCGAACTGACCACCAACGCCATCCTCCACGGAGGCGGCGTCACGGGCTACGACGTCGATGTCGACGGACAGGCCGTGCGGGTGTCCGTCAGTGACCGCAGCGACCGCCTGCCCGTCGTCTCCGACCCCCTCGACGAACAGGGGCGGCGCCGCGTCGGCGGCCGCGGCTGGCCGATCGTCTGCCGGCTGGCCCGGGACGTCAGGGTGTCCGACCTGCCGTCCGGCGGCAAACGCATCACCGCCGTGGTGCCCGTGCACTGAGCCGCGCGGACGGCCGCCCGGGGCGTACGCCCCCGCGCGGCGTGCCGGAGGAACGGCGGACGGCCGGCGGGGGCCGGCCACGGCCGGTGTGCCGCCCTCGGCCGGTGCCGCGTGCGTCCACCCTCCCGTGGACGGGCGGCATGCGCCGAGCCGGGCCGGCCGGTGCGTGTCCTTGCCTGACGCGGCCCGGCGTGGCGCTTGTGCCGTGCCCGCGGCAGGTTCCGGCCCGGTTCCGGCCGCCGTGGGTGTGCCGTGTCCGGCGGTAGCACGTGCCTGGCTGTCCACGCGCGAGGCTGACCCGCCGTGGCCGTGCGCACCCGCCGTCGCCCGTACGGGCCGTGCGCCCCGCCCTCCGACCGCTGAGGCGTCGCCCGGCCACGAGAGACGGCGCGCTCCGGCGGCCCTGGCCCTGGCCCTGGCCCTGGCCCTGGCCCTGGCCCCGGCCCCGGCCCCGGCCCCGGCCCCGGCCCCGGCCCCGGCCCCGGCCCCGGCCCCGGCCCCGGCCCCGGCCCCGGCCCTGGCCCTGGCCCTGGCCCTGGCCCTGGCCCTGGCCCTGGCCCTGGCCCCGGCCCCGGCCCCGACCCCGGCCCCCGGTCCCGAGACCGGCCGATCCGTGCCTGGCGCCCGGTCCCGAGACCGGCCGATCCGTGCCTGGCGCCCCTCCGGAGGCGGGGCCGGCGCTTGCCGCCCCACGCCCATGGCCCGGCACCCGGTGCCCGGCGCTCATGGCCCCGCGCCCATGGCCCGGAGCCCCGCCCGAGCCCCGCGACCCGCGCCCTGACGCCGTGACGGGCGTCCGGACCCGTCTCTCCGGGACGGGACCCGTGTCTCCGGGACGGGACCCGTGGCCCCGGGACGGGGACCCGCACCGGCACCCCGCGTCCTGAGGCCGGCCACCCCAGCCCCGCGCCCGGCGGGCCCGCCCGTGCGATCCACCACCTGTGCCGACGGCCCGCGAACCCGATCCGGACCGCTTCCCGGTCTGCGGAGTTTGTTCCTCCGGGGGCAGGGCAGACGGAGGTTCGTGCTTCGGACCGGAGGCGCGTCAACGGGAGCGGCAGAGCTGCTCCGGGGCGCTCCGTATGCCCCGGACGACAGCCTCCCTCCCGTGGTCAGACCCTGAAACGACCGTTCAGGAGCGATTCCGCATGCTCATCGAGATGTCGACAAGCCGACCTGCTACGCCTGCCACGACCACCGCGCAGTCACGCCGACCCCACGACGACGCTCCCGACACCGCCCGTCTCTTCGTCCGCCTCACCTCCCTCGAGGACGGACCCGAGCGGGACGCCGTGCGCGACGAGATCGTCACGGCCTGGCTGCCCATGGCCCACCGGATCGCCGGACGGTTCCGCGACCGGGGCGAGTCCCTCGAGGACCTCCGGCAGGTGGCGGCGCTCGGCCTGGTGAAGGCCGTCGACCGCTTCGACCCGGAACGCGGCGCCTTCGAGAGCTACGCCGTCCCGACCATCACCGGCGAGATCAAGCGGCACTTCCGGGACCGGATGTGGGCGCTGCGCGTCCCCCGCCGGGTGCAGGAACTGCGCAACAAGGTCCGCGTGGCCCGCCGCGAACTCGCCCAGCACCCCGGCGCGCCCGAGCCCTCCGTCGCCGACATCGCCGCCCACACCGGGCTCACCGAGGAAGAGGTCGGCGCGGGCCTGGAGGCCCTGGAGAGCTTCAGCACCCTCTCGCTGGACGCCGAGCTCCCCGCCGGCGACGACGGCTACAGCCTCGCGGACACCCTGGGCGGACCCGACGCCTCCTACGACATCGTGGTCGACCGAGAGTCCGCCAAGGAGAGCCTGCGCCGCCTGCCGGAACGCGAGCGGGCCATCCTCTACATGCGCTTCTTCGAGGACATGACGCAGAGCCGCATCGCGGACCGCCTCGGCATCTCCCAGATGCACGTCTCCCGCCTCATCAGCCGCAGCTGCGCCCAGGTGCGGGAAGAGGCCCTCGGCCGCCCCGGCGGCCGGAGCTGAGCCCGTACCGGCGACCCGCGCACCCATCCCTCCCCTCTGTGACGGACAAGGAGTCCCACCGATGCTGATGCCCCACCCGGCCGTCCTGCGCAAGCTCGTCGACGAGTACGAGACCGTGACGGCGACCGGTCCGGCCGAGACGGACCCACGGGCACAGGACCTCGCCTACACGCTGTGCGTCTCCACCGGGACGCGGGACGTCACCCTCGCACTGGAATCGGCCCGCCGCTGGCTCGCCGCGGCGGCCGAGGCGGACGCGGCGACGCGGCCGCACACCGACGACGGGCCTCGCGTGTACGCGTGAGCGGCCGGGCCGGGCGCCCCATCGCGGTACGTCACCGCGGTGGGGCGCCCGCGTGTGCGGGGCCCGAGCCGGGGCATCCGAAATCCCGAGTCTTCCGGGGAGGTCGAGAATGAACGCGAGTGTCCTGGCGCGCAACGGCAGGGCGGGCGCCGAGCGCGCGGCGCGGGGGTCGGGCACGAAGTGGGCCGCCAGGGCGGGACTGACCGCACGCGGCGTGATCTACCTGCTGGTGGGGGCGCTGGCCCTGCAGATCGCCTTCGGCCACGAGGAGCGGCAGCAGGCCGACCGCCAGGGAGCCCTCGCCGAACTGTCCGCCCGGCCCTTCGGCTCCGTGCTGCTGTGGGCGCTGGGCACCGGTCTGGTCGGCATGGCGCTGTGGCGGCTGTCCGAGCTGGTCTTCGGCTCGGTCGGGCCCGAGGGGCGGAAGGCGCGGAAGCGGCTGCTGGCACTCGTCCGGTGCGTCTTCTACGCCTTCGTCGCCTACTCCGTCCTGGCGTTCGCCGCGGGATCGGGCAGCGGGGGCGGATCCAGCGACGAGCAGTCCCGTGACGTCACGGCCCGCGTGCTGGAGTGGCCGGCGGGGCAGTGGCTGGTGGGCGTGGCCGCCGTCGGTGTCGTCGTCGCGGGTCTGTGGATCGGCGGGCGCGCCGTCCTGCGCTCCTACCGGGACAAGATGCGGATGGGACAGATGTCGCCGGGCGTGCGACGGCTGGTGGACTTCACCGGCGTGGCCGGCGGCGCGGCGCGCGGCCTGGTGTTCGCCGCCGCGGGCGCCTTCGCCGTACGGGCCGCGGTCGACTACGAGCCCGACGAGGCCAAGGGACTCGACGACACGCTGCGTTCCTTCGCGGACACCCCGGCCGGGCCGGGGCTGCTGGCCTGCGTCGCGGCCGGTCTGGTGCTCTTCGGCCTCTTCTCGTTCGCCATGGCCCGCTGGCGGAAGGTCTGACGTCCGGCTGCCGGGGAACCCGGGGGAGATGAACGAATCCGAGTTCCCGCCGGACGGACGACCCGTGGACATGTACCTCGACCTCCTCCGCGTCCGCATGGACAGCGAGGACTACGCGATGCTGCTCAAGGTCGTCGCGCCCGCGTTGCGCGCCCTGGACGCACAAGCCCCCGAGAGCCTCGACTTCGCGCTGGACCCGCAGGACACCGAGGATCTGCCGCAGGAGATCCGCGACGAGGCCGCCCTGGTCATCGCCACCGCCGTCACCGGCCGGCTGGACAACCAGCTCGTGGAGATCAACGTCGACGGGACCGGCCCGGTGCGGGTCGTCACCGACGCCGTCACCGCGTCCGACCCGGAGCGGCTCGCCGAGATCGCCGGCTGCATCCGCCGGCGTCAGAGCGACACCGAGGAACTGCGCGGGATCGCCGCCGCCAGCGGCATGCCCACGGACTTCTGACCGCCCCGGGCCGCCCGTGGACCCCGCCGGCTGGCCCGGCCAGGCCACCGCCCGGCCACCGTCCCGGCCGAACCCCGGCCGGGACCGGCCCGGGGCCGCTCCGGCCTGGTCCGGCCGGACCGGACCGGCGACCACTGACCGGCCCTCCGGTCCGTCGCCTGCCCGGCTGCCAGGCCACCCAGCGGCCCCGGCTGCCAGGCTGCCCAGCGCCCCGGTCACCGCTCCGGTGGTCGGGACACCGGGACGGCCAGTGGCCGGGCCAGGCCGACCACGGCTTCGTCCAGGCGTTGCAGGTGCCGCAGCACGCGGTCGGTGACCCGGCCGTAGCGGGGCGTCGCGGGCCCGCCGGGCTCCAGCAGCGCGGCGATGCTCGGGCCGGTCCGCACCTCGGCGGTACCGCCTCGCTCGGCGACGTGCGCCGCGAGCGTGCGGATGTTGTCCAGGTTGCGCCGCCCGGCTGTGCGCAGCCGCGGGTCCGCGGCGATGGACGGATGGGTCGGCAGCAGCTCGGCCGTCGCCGCGAGGGACCGGGCGTGGTAGGCGCAGGTCTCCAGCAGGGCGACGACGTACCGTGCGGTGTCCCGGCGGGTCCGCAGCGGGGTGACCGGATGGGTCAGCGGTTTCGTGGCTGCCCGGAGGTCGGCCAGCGCCTGGTCCAGGTCGCGGGCCCGGTCCAGCAGATCGGCGGGAGGGCCCCCGCTGAGCTGGTCGACGGCACCTTCGGTGACGTCGGCCAGCCGCTCCAGCACCGTCGTCAGCAGTTCGTTCGTGCGCCGGTCGGTGTGCACCGGCAGCACCAGCGCGGCCGCCACCACCCCGCAGACCACCCCCAGCGCCGTCTCCTCGATCCGCAGCACCAGCACCGACGGGCTGTAGGTGTGCAGCAGCGTGTACAGCACCCCGAGCGCCGCGGTGACGAAGAACGACATGAGGGTGTACGACAGCGGCGCCGTGTAGAACATGGCGAACACGCAGACCAGCACCACGGCGAACGCCGTCACGGTGTGGTGGCCCACGACTCCCGCGAGCCCGATGCCCGCGATCACGCCCAGCACGGTCCCCAGGAGCCGCCGGTAGCCCTTGACCAGGATCTCCCCGGTCGAGGCCGTGTTGATGAACACGATCCAGCAGGTCAGCACCGCCCAGTACCAGCGGTTCGTCGACAGCAGCTCGCCGCCGACGATGGCCAGTGAGGAGCCGACGGCGACCTGCACGGCCGCCCGGGTCGTCGGCCTCCGCAGCCCCGTGGCCTCCGCCGCCTCCGCCTCGGCGTCCTCCCCGGCGATGGCGGCGTCCTCGGCGTCCAGTTCCTCGCGGGAGCGGGCCGTCTCGGGGCTGTCGTCGGACTCGTCCTGGGGCCCGTCGAGCGCGATCCGCAGGCCGAGCACGGCCCGGGCCGCCTCGCCGACGCCCCGGAAGACGTCCTGCACGGCCGGGGAGGCGACCGGCAGGTTCTCCTCCTCCCGGTAGCCGAGCAGCCGGTTGCGCACCTGCGCCAGACCCGTGCCGTCGGCGACGGGATGCCGTACCAGCAGGCGCAGCGCCCCCAGGTCGCGGCGGAGCACGTCGGTCGCCTCGTCCCGCACCGGCAGCCGCCCGCTCGCGGGGAACGGCGCGCCGGGCAGGTGCAGGGTCAGGGTGTGCGTCCGCTCGGCGCTGCGTGCCGTGAGCAGCAGCAGACCGAGCCGTTCGGCGGCGATCTCCGCGTCGGCGATGCGGCGCTGCACCAGCCGGGCGGTGGCCTCGTCCGGGGTGCCCTCCTCCAGCCGGCTCTGGATCATCATGGCCGTCTCGTGCAGCCGGGCGGTGCCCTCGCGCACCTGCGCCAGCACCTTCTCCACGTCGTCGGGGCCCGCGTCGAGCAGGTCCAGGTGCGCGTCCAGCAACTGCGCCAGCCGCGCCCGGAAGGCGTGCCGCAGCCGTGCGAGGATGCCCGTCGGCGTCTGCGGCACCAGCCCGAACCGCGCCACCGCACTGCACCCGAACGCGACGACGATCGTCCCGCACAGGCCGGGCAGGGTCGCTCCGGTGGCCCCGACGAACAGGGACATGAAGTACACCTGGAAGCCGATCAGGCCGAGCGCGGTGCCCCGGTCGCCGAACCGGCGGCCGTAGACGGCGCAGAAGATGAGGACGACGAAGAAGACGTCGCCCGCCACCACCCGCGAGCTGAGCAGGGCCGCCAGGGAGACCGAGGCGAGCGCCACGGGCAGGCCCAGGGCCAGGGTGACGGCCTGGGCGCCGCGCTGCTTCTCCCGGATGGCGAACGTGGCGACCATGGCCGCGATGGCGCCCGCCACCAGGTGCGTCACGTCCGCGCCCAGCGAGGCGAGCACGGCCAGCGTCAGGGCGATCGCGCCGACCGTCCGGAGCCCGGCCGCGAGCCGCAGCAACCCCGGATCGGACGCCAGGATCCGATCCCACACCCTCGTCCCGACCGACCGTGCCGCCTTCACGCCGCCGTACTCTCTCCCGCCTCGTCCCACCCGCCCGACGGCCGGTGGCTCTCACACACCCGGAGACACCGGATCCCGGACCCGCGGGCTCGCGGATCCGCGACCTCACGGATCCGCGACCTCACGACCCCACCGAACCTATCGGAGTCCTTCGGCGCCTCCCGCACCCGCCCGGGCTCACCCGTCCCCGGGCGGCCGCGTGCCCTCCACGTGTGCCCGCACCTGCTCCGGCGTCAGGTAGCTGTCGGTGTACTCGAAGTCCTTCAGCTTGGCGGGCCGGCGCGCCTGGAAGCCGGTGCGGACGAAATCGTCGCCCGCGACCGCGTTGAGCGTCCAGTTCGTCAGCACCCGCGCCTTGGCGACGCCCGTGCGCAGCGCGCTCCAGTGGTACCCGCGGGCGACGGCCTGCGCGGGCAGCCCGCGCAGTTCCACGCCGAGGGGCTTGGAGACCGCGTCGGTGCCGCCGAGGTCGACGACCAGGCCGAGGTCCTTGTGCACGTACGGCTTCATCCCCTGGCCCCGCAGCGTCCCGATGACGTTGTCGGCGACGGCCCGGCCCTGCCGCATGGCGTGCTGCGCGGTGGGCGGGCAGACGGCGCCCGCCTCGCCCTTGGCCTCGTCGGGCACCGCGGCGGCGTCCCCGAGCGCGAACACCCCGTCCTGGCCCGGCAGGCACATCTCGGACGTGACCGCCAGGCGCCCGCGGACGGTCTCCGCGCCGAGGGTGGCGATGAGCGGGCTGGCCACGACACCGGCGGTCCAGATCAGCGTGCGGGTGGGGACCACCCGCCCGTTGGTGAAGGTGACCTCCTCGGGACCGGCCTTGGCGATGGACGTCCCCAGCGAGATCTCGATCCCGCGCCGGCGCAGCACCTCCTGGGCGCTGCGGCCGAGCCGGTCGCCCAGCTCCGGCATCAGCTTCGGGGCGATGTCGATGAGGTGCCACTTGATCAGGCCCGGGTCCAGCCGCGGGTAGCGCTTGATCGCGTTGTGCGTGAGCAGTTGCAGGCAGGCGGCGGTCTCGGTGCCCGCGTAGCCGCCGCCGACGACCACGAACTGCAGCCGTGAGGCCCGTTCGGCGGGGTTCTGGCTGGCGTCGGCGAGGTCGAGCTGGGTGATGACGTGGTCGCGGACGTAGGCGGCCTCCGCGAGCGTCTTCATCCCGAAGGCGTGATCCGTCAGCCCGGGGATGTCGAAGGTCCGGGTGACACTGCCGGGAGCCAGCACGATGTAGTCGTACGGCTCGTCGACGATCTCGTCGGTGATGGTCCGGACGACGCAGACCTTCGACTTGAGGTCCACGCCGATGGCGCCGCCCGGGATGATCCGGGTGCGGTACTTGCTGCTGCGGCGCAGCGAGAGGGCGATCGACTGGGGCGTCAGCACGCCGGAGGCGACCTGCGGCAGCAGCGGCAGATAGAGCTGGTAGCTGAACGGTGTCACCAGGGTGACGTCGGCCTCGTCGGGGGCGAGCCTGCGCTCCAGGCGCCGCACGCACCCCACCCCCGCGAAGCCCGCACCCACCACCAGGATCCTGGGTCGTGTCACGATGTCCATCCCTTTCTGCGGCTCCGGGCGGTCTGCCTCGACGTCATGCGCGTGCCCGCCGGACGGCCCCTTCGCACCTGATCGGTCCGGTCGGCGCCGGTCCCGTCGATCCCACCCCGACCGGAGCGGTTCCGCCAGCCGGGCGGCGCACGCAGACGAACGTTTCTTCCGAAGAAACCGACGTACCCGTCAATGGACCTGTGTACGCCCGGGCCCTTCGGGTAGCTCGACGTACATGACAAGTGCGGTGGCCGGAGGGTAGCGGCGTGGGGTGCGCGGAGGGCTCCGAGAACGACCGGGGGGAGACCCGGGAAGCGGCGGCTCGGCGGGTCGTGGACGCGGTGGAGAGCCTGGTGGCCTGCTGGCTCGCGGCCGCCGAGGAGACCGCGCCCCGGCTGCCCGACCGGCAGCTGCTCGCCCTCAGAACGGTGCGGCGCAGCCCGGAACTCAATCTGACCGGCCTCGCCGAGCACCTCGGCATCGGGCTGCCCACCGCGAGCCGCCTGTGCGACCGGCTGGAGGCGGCCGGGCTGTTGGAGCGGACCGTGCAGCCACGCAACCGGCGCGAGGTGCAGCTCATGCTGACCGCCTACGGCCGGCGTGTCCTCGCGGACGTCACCGACCGGCGCGTCCGCCGGCTGGCGGCCGTGTTCGAGGGCATGACGACGGCGCAGCGCACCGCCCTGGAGCACGGTCTCTTCGCCTTCCGGCAGGCCAACACCGACACACCGGACACCTGACAGGCCTCCGGCCCCGGCCCCGGTCCTGGCCCGGCCTCCGGCCTCCGGCCCCGGCCTCCGGCCCCGGCCTCCGGCCCCGGCCTCCGGCCCCGGCCTCCGGCCCCGGCCTCCGGCCCCGGCCTCCGGCCTCAAGCCCCGGCCTCCGGTCCTGGCTCCCGGCCTCCGGCCCTTGCCCTCGGCTCCCGGCCTCCGGTCCTGGCCCTCGGCCCCCGGCCCTGGCCCCCGGCCCCCGGCCTCCGGTCCTGGCCCCCGGCCCCCGGTCCTGGCTCCCGGCCTCCGGCCCTGGCTCCCGGCCTCCGGCCCTGGCTCCCGGCCTCCGGCCCTGGCCCTCGGCCCCCGGCCTCCGGCCCTGGCCTCAGGTCTCCGGCCCTGGCCCTGGCCTCAGGCCCCCGGCCTCAGGCCCCCACAGTCACCGCCCCCGTCCGGCTGTCGATGTGGCTGAGCAGGAGACAGACGTCGTCGTCGCGCTCGGAGTCGCTGAGCATCGGGTCCAGGATGCGCTCGGCCGACGCGTCCAGGTCCGTGTCCAGCTCCTCGGTGCGGAACGCGCCGAGCGCCGCCGCGAGCCGGGCGATGCCCGGGTCTATGCCGTGGGCGCGCCGCTCGACCAGGCCGTCCGTGTACAGGGCCAGGGTCGACCCCGGCGCCAGCGGGACCGTGTGGTCGGCGATCTCCTGCCGCAGCGGGATGCCGAGCATCGCCCCCGGCTTGGCGTCCAGCGTGCGCACCCGCCCGTCCGGGTCGCGCAGCACGGGCGGCGGATGTCCGGCGGCCGCCCACGTCAGGACGGGTTCGCCCGGCTGGAAGCGGGCGATGACGGCCGTCGCGTACAGGTCGGGCTGGAGGTGGTGCAGGAAGGTGTGCAGCCGGGTCAGCAGCACGCCCGGGCTGCCCCCGTCCACGGCGTAGGCCCGCAGCGCGGTGCGCAGCTGGCTCATCATCACCGCCGCGTGCAGCCCGTGCCCGGTCACGTCGCCGATCACGGTGATCAGGCTGCCGTCGGGCTGCCGGAACGCGTCGTACCAGTCGCCGCCGATGTTCAGCCCGTACGTCGCGGGCAGGTAGCGGGCCGCCAGCCGCAGCCCCGGGGTGGTCGGCAGCTCGGTCAGCAGGGCGCGCTGGAGCGTCTCGGCGATGTCCCGGTTGTGCTCGTAGCGCCGCGCGTTGTCGAGCGCGGTGCTGGCCCGCCGGGTCAGTTCGATCAGCATGACGGCGTCGTCGGGGTCCCAGCGCTCGCCGGGCGGCGTGAGGGTCAGCACGCCCAGCGGCGCGCGCCGCGTCGGCAGCGGCACGCACAGCAGCGGCCGCCGGGGGTGCAGCGCAGACGGCGGCTGGTCGTCCACGCCGGACAGACCGCCGGGGTGGTCGGCCGCGTACTGGGGCCGTCCGGTGCGGGCGGCTGTCACGGCGGCCGCCGGGTGCGGGACCGAGGGGTGGCGGTCGTCGTCCCCGTCCTCGAAGAGCCAGACGTCGACCGTGCCCGCGTACTCGGGCACCAGCAGTTCGGGCAGCCGGCGCACGATCTCCTCGTGGTTGAGGGAGGCCGTCAGCACCGCGCTGGCGTCGGCCAGGAACCTCAGCCGGCGCCGGGCGCTCTCCGCCTCCTGCCGGGCCGCACGCTCCGCCGCGAAGGCCTCGCGCTGGGCCCGCCCGGCGGCGTCCAGCTCGGCGTGCAGCGCCAGGACGCCCTGGTTGGTCTGGTGCAGCTCCTCCCGGTGGAAGGCGACCAGTTCCTCCTGTTCGGCGAGCCGGTCCAGGACGAGCCCGGTGTCCTCGTCGGCGCCGAGCAGGGCCTCCGCGAGGACTCCGGGGTCGTCGGCGACCAGGGCCCACGCGGTGGCGTCCGCGGGTTCGGGGCAGTCCACGGCGACCTGCCAGGGCGGTTCACCGGCGGCGAGGGCGGGGGTGACATCGGCCCGCAGCAGCCCGTCGGCCGTCTCCAGGGTGAGCCGCCAGGTGCCGCCCTTGGTCAGACACTGGCGCAGCCGTCCGCTGAGCGCGGTCGCCAGCCGCGTCCGCTCCAGGGGCGCGACGCCGAACGCGGCGGCCAGGCGCGCGGCGGCGATCCGGGCGCGTGCCGCGTCGGTGACGGAGGTGATCTGCCAGGTACGCATCATGGGCGGTCCGCCGGGGTCGGGGACAGGACGGCCACGGCGGTGTCGTCACGCACCGGGCGGGCGGGGCTGCTGGCGTCACGCACGATCACCGCGGCGGTCACCGCCGGGTCGGCGGCCGGCAGCAGGGGGTCGGACGGCGGCACCCAGCGGCTGGGCAGACCGTCGCTGTGCAGCACCAGCACACGGTCCGGGGCCCACACGGCCTCGGTCTCGGTCAGGGTGGCCGGGCGGTGCACGCCCACTATGCCGGGCCGGGAGAGCAGATGGCGCCAGGAGTCGCCCTCGCGCAGCCGTGCCCCCACGTTCCCGATCCCGGCGCACCTCAGCCGTCCGGTCCGTACGTCGACCTGGGCCAGCGCGACCGCCGCGCCCCGCGTGCCGCGCAGCGCGCCGTCCAGGCGGCGCAGCACCTGAGCGGGTCCGAGGTGGGCCGAGCGGCGCAGTTCCTCGACCGCGGCGGTCGAGGCGCGGGCCGCCTCAGGGCCGTGCCCCAGCCCGTCGGCCAGCATGAGGGTGTACCGGTCGTCGGCGCGCACCCACGTCCAGGCGTCCCCGGAGAACTCGTCACCGGCGAACGGCACGTTCACCCCACCGGCCCGCACGGGCACGGGCTCCCCGGTGTCCGCCGACGCCGCCGCGCCGACGCGGGCCAGTGCGACCGTGCCCCGTCCGGGGACGCTGTGCAGGTGGAAGTCGTCGGCCACCCGCCGGCAGGTGCCCAGACCGGCCCCCAGGGAGCCGGCCGTGGAGAACCCGTCGCCCAGCGCGGCCGGTACGTCGGCCATGCCCGGCCCGTGGTCCACGGCGGCTATCTGGACGACGGCCCCGCCCCGTCCGCCCGGCGGGGCGACCGTGTCCACGAGCAGCCGGCCGCCGCCGGCGTGCTTGAGGAGGTTGGTGGCCAGCTCCGTCGCCACCAGCGCGGCGGCCGCCGCGCGCGACTCGTCGAGGCCCACGCGCGCCGCGGCCTCCTCCGCGGCCACGCGCGCGTCGCGCACCCGCGTCGGGTCGTGCACCGGGACGTCCCACACGCGCGGCATCAGAACTCCTCACGCGGCCGGGGCGGGCGGGCCGCCCACGAGGTCACCGTCACCGTCGTACCGGCACCGGGCGTGCTGTCGATGGCGAAGTCGTGCACCAGCCGCCGCGCGCCGCCCAGACCGAGGCCCAGCCCGTCGCCGGAGGTGTAGCCGTCACTCAGCGCCTGCTCCAGGTCGGCGATGCCCGGACCGTCGTCCGAGAAGACCAGCCGCAGTCCCCGGTGGTGCCCGTCGGAGACGGGCGACGCGTCCACCTCACCGCCGCCGCCGTAGACCAGCGTATTGCGGGCCAGTTCGCTGGCCGCCGTGACCAGCTTCGTCTGTTCGACCAGACTGAAGCCGAGCGCGGCGGCCGCCTGCCGCACATGCTGCCGCACCCACACCAGGTCCCGCTCCGTGCGGATCGGCAGGCGGGCCTCGATGCCCGCGGCGGTCCCGCTCACCGGGGCTCCCGGCGAGGGCCGCGCGGGACGGACGCGCCGTCCAGGCCGAGGAGTTCCAGGGCCGCCTCCGTGCTCAGTGCGGTCCGCAGCCCGGGGAGCGTCAGTCCCAGCTCCACCAGGGTGAGGGCGACCGCGGGCCGCATGCCGGCCACGACGGTCTGGGCGGCCAGCAGCCGGGCGTTCGCCGCGATCTCGGCCAGCACCCGCCCGAGGAAGGAGTCGACGATCTCCACGCCCGAGATGTCGATGACCACGCCGGTCACCCGGCTGCCGGCGATCGCCTCCACGATGTCCTGCTGGAGTTGTTCCGCCGCGCCGTCGTACAGGTCCCCCTGCAACGTGACCAGCAGGACGTCACCCAGCCTGAGCACCGGCACGGGCACCGCGCCGGCTGGGGAGAAGTGGTCGTTCACCGTGGACCCGCACCACCGGGCGTCGTGTGCACGATGTCGGCGCCGAGCCCGTTGAGGGCGTACGACAGGGCGTCGGCCAGGCCGGCCCGGGTGACCACGGTCCCCAGGTCCAGTCCCAGGTGCACGATGGTCTGGGCGATCGCCGGCCGGATGCCGGAGACGACGCACTCCGCGCCCATCAGCCGTACGGCGGCCACCGTCTTCATCAGGTGCTGCGCGACCAGCGAGTCGACCGTCGGCACCCCGGTGATGTCCAGGATCGCGAAGCGGGCCTGCTGGTCGACGACCGCCTCCAGCAGCGTCTCCATCACCACCTGGCTGCGCGCGCTGTCGAGCGTGCCGATGAGCGGGACGGCGACGATGCCGTCCCACAGCCGGATCACGGGCGTGGCGACCTCCAGCATCTCCAACTGCTGCCGGTCACTGCGCGCCCGCGCCTCGGTCAGCGCGGTCTCCATCACCACCAGCCGCAGCGTCCCCATGAGGACGGTCAAGGCGGTGGTGCAGTCTCTGAGGTGCTCCGCCGTCGCGTCCGGCAGGTCGGCGACCAGAAGGTCCACGGCGTGGATCCGCAGGGCGTCCACCTCGCCGCACACCTGGGCGGTGGTCCGGCCGGAGCGGGACCGGGCGGCCGTCATCCGCGCCAACTGCTCGCGCACCGCGCCGAATCCCGGACTGTCGGAGTCCTCGACCCGGCCGGTGCGGGCGACCTGGGCCAGGGCGTCCGCCACGCTCCGGCCCGCCTCCACCGCCTCCTCGCGCGCGACGGTGTACACGGTGCGGAACAGGGGTTCGTCGGCCCACCGCTGGGCGATCTGCTCCCGGCGGCGGCTCAGGAAGGTTCCGATCTCGTCGGCCGGTGTTCCGTTCGGTGCGGCCGCTTGGTGCTCCGGCACTGCCTCACTCCTCGTCTGCTTTCCTGCCGCCGCGCTCCTGCCGCGCACGGCGGGGGACGTGACTCTTGCCGGGCGACAACCCTAACCACGGGCCGATCGCCCACGACACCCCGCTCCGGCCCGGCAACCCGCTCGTGCGGCGGCCGCCGTGACACCTGCCCGAAGGGGCGACGCGTGTTCGACGGCCGAGCGGTCCTCGTTCCAACGGCTGCGCCCCTCACCGGAGTTCGGCCAGGTCAGTGGTCCGCCCACTCTGTTGCCTCGCGCCTATGGTTGTCAAACGGCAACTGTCGGCCGGAGGGCGGGCCGCCGGTCGCCGCGCACCTGCGGGTTCGCGGTGTGCGGCGGCCGGCCGGTCAGGCCCCTTCGTCACCCGGGGCGGCCTGCGGACGGTCGATGAGCGCCAGGGCGTCGTCGACCTTCTCGGACACCGGCACGGTGAGGCTGACCCCGGTGAGGTCCAGCACCCGGCGCACCGCCGGCGTGGGATTGATCACGTGCACGGTGCCGGGCAGCTCCCGCGCCTCCTGGTACACCCGCAGAATGATGTTCATACCGGACGAGTCCATGAACGGCACCGCCGACAGATCCAGGAGGAAGTGGCGTCGGCCGTGATGGAGCTGGTTGGCCAGATGGGCCTGGAACTCGGTCGCGGTGTCGAGGTCCAGATGCCCCTCGACCGTGACCAGGGCCACGTCGTCGCGGGGCAGGGTGACCTCGACGGACAGCGGGTTCTGGGCGATGGACACGAGTACCTCCGAAAACTGACGGTCCGGGCCGTGCGGCCCGGCGGGCGACTGCGGTACGACGCGAGAGCCGGGTGGAGGCGGGACGCCCCACCGGCCACACGGCCGGTGTCGCTTCCCCTCTTCACCTGCGGCTCTCGCGTCGTACCGCGCCCGAGCGGATACCCCGGAACCGTCCCCGCATGCACCCGCCCCGTGGGTGACCCGGAGGACCCCGCGCTACCCCAGCCTGATGCCCACGATGCAGGTGTCGTCGTCCGTGTCGGACCTGCTGTAGGTCAGCAGCCGGTCCAACTGCTGGTCCAGCGTCGGCGGAACCGTGCTGACCTGGCTCAGCAGGTGCGTCAGCGACTCCTCCACCGACCGGTCCCGCCGCTCGATCAGCCCGTCCGTGTACATCAGCAGCGTGTCGTCCGCGGCGAGCTGGATCTCCTCCTCCTCGTACGTCGTCTCCGGCACCGCCCCCAGCAGCATGCCCTTCAGCAGCGGCAGCGGCAGCGGCGCGGCGCCCGAGGCGCGTACCAGGACGGGCGGCAGATGGCCCGCCCGGGCCCAGCGCAGGGTCCGCCGGACCGGGTCGTACAGACCGCACACCGCCGTGGCCGTGACCGCGCCCGTCAGATGGTGCGCGACGATGTTCAGCCACGACAGCAGCTGGCCCGGCCCGGCACCGGTCACGGCCAGCCCGCGCAGCGCGTTGCGCAGCACCACCATGCTGGTCGCCGCCTCGATGCCGTGCCCGGCCACGTCCCCCACGCACAGCATCACCAGCCGCGAGGGCAGCACCACCGCGTCGTACCAGTCGCCGCCCACCAGGTGCTCCTCCTCGGCGGGCCGGTAACGGACCGCCACCTGGAGACCGGGGGCCTCCAGCGGTGGCCGGGTGGGCGGCATGATCGCGTGCTGGAGCTGGAGCGCCAGCCGGCTGCGTTCGCTCGCGTGCTGCTCGGTCTGGGCGAGCTGGTCACGGGTGGCGGCGAGCGCCACCTCCGTCCAGTGCTGGGCCGAGATGTCCTGGTAGGCCCCGCGCAGCGCGACCAGCCGGCCGTCGGTGTCCAGCACCGGCTCGGCGACGATCCGCATGTGCCGGGTCACCCCGTCGGGCCGCTGGAGCCGGAAGGCGGCGGAGGCCGGACGGCGGTTGTGCAGCAGCGTGCGCAGGAACCGGCCGATGGCCACCGCGTCGTCCGGATGGGCGTACGCCGCCAGTTCCTCCAGCGGCACCGGGGCGCTCGACGGGTCCCTCCCGTACAGGGCGAACATCTGCCCGTTCCAGGTGGTCTCGCCCGTCAGCACGTTCTCCTCGAAGCCGCCGATACGGCCGAGGCGCTGCGCGTGCTGCAACAGGCTCGCCAGCCGTGCCGTCTCGTCCTCGATGCGCCAGATCAGCAGCACACAGGTGCCGTGCCGGCTGATGCTCAGATCCGCGACCGCCGACAGCGGCACCTCGTCGACCAGCGCGGTCAGACTCATCCGGCGGGCGCGGAACGGCTCGCCGGTGGCGTGGACGCGCTCGATGCGCTGGAAGAGGTCGCTGCCGCCCGCGGCCATCGGGTACGCCTCCAGCAGCAGCGCGCCGTTGACCACCGCGCGCGGCCGTCCCGCCGGGTCCAGGAACCGGTCGTTGACGTGCTGGATGCGGAAGTCCACCAGCTGTCCCGCCGCGTCGACGTGCGGCACCAGCACGAGCGCCGGGTCGTGCAGCCCGTCCGCCAGGTCCATCAGCTCCGCCGCGTCCGGCAGCATCCGTGGCTCCGCGTCGGCGCCCGCACCGCGGGGGTAGGTCTGGAGCGTGTGCGCGCACAGCTCCGCCAGCGCCTCCACCTGCCGCACGACCTGGGGCGGCTGCGGCTCCAGCGGACCCGGCCACGCGATCTCCAGGACCCCGTGGACCCGCCCCCCGGTCCCGGCGGGCAGGGCGACCCGGCCGCCGTCGGGGTACAGGTGCCGGCCGATGGTGGGCAGCCCGGTCTGCGCCAGGGACGCGATCCACTGCGCCGAGCGCTCGGTGAGCCCGTGGCGGGCCACCGTGAGGACGTCCGGGGGGACGTAGCGCCAGCGGGTGGCCTCGCCGGCGGGGAAGCCGGCGCTCCCGGCCAGCGTCAGCGACCCGTCGGAGCCCGCCGCCCAGATCGCCACGGCCACCGCGCCCAGCGGGCCCAGGGCGTGCTGCAGCAGGGAGTCGGCGACCGCCTGGGCGTCGTGCGCGGCCAGCGCCCCGCTCTCCGCGGCCCGCAGCCGTACGGCCGCGGAGGTCTCGACCGGCGCCCCGGCACCCGAGACGGTCGCGAAGAAGGCGTCGGTCACCTCCGACACCCGGTCCTTGGCGGCCTGGTTGATGACGTCCACCGCGAACTCCAGCGGCGACATCCCGGCCTGCTCCGCCAGTTCGGTCAGCTGCCGGGCGGCCTCGGCCGGCCCGCACCCCAGCCGCTCCACCAGGATGCCCTTGGCCAGCTCGACCAGCGCCCGCCCCTCGGCCTCCGCCTGCGCCGCCCGCACCTCACGGCGCAGCCGCTCGACCGTGGCCGCGAGGCGGCCCACCGGGGTGGGGTTCGCGCCCTCGGACCCGCGGCCGGCCCCCGGTGCGGAGGCCGGCGGGGCGGTGGCGACCTGTGCCGGCACCGACGGGTCGGTGCCGGCCGGTGCGAGGGACGACGGGTCGACGGAGCTCCGGACCGGCGGTGCCGGTCCGTCCCCGGTCCCCGGGGAGACGGAGGCCGACGGCGCCGGCCCTGCCGGACCGTCGTGCCGGTCGTGCGGCTGTTCGGGAATGCTCACGGTGCGATGACTCCTCGGCCGGGACGACCGGCGCTCGGAAGGACGGCCGCGCTCAGGCGGTCAGCCAGCGGCGGACGCAGGACATCAGGTCGTGGGTGTCGACGGGCTTGGTCACGTAGTCACTGGCCCCCGAGGCGAGGCTCTTCTCCCGGTCGCCGGGCATGGCCTTGGCCGTCACCGCGATGATGGGCAGATCCGCGTACCGCGGCATCGTACGGATCTCGGCCGTGGCCGTGTACCCGTCCATCTCCGGCATCATCACGTCCATCAGGACCAGGGCGACGTCCGGGTTGCCGCGCAGCGTCTCGATGCCCTCACGCCCGTTCTCCGCGTGCAGCACCCGGATGCCGTGCAGCTCCAGGATGCCGCTCAGGGCGAACAGGTTGCGCGCGTCGTCGTCCACCACGAGGACCGTACGGCCCACGACGGCGTCGTCGACGGGCGGGGGCCCCACGGGCTGCGGCTCGTCCGGCCGGACCAGGGCGAGCACGTCCCCGGGCTCCTCGGCCGACAGGTGCAGCGTGATCCGCTCCCGCAGCTCGTCCAGGCTGGAGAGGAACTCCAGCGGCCGGCCCGCGGCCCGGGACTGCAACGTCTCCTCCTGGGCGAGGTCGGCACGGTGGCCGCTGTGCACCAGGACCGGCACACCCGCCAGCGCCGAGTCCCCCTGGAACGCCTCCAGGAAGCGGGAGGCCTCCGCGCCGGGCATGCCCAGCTCCAGCACCACGCAGTGGCACGGCTCGGCGGCCAGCGCCCCGGCCGCCTCCTGCGCCCCGACGGCGGTGACGATGTCGACCGGCGGCGGCGGGCTGCCGTCGTCCCGGCCGCGCGCGATGTCCGCCACCACGCTCTCGGCGACCAGCGTCAGCAGACCGCGCGGACGCTCCTCCACCACCAGCAGCCGGCGGGGCTTCTGCGCGGACGCGCCGGACGCCGACGGCAGGGCGCCGGAGGCGGGCGACGCGAGCGGCACCGGCTCGTCGTCCGGCCTGCGCTCCACCGCCCGTCCGTTGCCGGCCGGCTCCTCGAAGTCCACCCGGGCGACCGGCAGGTAGAGCGTGAACGTGCTGCCCTTGCCGGGCGTGCTGTCCACCGTCACCGCACCGCCGAGCAGATGGGCGATCTCGCGGGTGATGGACAGTCCCAGTCCGGTGCCGCCGTACTTGCGGCTGGTGGTGCCGTCGGCCTGCTGGAAGGCGCCGAAGATGGTCTCCAGGTGCTGCTCAGGGATACCGATGCCGGTGTCCCGCACCCGGAAGGCGACCACCGTGCCGCCCCGCACCACGCCCTGGGGCACCTCGTCGGCGGCCACCGGCTCGATCCGCAGCTCCACACCGCCCTGCTCGGTGAACTTGACCGCGTTGGACAGCAGGTTGCGCAGCACCTGGCGCAGCCGGGAGTCGTCGGTCAGCAGGTCCGCGGGGGCCCCGGCAGCCGTGTTGACGGAGAACTCCAGGCTCTTCTGCGTGGTCATCGGCCGGAACGTCGCCTCGACGTACTCGATGAGCTGCCGCAGCGGCACCCGCTCCGGGGAGACGTCCATCTTGCCGGCCTCGACCTTCGACAGGTCCAGGATGTCGTTGATCAGCTGGAGCAGGTCCGAGCCCGCGGAGTGGATGATGCCCGCGTACTCCACCTGCTTCGGCGTCAGGTTGCGCGACGGGTTCTGGGCGAGCAGCTGGGCGAGGATCAGCAGGCTGTTGAGCGGAGTGCGCAGCTCGTGGCTCATGTTCGCCAGGAACTCCGACTTGTACTTCGACGCCAGCGACAGCTGCTGCGCCCGCGCCTCCAGCTCCTGCCGGGCCTGCTCGATCTGGAGGTTCTTCGCCTCGATGTCCCGGTTCTGCGCCACCAGCAGGGAGGCCTTCTCCTCCAGCTCGGCGTTGGACCGCTGCAACTCCTCCTGCTGCGACTGCAACTCCGCCGAGCGGGCCTGGAGTTCGGCGGTCAGCCGCTGCGACTCGTCGAGCAGCTCGTCGGTGCGGGCGTTCGCCACGATGGTGTTGACGTTGACGCCGATGGTCTCCCGCAGCTGCTCCAGGAAGTCCCGGTGGATCTGGGTGAACGCGCTCACCGACGCCAGCTCGATGACCCCGAGCACCTGCCCCTCGAACAGGATCGGCAGCAGGATCAGCGCGCTCGGCTCCACCTTCCCGAGCCCCGACGAGATCGTGACGTACCCTGCCGGCAGCTCGTCGACCGTGATCGTACGGCGGCTGCGCGCGGCCTGGCCGACCAGCGAGCGGCCGAACGGGATACGGGTCGGGCGGTCGTCGTCGTCGGGGTAGCCGTAGGCGCCCACGAGCCGCAGCTCCGGCCCCCGACCGTCCTCCTCGGCGAGGTAGAAGGCCCCGTACTGGGCCGACACCAGCGGCACCAGCTCGTCCATGATCAGCTCGGCCACCACGGGCAGGTCCCGGTGCCCCTGCATGAGGCCGGAGATCCGCGCGAGGTTGGTCTTGAGCCAGTCCTGCTGCTGGTTGGCCCGGGTGGTCTCGCGCAGGGACTCCACCATCGAGTTGATGTTGTCCTTGAGCTCGGCGACCTCGCCGGAGGCCTCCACGTTGATCGACCGCGTCAGGTCGCCCTCGGCGACCGCGCTGGTGACCTCGGCGATCGCCCGGACCTGCCGGGTCAGGTTGCCGGCCAGCTCGTTGACGTTCTCCGTGAGGCGCTTCCAGGTGCCCGAGACGCCCTCCACCTCGGCCTGGCCGCCGAGGCGTCCTTCGGTGCCGACCTCGCGGGCGACGCGGGTGACCTCGTCGGCGAAGGCGGAGAGCTGGTCGACCATCGTGTTGATCGTCGTCTTGAGTTCGAGGATCTCGCCGCGGGCGTCGACGTCGATCTTCTTCGACAGGTCGCCGCGGGCCACGGCCGTGGTCACCAGCGCGATGTTGCGCACCTGGCCGGTGAGGTTGTTGGCCATCGAGTTGACGTTGTCGGTGAGGTCCTTCCAGGTGCCGGCCACGTTCGGCACGTGCGCCTGGCCGCCGAGGCGTCCCTCCGTGCCGACCTCGCGGGCGACGCGGGTGACCTCGTCGGCGAACGCCGAGAGCGTGTCCACCATCGTGTTGATGACGTCCGCGAGCGCGGCGACCTCGCCCTTGGCCTCGACGGTGATCTTCTGGGACAGGTCGCCGCGCGCCACCGCGGTGGCGACCTGCGCGATGGACCGCACCTGACCGGTCAGGTTCGACGCCATCACGTTGACGTTGTCCGTCAGGTCCTTCCAGGTGCCCGAGACACCCCGGACCGTGGCCTGCCCGCCGAGATTGCCGGCCGTGCCGACCTCGCGGGCGACGCGGGTGACCTCGTCGGCGAAGGCGGAGAGCTGGTCGACCATCGTGTTGATGGTGTTCTTCAGTTCGAGGATCTC